>JAYTLW010000250.1:0-2574 GCA_043729025.1 Methylobacter sp.
AGCAATAAATCGGGTTTGAATTTTCTTACTGCCGGTAAAATAATACGGTTGTATTTTTGTCTGAATTCAACACCCGAGTCACCCGCAGCCAGCGGCACATTGAAGATGTTGCCGACGCCGGTTTCTGACGGATGGCCGGTGCCGGGGTAGCTCGGTATTTCATGGCTGGACGCATAGAGCACATTGGCTTGGTGGTAAAAAGCCGATTGCGTGCCGTTGCCGTGGTGGACGTCAAAATCGATAATGGCGATGCGTTGGAGTTGATACCGATGACGCGCATAGTTAGCCGCAATGGCTATATTATTAAACAGGCAAAAGCCCATGGCTTTAAGGGGTTCTGCATGATGTCCCGGCGGGCGTATCGCGCAAAAGGCATTGTCAGCTTCGCCGGTCAAGACTTTATCGACGGCGTCACACACAGCGCCGACGGCGCGAAGTGCGGCCAGTCCTGAGCCAGGCGACAGCACAGTGTCTTGATCCAGATAGTGTTTACCTTGTTCGGGAATAGCTGAAAATATGGCGTCAATATGGGATTGTGGATGAATCAGCCTGATGTGTTGTTCCGTACCGAGTGGCGGAGCCAGTCTGATTAAGCTTGCGTACTCAGGCTTTGCCAGGGCCAGTTCTATGCTCTTGAGTCGGTCTGCGCATTCAGGATGATCGGCGCCCGTGTCATGATTAAGAAAATCGGCATGATGGTAATAAAGTGTCTTCATTTAAATTGGCCGGTAAAAACGAGGGCTAAGATGAATTCGACTTTAATTATTGAAGGCTTGGTGAATTCACTTTAAGAGGCGCCGCATTCAGCTTGTAGCCAAAACCTTTCACCGTCAAAATCCAGTGCGGGTTATTCGGGTCGTCTTCAATTTTTTTTCTTAATAAGTGCATGTACTGGTATAAATCCGATTTGGTTACCCGGCTATTTTCGGGCCAGACATGATCGATAATCTCATCGGTCATAAACACACGGTCGACATGTTGAGCCAGCAACTCGAAAAGTTCAAATTCTTTACGGGTCAAATTCAGCGACTTCCCGTTCAGCAGCACACATTTGGAACGCCGATCGATCTGAAAAGGTTCGACCGTAAAACAATCGGCGTCTCCATCTTGGGGCGTGGTGTAATTAGCTACCGTGTTGGTATCGATAGCCGCATATTGCTGATCAATCATCAACATCCTGCGATCATTTGCAGCCCGCCTGGCACGACGTCTTTTATCTTGAATAATGTGATGATGATATTTGAACCTGCTGTGTAGATAGTCATCCAGTTGATTAACATCAAGAGGGGCATCTAAAATCGCGTCGAACCAACCTGTTATTTTTTTTTCAAAACTGGAAGGGTTATTAAGGCCGCGCAAATACCATACTGGAATTTGATGGCTAAGACTTATTTCACGTAGCAACTCAAAATCTGCATTTTGAGTAAGCCCTTGAGTCAAACCTCCAGAGAGTATCACTATGTCAGGCTGCATTTGAATCATCGCATTAACTGATACTTTATCGGGTGTTATATCAAATAACCTATAGTGCTGCGCATGACAATACCCTTTTAATAAGCCCAGGTGATAGGGGTCATCGCTAATCAGTGCAATCCGAAAGTCTGTATTCACATGAGTCCTCTTGAATTGTTAATCCGCATAGTCAATTTATTTTTAAAAACTAAAACCAACAATAAATAATATGATTGTGAAAAACTTTAGCATAACCTTGGTGTAATACAAATGATTCCTTAGGCTTGACAAACGTGGTTGTGACCAGTCGTCAAACCTTTTTTGCGGTAGAAAAATACGTTGAACTCGCTTGTGCGGCTAGCCTGACAAATTACAACCACCTTAAAAAAATCCTAAAGGGTTAATATCGTAACTGACCAGCATGTTTTTGGTTTGCTGATAATGATCCAGCATCATTTTATGGTTCTCACGGCCTATGCCCGATTTTTTATAGCCGCCGAAAGCGGCATGTGCCGGATAGTGATGATAACAATTGACCCAGACCCGTCCTGCTTGAATGCCGCGCCCCATACGGTAGGCGCGGTTCATATCGCGTGTCCAAAGACCAGCCCCTAAGCCGAACTGGGTATCGTTGGCAATCGCTAAGGCTTCGGCCTCATCTTTAAACGTGGTTACCGAGATAACAGGGCCGAAAATTTCTTCCTGAAAAATACGCATCTTATTGCCGCCTTTCATGATCGTCGGTTCGATATAATAGCCTTCAGAAAATCCGCCGCCTACAGACGCAACGTTACCACCCATTAAAACTTCAGCGCCTTCCTCTTTGCCGATTTGGATATAACCAAGGATCTTATCAAACTGTTGTTTGGAGGCTTGCGCGCCTACCATGGTTTCCGTGTCCAAGGGGTTGCCGCGCTTTATCGCCTTGGAACGCGCAATGGCTTTTGCGATAAATTTTTCATAGATCGATTCCTGCACCAACAGACGCGAGGGGCAGGTGCACACTTCACCCTGATTAAAAAAAGCCAGCACTGCGCCTTCCATACATTTGCTGACGAACGCATCTTCCTGATCCATGACATCCTCAAAAAAGATGTTCGGGGATTTTCCGCCCAGCTCAAC
>JAYTLW010000251.1:0-2942 GCA_043729025.1 Methylobacter sp.
AAACCTGATGCTTTAAAATCGATAAAACATTTAAACTGTTTTATTTCAATCTCGGTTAAAAAGTGCTCATTCATCTTATTAATCCTACCCGTCATCGAAACAGAAAACTTCGTGTCTTCATGGTGAATAAAGCTTTTTTACTTTGAACCTTGCGCCCTGTTCTTAATCTCCACTGCCCTTTTTTGCTGGGCTATTTTATCCAGTATGCCGTTAACATACTTGTGGCTACCATCCGCACCAAAGTACTTGGCCAGATTAATGCCTTCGTTCAGCACTACCCGGTACGGCATATCCAGTCGATGCAACAACTCGTAAACGCCGATTCTTAATATCGCCCGTTCGACCGGATCAATAGCATCAACAGGGCGATCGACAAATTCCGAAAGTGCCAGATCTATAGCATCCAAATGTTTAGGCACGCCGTAAAACAACTCGACAAAATAACTTTTCTGCGCGTCTTTCAAGCGTTCTTCTTCCAGAAACTGCCGTTCTATCTCGCTAAGATCCTGACCGGTTACTTGCCATTGATACAAGGCCTGCACAGCCGCTTTGCGGGCATTGGTTCTAGCTTGGCTCATCAGATTTCCAGGTTTTTAAATAAATTCACCATTTCAATGGCGGACAGCGCCGCTTCCGCGCCCTTGTTACCGGCTTTGGTGCCCGCACGCTCTATCGCCTGTTCGATGCTGTCTACGGTCAACACGCCGAAACTGACCGGCACCTGATATTGCAGTGAAACCTGCGCTAAGCCTTTAACGCATTCACCGGCGACATATTCAAAATGCGGTGTGCCGCCGCGTATCACCGCGCCTAAGGCGATAATCGCATCGTATTTTTTAGCCGCCGCCACGCGTTGCACCACCATCGGCAACTCGAACGCGCCGGGCGCCTTAACCAGATGAATATCGGCTCTATCCGCGCCGTGGCGCAGCAATGCATCGATGGCGCCGGCCTCCAGCTGTTCGACGATGAAGCTGTTGAAACGGGAAGCTACGATACAGAATTTTCCGCCTTGAACGAGTAAGTTTCCTTCAAAGCTTGTTAATGTTGACATGATGTTTCTCTCGTGTGATTAACAGATAATATGGTTGGGTTAAAGTCGCCTCGTTCAACCCACATGCTCGGCGACTTCCAAATCAAACCCGGACAATGCGACATATTTTTTCTGGGTGCCTAAAACCTTCAGTTTATGAACCCCCAGGTCGGCCAGTATTCTGGCGCCGGTGCCTGTGGTGCGCCAATCTGCGGCGGCGGCGGACTGAGGGGGGTTCATAATGCCGTGATCTTCCAGCTGATAGTGATGGATCAATTCCGCCAGCGACTTATTGTTCTCGCTTTGCCTGATCAGCACCAACACCCCGCGCCCTTCCTCGGCTATTTTTTGCATCGCGGTTCTAAGCGAAACACTGCAATCGCTACGCTTGGAGGAGAACACATCATCCAATAAATTCCGCGCATGTACCCTGACCAAAATCGGTTCGTCACCTGCAACCTGGCCCATGACCAGCGCCAGATGCAGGTTATTGTCACTGCTATCCTGATAAGCGTAAAGCCTGAAATCGCCGAACTCGGTAGGATAAGCGCACTCGCTGATGCGTTCCAAGGTATTTTCGTGCTGAATGCGGTAATGGATCAAATCGGCGATTGTGCCTATTTTAAGATCGTGCTGCCGGGCAAATACTTCCAGATCAGGCCGTCTTGCCATCGACCCGTCTTCATTGAGTATCTCGACAATAACCGCCGCCGGTTCTACGCCTGCCAACCGGGCTAAATCGCAGCCCGCTTCGGTGTGTCCCGAGCGGTTTAATACTCCGCCGGACTGTGCCATCAACGGGAATATATGCCCCGGCTGCACTAGATCGTCGGCCTTGGCGTCAATTGCAACTGCGCATTGAATGGTGCGCGCCCGATCAGCCGCCGAAATGCCGGTGGTGACGCCGGTTGCCGCCTCGATGGATACAGTAAAATTGGTCGAATGGGCGGTTTTGTTTTCATTAACCATCAACGGCAGACGCAATTGCTGACAACGCTCACCGGTCAAGGTCAAGCAAATCAGGCCGCGGCCGTAACGCGCCATAAAATTCACATCTTCGGGACGCGTGAATGAGGCCGCCATAACCAGATCGCCTTCATTCTCGCGGTCTTCGTCATCCATAATGATGACCATTTTGCCTAGGCGTAAATCTTCTATAATTTCTTCGATAGTATTCATAGTGCCTTGGGACTTAGCCTAAAAAACCGCTTTCTTGCAAGAATGCCTCGGTGATGCCGCCGCCATTTTTAGCTGCGGCATCGCCCTGCATTAACCTTTCTATATAGCGAGCCAGCACATCCACTTCCAGATTGACTTTAGTTCCGACCTCCGCATCGCCCAAGGTCGTTTCTTTCAGCGTATGCGGCACGATATTAACGCAAAACTTGGCGCCATCGACTTCATTGACAGTCAGACTGATGCCGTTGATGCAGATAGAGCCTTTTTCTGCGATGTATTTAGCTATGGCTTCGGGCGCTTTAAATGTAAAGCGTACAGAACGCCCGTCCGGTTTTTTTTCCGTCACCTCACCGACACCATCGACATGGCCGCTGACGATATGACCGCCCAGCCGGGTGGACGGCGTTACAGCCAGTTCCAGATTAACCGGCATACCGACAGTCGCAGCTTTTAAAATAGTCCGGGACAAGGTTTCATTGGACACATCGGCACGAAAGTAGTCTGGCCCCAATTCCACGGCGGTCAGACACACGCCGTTGACGGCAATGCTGTCGCCCAACGCAACTTCATGCAGCGCTAATTTTCCGGTCGCCACGGTCAATCGGCAATCGCCGGATTTATGCTCGATAGCCGAAATTTTGCCCACTGCCAAGATAATGCCTGTAAACATTGATGCCCTGTATTAGCTGTAGGAGCGGCTTTAGCCGCGATTATCGCGGCTAAAGCCGCT
>JAYTLW010000252.1:0-4284 GCA_043729025.1 Methylobacter sp.
ATAGCGAGCTATGCAACCCTTTTTACAACGCGGAAAAGGGACAAAAAGACCAGCTTGTGGGTAAATTATTCGCCGGAAATCGCCTAAGCCAAGCAGGCATGTGTTGTCAAACAAGCTTGCAAATACATACTTTTATATGCATGATGTGATTTATGGAATTTACCTGCAACCCCATTAAAAACGACACCAATATCCGTGACCGGAGCCTGCCGTTGTTGGCGGCCAAGGTGATGTTTAATAGCGGTATGCGGGTGCGTGAAGATACCCGCAAGGCGTACCCGGAGCGGCGTTTTATCGGCTATAACGCGATAGATGGGCGCTTGATGGTGGTGGTGTTTTGCGTACCCGCCGCCGACCATATCCATATTATTTCTTTTAGAAAGGCGAATCGACGTGAGCAAACGAAATTTAAAAACCAGACCCTCTGAAATCGACTGGGCTGCGGTAGATGCTGCGCCTTTGGCGGATGTGCCGGATGAGGATAGCCCGGAATTGACCGTTGCTGAATTTTCCGAGTTGCGGCCACTGGCCGAGGTATTGCCGGAATTGGGTTTATGCAAGCAGCGCATCACCATCATGCTGGATGAAGCGGTGGTGCAGGCATACAAAGCCAAAGCGGGCGGACGCGGATACCAAACGCTCATCAATGAGACCTTACGCAGGGCATTGGAGGCCGATAGTGTGAAAGAGGCGTTGCGCGAGGTGATACGAGAAGAGTTGCACTCGACTTGATTGCTACCTATCAGCAAGTAGCAAGTAGCCCGTTTGGAGTAAAAGGAAATACGGGAAATCGTGGCATGAGCTCTCCTGCATTCCGGGTTGGTTCATTCGGGCTAGTTGCTGATCATTTTTCAAAAAAATGCCGGAAGCGGCTTTTAGGGCAAGCTGGCATTTTAAATTCTTTCATAGCCACTTCCGAGCTCGTTCCTTGGCTCTACGATTGGCTCAATAAATCAGGATAGTTGAAAATGTCAGAATCTCAGTGGCAAAAACAAGGCGCAACATTAAGCCATAAAAATGCATGTAAGGAGTTTTGTCTTACAGAAGATGAAGTGTTTGAGGCGATGAACATGGGCAAATTACAATATCGGCAAAACGTTGCTCATGGGAATCCATATTTTAGACTACTTCGAATGGAAGTTGAATCATTAGCCCTAGAGCTGCGCGGAGCCAAAGGTATAGAAGAACAAGAGATAAAATTTAAGTTGCAAAAAATTAACAAAGAAATAAACAGCCTTAAGAGAAAACTCATGTCTTTGGAAAAGCAGAAACTTGAATTGATCGAAATTCAAAAAAGCTAGCTAGCAGGCCGGATGAAACGCAGTGGAATCCGGGATAATCGGAGCCACATTTGCCCTGGATTCCGCAAAGCATCATCCGGGCTACTTGCTCCCGGCGGGTATGACGAGCCAGCGTATAATTTGACAAAGTAGAACTAAAAATATATCAGTCAAACTCGGGTATATTTACCCACTCAATTCCACATAGCTCCTTAAATAACCCCATTTTCAATCACCGGCAACACCCAGTATTGAATACCTGAGCCGGAAAACTCCTGGCGTAATTGCTCCAACAACGCTGGTAATTCCTGTACCGGCACATACATCTGAAAGCGGACTCGTTTCTGACGGCCGGTCACTTGTTCAGCTAGCGATAACCCTTTGTTATCATGGTGATGAGCATTAACCTGAAAACTGCTGAAGCCATGTTCCGTTTCCAGCATTAACAGGCTGTCGACCATCATTTCTTCAAGACCGGGGGGAATGTTGAGGGTAACCAGATACTCTTTGCAGCTCATTGCTCAATCTCCTTGGGTAAGCCGAATAATTTAAACAAAATCGGTAATAAAAATAGAGCCAAGCGATAAAAGGTGGGCAGAAAAGCGTTGCCCACCCTACACGACTTTGCTCCAAAACGCCTCGGCCCGTGTCATGAACCGCCCCCAGGCGCAGTCGGCTGCAATCTGTCCGGACGTTTAAGTTGATAGGCCAACCGGTAAAGAACCGGCAGCACCAGCAGGGTCAGCAGCGTCGATGACAGTATACCGCCGATGACCACCGTTGCCAGAGGCCGTTGCACCTCCGCGCCGGTGCCGGTTGCCAAAGCCATCGGTATAAAACCGAATGAAGCCACAAGCGCGGTCATCAATACCGGTCTTAGCCGAACCATCGCGCCCTCTCGTACCGCCTGCTCGAGCGCTAAACCGTCCTGGCGCAATTTATTGATAAACATAATCAACACCAGGCCATTGAGCACGGCCACGCCGGAAAGCGCAATAAAACCGACGGCTGCTGAAATCGACAGGGGAATATCCCGCAGCCACAGCGCAACGATACCGCCGGTCAGTGCGAACGGCACGCCGGTGAATACCAAAAGGCCGTCCCGGACATTACCGAAAGTGGCGTACAGCAATAGAAAAATGATCAGCAACGCCACGGGCACAACGATTTGCAGCCGCTCGGCGGCGGCGATCATTTGCTCGAATTGGCCACCCCACGCAATCCAGTACCCGGCTGGTATCTCGACCTCGGAGCGCAGTTTTTCTTGGGCTTCCGCCACGAAGGAGCCTAAATCCCGGCCACGTACATTAGCTGTCAGAACAATCCGCCTTTTACCATTTTCGCGGCTGATTTGATTAGGCCCCTGAGTCAATTCAAAGTCCGCTACCGTGCCGAGCAAAATAAAGGCTTGTTGCATCGAAGCCTGTTGCTGAGCAGGCAACGGAATGGGGATTTGCCGCATTGCATCAGGGTCGCTACGCAGATTTTCCGGCAGGCGTACCAACAGATCGAAACGCCGGTCGCCTTCAAAAATCTCGCCGGCCTTGGCCCCGCCCATCGCCGCCTGAACCGCCGCCTGAACATCCGCGGTATTTAAGCCGAAACGCGCCAGCATGTCCCGTTTCATCTGCACGGTCAATAACGGCAACCCGGTCGCCTGTTCGACTTTGACATCCGAAGCCCCCGGTACCTTTTCCAGAACCTTGCTCATCTCTTCGGCTATTTCCAGCAGCTTATCAAGATCGTCGCCAAAAACCTTGACTGCGACATCAGCCCGAACGCCGGCTATCAGCTCGTTAAAGCGCATTTTGATCGGCTGCGTAAATTCATAGTTGTTGCCAGGCACCTCCTTGACCGCCTGTTCCAGCGCCTTCACCAGGTCGGCCTTGGAACGGCCGGGATCGGGCCATTCAGAGCGTTCCTTCAGCATAATTAAATTGTCTGCCACGCTGGGCGGCATCGGGTCGGTCGCAATCTCGGCCGTGCCCATCTTGGCGAACACGCGTTCAACTTCAGGAAATGCGGTAATTTTTTTCTCCAGCGTATGCTGCATCTCAACCGCCTGCGATAAACTGGTTCCCGGAATGCGCAACGCATGCAGGGCGATATCGCCTTCATCCAGCGTGGGAATGAATTCCGATCCCATGCGCGTGGACAACAGCAAACTCAGAGCAACCAGCACAGCAGCGCCCGTCAAAACCACCGGAACATTAGCCAATGCCCGATCCAACAGCGGCCGGTATATTTTATGTGCGAAACGCATCACTGGATTTTCCTTTTCGCTAACCCGTTCGCCGATAAAGATCGCGAGCGCGGCGGGGATAAAGGTGATAGAAAGCAACATTGCGCCCAACAAGGCGGCCACAACGGTAAACGCCATGGGGTGAAACATTTTGCCTTCGACGCCGGACAACGTGAATATCGGCAAATACACGGTCATAATAATGGTCTGACCGAACAGTAACGCTCGCCTTGCCTCCTGGGAGGCGCTGAACACCGTATCGAGCCGTTCGGTCAATGACAATGGCCGCTGCATGCGGTGTTGTTCGATCGCCAGGCGGCGGACACAGTTTTCCACGATGACGACAGCGCCATCGACAATAATTCCGAAATCCAGCGCGCCAAGACTCATCAAATTGGCGCTCACGCCTTGGGTGACCATGCCGGTAATCGTAAACAGCATCGCCAACGGAATCACCATCGCGGTAATCAAAGCGGCGCGCAGATTGCCCAGAAACAGAAACAACACGGCAATGACCAGAAGGGCTCCTTCCAGCAGATTGTTTTTGACCGTTGCGATGGTTTTATCGACCAGGACGCGACGGTCATAGACCGGCGTGGCTTTGACACCGTCCGGCAAACTGCGGTTGATTACTTCCAGTTTGTCACCGGCCAGTTGAGAAACCGTGCGGCTGTTTTCGCCCATCAGCATGAACACCGTGCCGAGCACGGCTTCACGGCCGTTTTCGGTGGCGGCGCCGGTGCGCAGTTCCTTGCCGATCAA
>JAYTLW010000253.1:0-17899 GCA_043729025.1 Methylobacter sp.
TTTAACCACCAGGGCTTGGTTTTTCTTGCCTGCAACACCGCACTGCTGCTTGGTAAGTTTATTGATTTCAGTGCCGCCTTCGGGGCCGTTCGGCCAGCCAAATTCAGTCAGGATCACTTCTTTACCGGGAAATGTCCGGCGTATATCTTCAAGTCGTGCAATATGAAAATCAGCCGCTTTTTCGGCCGAAGTGCAGGGAAAAATCCCGGAATGTTTATTTTCCCACCAGGGGAAAACATTGATTCCTATCCAATCGACTTGCGCGCTAAAACTGGTAGCGTGACAGGGCGTAGTGCGGTTACACCATTCCCACCAGGTATCGATGGTGGTGATCGGTTGCGGTACGCGGGCTTTGCGGAGACTCTCGATGCAACGGGTGATTTCGCCATCGAAGGCATAGTCGTGACGGGTTCTGACTTCGGAGCCGCAGCTTAATTTTATGATAGTTTCGGGATAGGCTTTTGCAACCTCGATGCCTCCGGCTATGGATCTCGAATTGACGGCGAGGTCGTCATCCAGCCAGATGATCGCAATGACTTTAAGATGCCGGGCCTTTGCGGCGGCAAAGGTATATTCCAGGCCATTGATGACCCCGTAGGTCATGATGCAGCGAAAAGATGTTTCCTTAACCAATTTATCCAGCAATTTATCGATTAACTCTTTGGACGGATGTGCGCCGTAATCGGGGTTAAGCTTGCCTACGTAAGGGCTGAAAGCGGCGCATTGTAATGCGTCTTTTGTTGTCTGCGTGCGCGCCGATGCGCTCTGGGACATAGCCAGCGTCATGGCGACTACGATGAATAAAAGTAACTGTTTCATGGAACCCTCTAAAGTTGTTAAGTCAATATACCGTGTAGGGGGATTTATCCGCCTAGGCTAGGTGAATGAGTTCGCCCCTACAATTTATTTTTGATGACAAAAAACGGCATGATACAGCCTATCAATACACAAAGGATCAGCACACCCCAGGTGGATTGCTGCCAGTCTACCGGATAGCTATCGGCTTTGACAGGCTTGCTGATGCCGGGAATGCTGGATAAATCGCCATCGCCGCCATCGACTTTTAATTGCGCCTTCATGCCTTTTTCCATGTGTTGCGCCAATTCGCAATGCACGAGGTAGGTTTTTTTCTGGCTGGGCACGATCAGCGAGGCTTTCAGCTCACCCTGTCCGTAGAGTTCCAGATGAAACATGCCCTGCGGGTATAAATAGCCCGGCAAGCCGTGGATCATTAACTGATGGCGGATCTGGTCATCATTGATAAAGGTGATGTTGATCCGGGAGCAGGGCGCAACATCCCATTCTTGGTTGTCGAAGGCAAACATCTTACCGGGAAATTTCAACGCGTGTTTCTGACCGGCATGGATGGTGATATTGACGTCGCCGGAAATCTTCGGGCAGTCCTTGGGTAGATTATCGGTGTTGGCATTCATGATCATGCCTTTTTCATCCATGATCATGCTGCCGTGATGCATCATGGCTAGGGGTTCCGCCATTGTAGGATGGACATGCAAGCCCGTAATCAGCAGAAGTGTCACAAATAATTTCATCGCTTTTGTTTCCGTTTAACAACCAGCGCCAGCACAATAATCAGTCCTAAACTTAAACCGGCCGCTAAGCCGAAAACGATGATGCGGACAATGTCGGGGGTAATTAATCCGGCCTCGCCGAGCAGCGGCGCAAACTCGCCTTGGCCCCAAACCGCCTGTTTTTTGGCATAGTAATCTTTGTTAAATACCTGATCGAGCAAGGCATCATGCATTTTCGGCATGCCTTGCTCATCGAGATAAGGCTGGTAGGCCAGGATGGCTATGTTGCCGCCGGGTTCCATGCCGTCAGTGGTGGTGCCGGTCGGCACATGGTCATGAAACATCCACAGGCCGGGGCCATAACTGTGCAAACCGTCGTTGCGGGTTTGCAGATGCAGGTCGAGCCGTTGCGCCGGAGCGATGTCGAAAACGTCCCGCGTTACCTGCGATCCGGCCGGTTGGTCAACGCCGTCATAAGCGGTGATGGTAGCCTTGTGGCCGTGGATATGAAGAGCCACTAAGGAACGTTGGGCGTTCGCCACATGCAGTTTTATGTCTTCATTGTCATTGGCGACGATTACCGCGTCCCTCAGCGTATAAGGAAAGGAATGGCCGTTCAGCATGAAGTAGTTTTCAAACGATTCGCTTATGTTGTATTCGCGGCTCATCCGGTGTGCGATAAGTCGTGGATCGTTCGCATTCTGGATAATTTGCGCCAGTTTCTTATCGACGGACTGGTAATACAAATCGTATTCCTGTGTGTAGGATTTTTGCACTGCAACCGCAGGATGGCGCACCTGACCTGCGCCGATATTAAAGGTTTGCACCCAGTTGTCAGGCCGGTTTTCTTCGACGATAAACAGGCCGTTCAAGCCCATCATGTAATGCTGGGCGGTTTGTACGTGACAATGATAAAGCATCGATCCGGCATGACGTGGCTGGATTTCATAGGTGTGACTTTTGCCGGGGAACACCGGATGTTCTTCCATGCCGTCGTTATCGTCGCCATTAGCCTTCTGAAAGGCGTGATCTACGCCATGAAGATGGATGGTGTGCGGTAAATAATGGGTGTTTTCCAGGGTGATATAAACCTTGTCGCCCTGTTCAACCCGAATCGTCGGCGACGGCGCTCGCAGCAGCGGATTGGCGACTAGAGAGTTGAAATTTTTAAGCGCCATGCCGCTGGCTTTGGGCGCGAATACCCACAGCCCCGGCTGGATGCCGGGGGCTATGTCGTAAGTGTTAATCAGAAACTCGCCGTCGGGACTCGCGCCGTTAAGTTCCACGACTTCCAGCTTGATGCGAATGATGTCTGGATCGCCGTCGCTGTCCAGATCATCAGTCATGGTCAAGGCGTCCTGAGCCAGATGCGTCTGCATCAAGGTCTGCATCGACACGTTGTTGGTGCCTTTAACCGCCACGGCAATGTCATAAGGGTTGTCCGGTTCGCAGGAAGGCGCTGCATTGATGGTTACGCCATCGATAACTTGAGCCAAGCGCCACTCGGGATGCTCATTTGGGCAAGGTTTTTCTACCGCAACGGTTTCCTCCGACCGGTTGAAAATAGTTGCAGGTGGCGTAATACCTGCCTGCTGTAACCGGGTTGGTAGAAAATAAACAGCAATAGCGATTAATGCAGGAATAAGCAGCATTAATAACAACAAGGGGTTTTTAATCATATCACGGACAAAATCTTTATAAAGTAGAGCTATTGTAAATGCCCGACAATTTAAAGCCTAGATGCATTTTTTAATTCGCTCATGATGCAGAACGGCGATGCTATTTTTAATAATACCGCCCGGCGTTTTACTTGTTATAATTTCAACTATCATAAATGATCATCAGGTAAGCTACTCATAGCGATACCAAGCCTGTTCAGCCTTTATTGAACCATTTTACTGGGTATTAACACATGTCTAACTCGAACTCGTACAATCCCGATCTTGATTGGACCCAAGTAAGGGAAACGTCAAAAATGCTCATACTGTCGGCTATTCAAGTTGAAGATATGCTGAGTGAAGCCGATTTATCGGTCAATACCTTGACGGAATCGTTTACTTCGATTGTTGAACATATGCAGGCCATTAATAATCATTTGCTCGCACTTGAATCTTGTAACGCAAGAGATGAAGCAATGGCCTATTGCTCGGAAACAACCGACAAAATCCAGGCCTCCATTATCGCTTTCCAGTTTTATGATCGCATGCAGCAATGTTTGCAACACGTCACTTCAAATCTAAAGGGCTTATCCGAACTGGTGGAAAGTCCGGGTCGTCTTTACAATCCTGACGAATGGCGGCAATTTCAGACTCAAATCCGCGCCCGATACACGATGGAGTCCGAAAAACTGATGTTCGACGCCATTGTAGAAGGTAAGTCCGTAGATGAAGCGCTGACGATAAAAAACGCTCATCAAGAAGAAGAACAGTCCGACAATATAGAACTTTTTTAACAAACAATGTCACTTAAACGCTTAGTCATAATATGCACCTTGTCGTCTTTTCTTAGCGGTTGCGCTGGACTTTACGGTACCCAGCCTCCTGCTCCCGTTTACGGCGGGTTGCCGAGTATTCCAAAACCCGCTCCCGGCCCGCAACAAAAGCCCAAGCCGTCTAAGTCCATCGTTAAAACGCAGCCGCTCAAAGACTTCTCGATAGTCATGCCCGAACCAATGGCGCCTTCACAACCTTCTACCATAGAAGCATTGGAACCGTCGTTGCCGCCGCCTCCTGCCCCTTCTGAATTAACGCCGTTCGAACCCATAGAAGCTACTGTTGTGTTGTCGCCGGCCGTAGGCGCCTTAGTTTCAGCGGCCGATCAAACCAGTCAGGCCGGTGACCTTGAGTCGGCGGCCGCCTCTATTGAACGTGCCGTCAGAATTGAGCCCAGAAATGCGACTTTGTTTTATAAATTGGCCTTGTTAAGGTTAAAACAATCCAAGCCTCGGTTGGCGGAAGATTTGGCCAAAAAATCCGCATTACTGGCCGCAACCGATAACACCCTGAAAAAACACTGCTGGTTATTGATAGCCCATGCCCGAGAAATACAACAAGATTTTGCAGGAGCAAAGGCAGCGCGGGCAAAGGCGGGTAGTTTTTAATGAGTCCAGAACTTATGGTTTTGTAAGTCAAGTCCTGTCATAAGAAGATTATCCGTTAATCGCTCTTAGGATAAGTCGGAGAGGGCTCAATACCGTTGGGGGAAATCACCCGGCTAGCGTCTTGCGTCAGTTCAGGCGATGTCGCAGGATGGCTAACTAACAGGCATATGAGTCAAGCCAGTATGACATTAAAGGCCGGTGTCGATAATTGTCTTGCTGTCAATTCAAATATCAGTCCGATTTTTCACCTCGTTTGAAACATTGACCGTAGCGTCTTGAGTGACGACTCAACAGACTCCCATCCAGTCGACCAGCCAAAAGCTATCTTACCTGGCTCATAGCCAGCTCTAAAGGCATTGTGACCCAAGCGGCCGATACTGCGCAAAAAGAGCGCAGAGCCTTGGGCAAGCTGCTGAAAAAACACGCTATTAATCCTACCCAATATCGCGGCAACTAACTCGACTTCAGCCAAGATGGTTTCTGCGTGGAAAAAAACGTGGGGCACCTCCTAATACGTCCTCTCTTTCATCGTTCCGACATGGACTCACTACAAGCTATCCTGTCTGCTGTTCTCTGGGTGCCTGAAACCAGAGGCCAAGGATGACTCGCTTAATCTACCTCCATTTAGCCTTGATGTTCGGTAGCGAAAAACCAGCAAAACTTGCCTGTGGCTTATCGTAGCGATGTATGGTCATAATTGATTAATGGACCGCACACTAAGGTGTTCGTAAAAAAAGACTGTTGAATTTAAGGGTCTTTTTAAAGTAAAAGCCAGCGGTGACTAAAAATCAATGAAGTAGATGGCTAATAGCGACTAAGATTAAGTTAAGTTTCACTGGTTGCCTCGATCTTCGCCCGCACCCATGCCGCCCCGCCGAGCCGTTTGCACTTCTTCCATTCTTCATCGGTCATCCTTATCGGCCGTGACATCATCAACTCCCCAGTCTTTGCGATGGGCTTTCTACCCTGACCGCGCCCGGCGCCTCCGTGCGCATTTTTCACGCCGCAATACGCAGCATTCGGTGATTTTCAGCCAAATACTGCGCATTCTCGTTGGGAATAAAAATATGGACTTCGTGCTGCGTTATTTCGTGCCATGGGCCGGATTCGTTTTCCGGATCGACTGGCTCTTCTCCGCTGGATTCGGTCGAAATCGTACGCCATCGGTAATCAGAGCAGCCATGCCCATCGTATTGTTCTGCGCCGTCATCATCGAGCGACTGAATGCGTAGTAACAGCTGGTTGTTGGCTATCGCTCTATCGAGCAACTCTTTCAATTGGTCGGATTCTTGCTCGCTAATTGGTCTTAGATCCATGTCCATCTCCATTGCAGTTGCGGTCAATGCCGTAATTAAAATGTAGATGCACAATCAAAAGCTGTCAAGTTATACGCAATGAGTCTGGAATACCGTAGTCCTAAAGTAAAATACGCTTAGGACACCAGAAATAAACACCAATTTTAAATCAACGCCCGGTTAACGCCGCGCTTAAGGAATTGACCAAAGCGTCGCTGCCATGAGCTTTGACATAATCGATCACCACCGGGATAAATTGTTGCACCATCGCGGGCGACATGCCCTGCTGCTGAAAAGCGGAAGCTACAGCGAGCAAATCCCCCGCCGCTCCACCCGAAGTGCCCGCGATTGAAGACAAGCCCCCCATCAAACCACCCTGTTGCGGTAGGGCCGGAACAGCTCCCAGCATGCCAGGAATACCTGGAACCGACTGCTCCAGCTGAGCAAACGAATCTGCCTGCATCTTGTTTTTAGCGATCTGAAACAAAGCGCCTGCGCCCCCTTGAGCCTGAGCTCCGGTCACCCCGGTACGCTGCATCAATAACTCGGCCAAACTGTCGGCTGGTACAGGCTGGGCAGTACTAATCGCCTGTTGGCCCTGCTGTACTGCTGTACCGGAATTGCTCACATGACTACGGCCACTGTTCCTGACCGCGTTAAGCAAATCCTGCCAACCTGCGGCTTCGGCATAGTTGACTAAGGCCATAGAAAAAGCCAGCGAGGTATAGAGTCTTATAAGTGTTTTGTGTTGCATGCATTCCTCTCGTTTGAGATTAAGCGCTGTTTAAAAAGTTAACGATACCAGATAAAACTTATATTTCGATTAAGTTTAAGGTTTGCGAATGATGTGCCGTGCGCTTTAGGTCATCTTTTTAAACCGAGAGCGCAAGTGGGGCAAAACAGTCTATTTGATGGGTTCTTGATTTCGATCAATCTTGAATTCGAGTGTTCATGCAAGAATAACCACTCCTGAAAAGGGTTGGAAGGCCTGTTACCTGCCGAGTTATTCGTTGGCAACAGGCGTACGTTTAAATTAATAACCGAGAATAGTCTATGAAAATTGTTAGCCATTTATTAATGCTAGTTGTCACTATGGTAATGCTTTCAGCCTGCGAAGCAGGTAAGGGCCCTAGTAAACCGGCTTCTACAAGCTCTATACAATCCTTTACCAAATAGGCGCTTTTTCAAGCGGATTGAGTTGATGATTTGCGTAGCCATAATGCGTGGGCATCGACTCAATGCCCGATTGACAATGATTCAGAGGGCTGTGCGTAACAAGGTTCGACGATAGACTCCAACAAATTGAGGTCGATAATTTGGATACCGCGTTGTTTGACGGCAATAACGCCTGTTTTAGTCAGCGCAGTCAGTTGGCGGCTGATGGTTTCGTTACTAAGCCCTAGAAAATTGGCAATATCTTGACGGCGCATGCTCAAGTTGAATTCGGTGTTTGAATAGCCCAACGCGCCGTAGCGTTTTGACAACATTAACAAAAATGTCGCCATTTTTTCTTTAGCCGAGTTGTGTCCAAGCAATACTATCTGGTCATGATCCGATGCAATTTCTTTGCTTAAAATTCGCGTCATTTGATATTGAAGGCTGGGTATTTCGGCGCATAACTCATTTAAACGCGATAAAGGCAGTTCGCAGACAGCAGCAGTTTCCAGCGCAACAACAGTGCTGCTATAGCGTCCATGAAATAGCGCATCTAAACCCATTAACTCGCCCGGCAGATAAAACCCCAGGGTTTGCTCGATACCTTCCGAATTGGCTATAAAACTCCGGAAAGAGCCTGACTTGACGGCATATAAACTGAGGCATTGGTCATGCTGCGCATACAATAATTCGTCCGTCCGTAATGGCCGCTTGTTTTTTATAATGCCCGCAAGCCGCTCGACTTCGCTAATTTGCAGGCCGCAAGGAAGGCACAGATCGGATAATCTGCACACTGAACATGAAGTTTGTGGCAAGCTGGGTTCCATGGTGTTTAACCTCTGGGTAAGTGCGTGGTTTGTGGGGCGCTTTCACTTTGTACTCTAACGTGTTACGACAGCAAACCGTCAGCACCATCAAAGCTATGAAGAGACTGTTTGAATTTCCGGTTGCCAATTTGCAATTTCCACCATCGGATGTTTTATGCGCGCTTGCTCGACTATCAATTCCAACTTTTCGGCAACACTATCTTCAAGCCAATCGGCGCCGCATAAATCACAGACCTGGGCAGGTACATCGCGCACAACCACAATGCCAAAACCCAGTTCAACGGTAAAGGTTGTCGTGCCCGGTTGTTTACGGCCGCCGTGACAAATGGGGCAAAGAGACGGTTGATCTTTCATAATAATCTCCGGGTAATTAAATCGGTTTGAAAATGCTTCAAATCGGGGCGATATGCAGTTATGACATGGCATTGTAAGGCTTCTGGATCATAAGCGACAACGACATGCAGTGGTTTAGGCAGTTGCACAGTCAATAATACGCTGGGAATCGGGTAATCGTCAGGATAATATTCGATAATGCTGCCTTGCAGAATGGCCTGTTTCACATGAGATCGACTAATGGCTCGTTCCATCATTCGTTCCAATGCATGTTTTTTCCACAGTACACGACCTGCCTTTACGGCATTGCAAATATCGGTGAGCATCATAGGGCTTAGCGGCATTGAATTTTAGTTTTTTTGTCGGGTATTAGAAAAACGATGAATCTGCCTTATCGCTTTACTATGAAAGTCAGCCCCATTCCCGCACAAACACTTGCATTTGCCGGAGCGATGCCATGCTTTCATGAACGTTAGGTTGTGAATAAGGCCACCCAAGCGTAACGCGAGTCGGTATTTCCGGTGAGTTCAAGGTGATTGGCCCGAAACACATGTTCTCGCTGTCGTTTGAACCGGCTTATTCCTGCCTACGAGGTTTTGCTTTTGATTAGAAGTCGTAAGTAATAGTGTTATTTGTTTCCGAAATTAGTTTATTTACAAACAAAAGTTCGATAATGCGATCAATATCTGTTTCGGAAATTTTTTTCTGAAACATAGATGATATGTGCTGTGATAATGTATTAAGCTTTCGCGGCCTCGATTTTTTTTCTATTCTCTCTAAAAGTTCAACCACTCGCTTGTAATTTGGTTCGTCTGCTGTCGCGGCTACAGTTGCAGCTTTTGGCTCAAGTTCAAGAAGACTATTGATTCGCTTACATTTCAGTCCATTCTTATTTAAATACTTTAACAAAGGGTCGAACCCTTGTCTTTTGATAGAACAATACAATGAGTTTGAGACGATTTTTCAACCACACGTCCAAGTTGGCTGGCAATAAAGAAGTCAAGTGCGTTAGAGCCGTACCATCCACTTTTTGCCATTCTACGCGAGTACCCAGCTTTTGTGCGTTGGTTACCAACTCGATAGGAATACTCTTTTGATTGGCGCCAACAAGGATAATTATTTGGAAATTATCATCCAATCTTGATAAATCAACTTGTTGCACATTTTCAAAATCAACGAGGAGTAGTTTTTTATTCATCTCGATTGGGTCACTTGGTATTCACAAGCATAACGTTAAATAAACACCAAATAGGGTGCATATCCAAGATCCAAGATCCAATGATCTGCGCATAACGCCGCACTGACAATTTGTTAGGCCGCACTCTACTGTCATTCAATACCGATAGCAAACTTTATGTGCCGAAATAAACTATCAGCCACCCTTATGCTCACTTCGCAAATAATTCTCCGACTGCATATCGATTAACCGCGATACCGTCCGTTCGAACTCGAACGAGCCTTCGCCGTCGGTATAAAGTTCAGAGGCCTGCACCTCGGCCGTGCAGATCAGTTTTACTTTATGCTCGTACAAGGCATCGATCAGGGTCACAAAACGTTTGGCTTCGTTACATCTTTCTATCGTCAGTTTGGGAATGTCGGCCAGTATCACGATGTCGAAACGGCTGCCGATTTCCAGATAATCGGCAGCGCCCAAGGCTTGCATGCAGAGCTCGTCAAAAGACGAAAGCGCGACAGTGCCGTGCACCGCCGTCAAAGTCACTTTTCTGCCGAATACCTCCAGAAAGCCGGGTTTAAAGGGGGCAAACTGAGTCAGTTCGTTATAGCTATGCCTGATAAATCCCGCCGCCTGCTCATCCAGCGGATAATGATAAGCGGATTTTAGAGCGTGCAGGTGACTGAGCCGGTAATCCTGATTTACAGCAAGTTCAATAATATCGGCTTGTTTTTCCAGGAGCCCGACAAAAGGTAGGAACAATTCTCTCTGCAAGCCGTCACGGTAAAGCGCGTTGGGGTGACAGTTGGAGGTGATCACCACCACGATACCTAATGCGAACAATTTGTCGAACAGTCGCGCCAGTATCATCGCGTCGGCTATGTCGGAGACATGAAACTCGTCAAAGCACAGCAGCAGCGCTGATGCCCTGATATGTTCGGCCAATGCCGAAATGGCGTCGCTATTGTTTTGCCTGCGCCATTGGTGCATAAAGCTGTGAACTTCCATCATGAAGGCATGAAAATGCACCCGTCTTTTCTGGCTGATCGGGCAGGCGTCAAAAAGCAAATCCATCAGCATGGACTTGCCGCGACCTACATTGCCATATATGTATAAGCTTTGATAGCTGGCCGGCTTGGGTAGGAAGAGTTTATGTAGTGAGGATTTTTGATCATAGCTTACAGCTGAAAGCAGGTTATCCAGCAAGGTTTGCAATTGCCCCAACGCGATAATTTGGTTTTCTTCGTAGTGGAGTCGGCCTTCTGCCACCAGTTCTTTATATTGATTTTCCAGCATAGTTGATTTTGCCGTCATCCCGGCAGGGAATGCCGGGATCCACGACTTGTATGGATGCAGGAGGTAGAGCAACGCAGGAGCAGTTGCCGAGAAGCCAGGGATGGCAATGCTAAATCGGGCCATAAGTCTTGCCACTGGGGATTAGTCAATTCGATCAACCGTATTTTTGCCACGCGAGACCAGTTTTTGAGTTGTTTTTCCCGCAAGATGGCACTCTCCATTTGTTCATGTACTTCGTACCAGACCAAATTATGTACGCCGTAACGTTGGGTAAATCCGGCAATTAATTTCTGACGGTGTTGATAGACACGCCCGATAAGATTGGATGTGACTCCAATATATATAGTCCCATTAGGGCGACTGGCAAGAATATAAACACAAGGTTGTTTTTCCATACGCTCACTCTAGCACGTCCCTGTGATCTGGATCCCGGCATTCCCTGCCGGGATGACGGTAATACAAATTGTGCGATACCTCAGCTTAACTTTGTGCACTCTTAATAGCCTTTTCCCGATAACCAGCCATCCGGTCAAAGTTCAAGTAACGATAAGTATCTTCGGCTGTCTCGTTAATCTGATCTGCATAATGCATATATTCATCAAAAGTCGGTATTTTACCCAGAATCGAACACACTGCTGCCAGTTCGGCCGAGGACAAATACACATTGGCGCCATTGCCAAGGCGGTTGGGAAAGTTGCGTGTCGAGGTGGAAACTACGGTGGAATTTTCAGCGACCCGCGCCTGGTTGCCCATGCATAATGAACAGCCCGGCATTTCGGTGCGCGCGCCGGCTTTATCGAAGGTGCTGTAATAGCCTTCCTCGGTCAGTTGGCTTTTATCCATTTTGGTGGGCGGCGCCACCCACAAGCGGGTCGGCAATTCGCCCTGGTGTTTTTCCAGCAATTTTCCGGCGGCACGGAAATGCCCGATATTGGTCATGCAGGAACCCAAAAATACTTCGTCGATTTTAGTTCCGGCGACAGCGGACAGGGTTTTTACGTCATCAGGGTCATTGGGGCAGGCGAGCAAGGGCTCCTTGATGTCGCTCATGTTGATGTCGATGATTTCATAGTATTCCGCATCGGCGTCAGGCGTAAGCAATACCGGATTAGCCAGCCATGCTTCCATCGCTTTTATCCGGCGTTCCAGGGTGCGCACATCGCCGTAACCTCCGGTTATCATCCATTTCAGCAGGGTGATATTTGAATTCAGATACTCACGGATCGGCGCTTCATTCAAGCGCACCGTGCAGCCGCCGGCGGAACGCTCCGCCGAGGCATCGGACAGCTCAAAAGCCTGTTCCACCTTTAAATCCGGCAAGCCTTCGATTTCCAGGATGCGGCCTGAAAACACATTCTTCTTGCCTTGCTTTTCAACGGTCAGCAAACCGCGCTGTATCGCCACATAAGGAATCGCATTGACCAAATCGCGCAGGGTAATGCCCGGCTGCATCTCGCCCTTAAACCGAACCAAAACCGATTCGGGCATATCCAGCGGCATTACGCCGGTGGCTGCGGCAAACGCCACCAGACCCGATCCTGCCGGAAATGAAATGCCGATCGGGAAGCGGGTGTGTGAATCGCCCCCGGTGCCGACCGTATCCGGCAACAGCATCCGGTTTAGCCAGGAATGGATAATGCCGTCGCCGGGACGTAGCGACACGCCGCCGCGATTCATCATAAAATCCGGCAAGGTGTGCTGCATGGTGACATCGATAGGTTTCGGATAGGCCGCAGTATGGCAGAACGATTGCAGCACCAAGTCGGCTGAAAAACCCAGACAAGCCAGGTCTTTTAATTCGTCGCGGGTCATGGGGCCGGTGGTGTCCTGAGAGCCTACAGTAGTCATGTGCGGCTCGCAATAAGTGTTGGGACGGACGCCTGCGACGCCGCAGGCTTTGCCGACCATTTTTTGCGCCAGGGTATAACCCTTACCGCTGTCTTTGGCATTAACCGGTCGGCAAAAGACAGTAGAAGCCGAAAGTCCCAAAGCCTTACGCGCGCGATCCGTCAAGCCCCGGCCGATAATCAAGGGAATGCGGCCGCCGGCGCGCACTTCATCCAGTATGACTTCGGTTTTCAATTCGAACGTGCAGATCAGCTCATCATTATCCCGTTCGACAGGCTCAGGACAGGCGTGACGCTTGACTAAGCCTTGATAGGGATAAATGTCGATTACATCGCCCATCGCCAGCTGGCTGACATCGCATTCAAAGGGCAGGGCGCCCGAATCTTCCATGGTGTTGAAGAATATCGGCGCGATCTTGCCGCCGATGCAAACCCCGCCTTCGCGCTTGTTGGGAATGTACGGAATATCATTGCCCATGAACCATAACACCGAATTGGTCGCCGATTTACGCGAAGAGCCGGTGCCGACCACATCGCCCACATAAGCCACCGGGAAACCTTTGAGCTTGAGTTCGGCGATTTGCTGTTCGGCGTTGGTGATGCCCTCACGCGGCATTTTCAGCATGGCTTTGGCATGCAGCGGAATATCAGGCCGCGACCAGGCATCGGGAGCCGGTGACAAATCGTCGGTATTGGTTTCGCCGCTTACCTTGAACACGCACACTGTCAGTTTTTCAGGCACTTTGGGTTTGCTGGTAAACCATTCGGCTTCCGCCCAGGCATTTAGCACCTGCTTGGCGAACGGGTTACCGGCATCGGCTTTTTCCTGGACATCATGGAAAGCATCGAATATCAGCAAGGTATGAGAAAGCGCCTTGACCGCAATCGGCGCCAGCATTGGGTTATCCAGTAGTTCGATTAAGGGCGCGATGTTATAGCCGCCGAGCATGGTGCCCAGCAGTTCGGTGGCGCGCGCCGCATCCAGTATCGGCGAGCTGACTTCGGCTTTGGCGACGGCCGCCAGAAATCCCGCCTTAACATAAGCCGCCTCGTCAACACCGGCAGGAACGCGGTTGGCCAGAAGGTCTAGTATGAACTCCTGTTCGGCAACTGCTCCATGCGTTGCTCTCGGCAATTGCTCCATGCATTGCTCTACCTCCTCCATCCGTGGAGTCGTACCTCTTGCATCCATGCAGTCGTCGCCTGCGGGCGGATGTTTGATCAGCCCGACTAAAGCGGCGACCTGTTCTGCATCCAGCGGCTTGGGGACTATGCCTTCGGCTGCGCGTTCTGCTGCGTGTTTACGGTATTGTTCTAGCATGGGGAATTCCTTTGGGATGATTTAAAACGGGATCAGACAACACCTAGGAACACCGCGAGTGTCCTATTAATGGCCAACATGTCCTCTTCGGCCATGTGTCCAAACACCTCTCCGATTTTTTCGCGGGGTACGGTTTGCACTTTATCTACCATAACTTCAGACGGTTTGCGTAGTCCGTTGTTTTCACCGGGTTTAATCGGAATCCGAAATAATGGCGTACCGCGAAGATCGCTTGTTACCGGAAGGATGGTCACGGATGGGTGCTCTGAAAACAGGTCGGACTGAATGATCAATGCGGGTCGTGGCTTGCCATAAGTGCCTTGCAAGGCAATCGTGACCAGATCGCCACGTCTCGGCAACTGCTCCATGCGTTGCTCTACCTCCTGCATGACCTACAGGGATGTGGGGAATGCAGATTTTGCATGGAGCAAAAATCTATCCATGCAGTTGTCACTCCCAACCGGCAGTGTCAGCCGAAGCCTCTAGCCAATTCAACGTGTCGGTTTCTTGCGAGTCGCCGCGTAGAGCAAGCGATTGGCGGCGGCATTCATCCGCAAAGTCGCTACTCCGCGTATCCGGCACCCAAATCTGTACAGGGCGTAGCCCGGAAGCTCGTAATCCGGCGCGATGCTTTTGCACGCGCGTTGCAACATTTGTCTTCATAATGTCCTCCTAATAAGTTACATGTAACATTTTAGTGCAATTTCACATGTATCTCAACGAAAAGCATTTTATTGTTACTACGCTCCAGCGTCCAGTGGCCGATGTAACTATTCAATCGCCTCAACAATCGCATTACCCATTTCAATCGTTCCGCATTTCGATTGCGGATTAAGGTCGGGCGTAACAAGCTGGCCTTCATTGACCACTTGTTCAACAGCAGTTTTTATTTTGGCTGCCGCTTGGTGTTCGCCGAGGTAATCCAGCATCATCACGCCTGCCATAATCACGGCGGTAGGATTGGCCAGGTTTTTTCCGGTGATGTCCGGCGCGCTGCCGTGGACGGCTTCAAACAAGGCCGCATCGTCGCCGATATTGGCGCCGGGAATCAGGCCCAGTCCGCCGACCAGACCTGCGGTCAAATCGGACAGTATGTCGCCGAACATGTTGGTGCAGACGATCACGTCAAATTGCGAGGGATCCATCACCATGTGCATGCAGGCCGCATCGATGATTTTTTCGTCAAACTGTATATCGGGAAAACGCGCGGCGGTTTCCCGTGCGACATCGAGAAACAGGCCCTGGGTGAATTTTAAAATATTGGCTTTATGACAAACGGTGACTTTTTTACGGTTGTTGTCCCGTGCGTATTTAAATGCGTAGTCGATCACGCGTTGCGAACCGCTACGGGTGACGACGGCCAGACTTTCGGCGATGTCTTTTTTAGGGGTCAGATAGTGCTCAAGCCCCGCGTAGAGTCCTTCGGTATTTTCCCTGACGATTACAATATCGACATTGTCATAACGGGTCTTGACCCCGGGCCAACTTTTGGCGGGACGGACATTGGCGTACAGTTCATACTTTTGCCGCAACGCTACGTTAATGCTTCTGAACCCGGTGCCGCCGACACCTGTGGTCAACGGGCCTTTGAAGGCTAGCCGGGTTTTGTCTATCGAGGCCATGGTTTCATCCGGCAGGGGCGTGCCGAATTTTTCGAAAGCGGCCATACCGGCATAGGCTATTTCCCACTGAATTTTTACGCCGGACGCGTCAATAATTTTAACTGCTTCATCCATTATCGATGGGCCGATGCCATCTCCTTTTATCAACGTAACCGCGTGCATTCATTTCTCCATAAGTTTAAAAACAGGTTAATTATAGTGCTTTAAGAGGCTCTTTATCCAGTTGCAGTGGTTAAAGGGTACAAATCGCCGCACTTTTGTTATGATCGTAAAGACGCCGCGCTAGGCGTCGCTACCTTGTTTACACTTTATTATGTGGAGTTGTTATGGCTAGTCTTACGCTTAATCCGCCCCAAAACGGCAGTGCAATCAGCATGCAAAACGGCAAACTGGTGGTGCCGGATAATCCGATTATCCCTTTTATCGAAGGCGACGGCACCGGGCCGGATATTTGGCGCGCCACGGTTCGCGTTTTGGATGCGGCCGTTGCTAATGCTTATTTGGGGCAGAAGAAAATTCACTGGATGGAAGTGTATGCAGGGGAAAAAGCCCACCGCTTGCTTGATACCTGGCTTCCCGATGAAACCGTCGCTGCCTGTAAGAATTATCTGGTGTCTATCAAAGGCCCGTTAACTACGCCGGTAGGCGGCGGCATCAGCTCGCTGAATGTGGCGTTGCGCCAGTTGCTGGATATGTATGTGTGTTTGCGTCCGGTGAGATGGTTTTCCGGAGTACCCTCGCCGGTCAAAAATCCCGGCGCCGTCGATATGGTTATTTTCCGGGAAAATACCGAGGACATCTACGCCGGTATCGAGTTTGAGCAAGGCACAGATGATGTGCAGCTGTTTTTACGTCTGTTAAAAGAGAATTTTCCCAAGCAATACGCCAAAATCCGCTTCCCGGAAACCTCGGGCATTGGCATCAAACCGGTTTCGCGTGAAGGCACGGAACGCCTGATCCGTTCGGCTATCGATTATGCGATCATTAATAAGCGTAAAAGCCTGACGATTGTCCATAAAGGCAATATTATGAAATTTACCGAAGGGGCGTTTCGTCATTGGGCTTATCAGCTGGCGGAGCGTGAATATCCGGAGCATGTCTATACCTGGGGACATTGGGAAAAAACCCGCGCCGAGTTCGGCGAGTCGGCGGCAAACAAGGTGCAGGCCGAAATGTTGGCAAAGGGGCGTATTTTAATTAAGGACGCGATTGCCGATATTACCTTGCAGCAGGTTCTGACCCGGCCCGAAGACTTTGATGTGATCGCCACCTTGAATTTGAACGGCGACTATTTATCCGATGCCCTGGCCGCGCAAGTCGGTGGAATCGGCATTGCCCCCGGCGGTAACATCAACTATCAAACCGGCACCGCTGTTTTCGAGGCCACGCACGGCACGGCACCCAAATACGCCGATCTGGACAAGGTCAATCCCGGTTCGTTAATCCTGTCCGGCGAAATGATGCTGCGCTATATGGGCTGGACTAAGGCTGCCGACGCGATCATCAATGCGATGGATGCCGCTATCGCCAGCAAAAAGGTGACTTATGATTTTGCCCGCTTGATGGAGGGGGCTACAGAAGTCAAATGCAGCGAGTTTGCCGATGTGTTGATAGCGCATTTGAAGTAGAGGGTTTTCGTGTCTTGCGGTTTGTGCTTGGCATCCATTAGGTAATGTTACGAATTGATGTCTCTAGTCTAGCGCTTTAGTATTGAACTCAGGTTGATTAGATCAGCCTGTTTTTCAACAGACAGCCTTTGCCCTATCAACCGCTCTGTATAGACTCCGACGGATTGGCAAAGAGTTGGGCAAATCAAGCGCATCTGGAGCAGACGTTATGGCGGAAATAAAAGCCCGAAACCAAGTTCGTTACGAAAGAAACGACATCAATGCGGCTATTAAAAAAACGCCGGTTTTTTTCAACCGGATGCAATCGGTTAAAATAATCAACGTCAGTAAGCAGGGCATTGCTATCTGTAGTAATCAGCCGTTAAAAACCAACAACCATCTTAAAATCATGCTTTGTTTTATTAAGGGCGAAAGCTTTTTTCTTAACGGACAGGTTGTGCATACTTTTGATAATGCGAGCAACGACCAGTATGATGAGTTTATAGAGTTGTTTCTTGATGATAAAGTTTCGCCTGTCCCCTTGCCTTTTAAATACGGCATACAATTTGAGCAGGATCATCCCCGGTTCAAGGATTATCTGATTGAATCCGGTTGTAAAAACGGCTTTGAAGTTCAGCGTTGCGATAGCTTACGCTTACGGCGAGGTGTTTGTCCAAGGTAAGGCCAGCGGGGCCTTATACCAATCCCAATAAGTTCACATGCTATCCCTTCTCCAGCGGGAGAAGGTTAGGTTGAGGGGATTCAAACAACAACTTATTGGGATTGGTATTAC
>JAYTLW010000254.1:0-14911 GCA_043729025.1 Methylobacter sp.
CAAACCGCCTTGCCGGTGCTGCTAAACAACAGCACGTTTTGCTGACCGTCGGTCACAGCAACGCCGACCAGGGTATCGTCTTCCCGTAAATCGATGGCGATTTTGCCGTTAGTGCGTTGCCGTTCAAACTCTTTTAACGGGGTCTTTTTGACAGTGCCTGCCGAGGTCGCCATAAAAATGAATTTAGTGTCGGTAAATTCGCGTATCGGCAATATCGCATTGATTTTTTCGCCCTCATCCAGCGGCAGTAAATTAACGAAAGGCTTGCCCCTGGCCGCGCGACTGGCAACCGGCAATTGAAAGACTTTAAGCCAGTAAACCTTGCCCCGCGAGGAAAAGCACAAAATAATATCGTGGGTATTGGCTACAATCAGCTTGTCGACAAAATCCAGCTCTTTAGTCGCGGTGGCCGATTTGCCGCGACCGCCGCGCCGTTGCGCCTTGTAATCGCTCAAGGGCTGGGACTTGACATAGCCTTCGTGCGACATGGTCACCACCATGTCTTCTTCGGTAATCAGGTCTTCATCGGACAAATCCGAATGATTCTGCATGATTTCGGTGCGCCGTTCATCGGAATACTGCTCTTTGATCGCCACCAATTCTTCCCTGATGATTTCCATCAACCGAACATCATTGCCCAGGATATACAGATACTCGTCGATTTGCTCGAGCAGCTGCTTGTATTCATTGACTATCTTGTCCTGTTCCAAACCGGTCAAGCGGTGCAGACGCAAATCGAGTATGGCCTGGGCCTGGGTTTCAGATAAACGGTAAATGCCTCCGTGCATGCCGAACTCCATCGCCAAATCTTCGGGCCTGGAGCGATCCGCCTCGGCGCGCTCCAGCAATGCCGCAACCAGTCCTGCATCCCAATTTTTTTCCAACAAACCGACTTTAGCCTCGGCCGGATTTGGGGAGGCTTTAATCAGCGCAATCATCTCATCAATATTGGCTAAAGCAACTGCCAATCCTTCCAAAATATGCGCTCTTTCCCGGGCACGGCGCAGATTATAGATCGTCCGACGGGTGACTATTTCCCGTCTGTGGTTAATAAAGGCGCTGATAATCTCGCGAAGATTCATGCAATGCGGGCGCCCGTCCAGTAGGGCGACCATATTGATGCCGAACACGGTCTGGAATTGCGTCTGCTTGTACAGATTATTCAGCACCACCTCGGGCATTTCGCCGCGACGCAGCTCAACCACCATGCGCATGCCGTCTTTGTCCGATTCATCGCGCAAACCGGAAATGCCTTCCAGCTTGCCTTCCTTAACCAGTTCGGCAATCTTCTCCAGCAATCGGGCCTTGTTGACCTGATACGGCAATTCCGTGGTGATAATCGCCTGGCGACTACTGTCGCCGATGTCTTCAAAATGACAGCGTGCGCGTAAATAAATCTTTCCGCGCCCGGTGGTGTAAGCGTTATAAATTCCGGAAGCCCCGTTGATAATGGCTGCCGTAGGAAAATCCGGGCCGGGAATATGGGTCATCAAGTCATGCACAGTCAAATCCGGCTGATCGATCATCGCCAGACAGGCGCTGATGACTTCGGTCAAGTTATGCGGCGGAATATTGGTGGCCATGCCCACCGCAATACCGGATGAACCGTTAATCAGCAAGGTCGGCACACGGGTCGGCAAGACCTTCGGTTCAGACTCTGACTCGTCATAGTTGGGCGCAAAATCAACGGTTTCCTTGTCCAGATCGGCCAGCAATTCATGGGCGATTTTCGACATGCGTACTTCGGTATAACGCATAGCAGCAGGCGAATCTCCGTCCACCGAACCGAAATTGCCCTGCCCGTCGATCAGCATATAGCGCATCGAAAAATTCTGCGCCATACGCACCATGGTGTCGTAAACCGCCGTGTCGCCGTGCGGATGATATTTACCGATCACGTCGCCGACCACACGCGCCGATTTCTTGTAAGGTTTATTCCAGTCATTGCCCAGCTCGCTCATCGCGTATAACACGCGACGATGCACCGGCTTAAGGCCGTCTCTGACATCTGGTAGGGCTCGACCGACGATAACGCTCATGGCGTAATCGAGATAAGACTGCTTCATCTCGTCTTCGAGATTGACAGGTATTATTTCTTTAGCGAAGTTTGACATTGATCCCTATATACAGAATGTGCCGTAAATACCTACCGGCATGGTTTCATGATTTAACTGTGACGACCGGTCATGAAAAGTTAAAGATTATAACAAATTGTCCCTCTAGTGTCGAAGCTGAAAATACCCCACCTGTCAAAGTTGCCACAGATTCACAGATTAATCTTTTTTATAATTTGTGTATCTGTGGCGATTTATTTTTTATGGTTTACATTCATCAGGAAAATATTTCCGTTAAAAAGTTTTGCATCGCCAGCCATGAACGCCGGTCTGCATCGGGCTGATAGACCATACCGACTTCCGGGGCATTGGCATGCGGATTGGTGAAGCTATGCATCGTATTGCCGTAAGTATGCAACTGCCAGTCTGCACCGGCTTCGGTCATTTCCTGCTCAAAGGCCAGCACTTGTTCAATCGGCCCCAACGGATCATCCCGTCCATGCAAAGCTAGAACTTTCGCCTTGATGGCCTGATCCTGAGTATTGCCCGGCGCCGCCAGTAAGCCATGAAAACTGACTACGCCTTTAATATCCGCGCCGGTTCGAGCCAGATCCAGCACACACAAACCGCCGAAACAAAAACCGATAGCGGCGATGCGATTGTCGTCTACCCAAGGCATTAATTTCAAAGCTGCCAAGGCCGCTTTCATGCGCGTTTGCAGCATAGCCCGATCGGCCATGAAAGGCTGCATGAGCTGCATGTTTTGTTCAGGATTTGATCCTAAAATACCCTTGCCGTACATATCAACCGCAAAGCCGACATAACCTAAAGCTGCTAGTTTTTTTGCTTTCTCGGCGACAAAATCATCCCGCCCGGCCCAAGTATGATTGATTAAAACCGCAGGTCTTTGCCCTGTCAGCGCATCATCGAAGGCAAAGAAAGCTTCCAGCACCACATCGCCATCCAGATAAGCTACGGTATTCGATATTATTGCCATGCTAAGATCCTGTTTGTTTGTAACTACCTTAGATTTTTTGTCGCCACAGATTCACAGATTATAAAGTGACTATTTTTATTACTTCTAAGCCAACGGCCTGAATATTTCATAAATCTAATCTGTGAATCTGTGGCGCTTTATTTAATATTGCCTGATTCCCGCACCGCTTTTAAAAAACCGAGCGAGGCCTCTTCTACCAAATCCAGCACCCGCTCAAAACCGTATGCGCCGCCATAGTAAGGATCGGGAACTTGGCGTTCATTGAGATGCGGCGCGTAATCGAGCAAATATTTGACTTTGTCTTGGTATTGCTCGGGACAGGCATCGATCAGAATCGAATAATTCTCATCATCCATCGCCAGCAAAAAATCGAAATCCTCAAAATCCTCGTAACCGACTTTCCTGGCCCGTAAATTAGACAAATCGATGCCCCGCTCCAGGGCTGCCGATTGCGAACGCAAATCCGGCTGTTTGCCGATATGATAAGCATGAGTACCGGCCGAATCGATGGCAAAATAAGCTTCCAAATGCTGATCCTTAACCAGTTTTGCAAATACGCCTTCAGCCGTAGGCGACCGACAGATATTGCCCATGCACACAAAAAGAACTTTTATTTTTTCCATATTGAATAAGATTAATAGTGACCCATAACAGTTTTAATTATAACGCCTGAGCAGGAAAAATGGGCAGAACAACACTGTAAACAAATCCATCCTGATGAAGCTCAATCTTTATCGTCGTTACCCAAAGTCATCAGCGTTATCATCAATAAAATAATAACCAGCACCGGCCAGAAATAGGGCGCCATGATAAAAATTCCCGCCAAGGCCAAGAATAGGACGAGCAGAAACATAAACACGCCGACGCCTAAAAACAGCAGCACCGTCAGTATGCCGGTGATAAGCATGATCAACAAAAATGTCGGCACTGCGGCAAAGCGAACCAGCGGCTCGAAGACCGGCTCGCCGTTGAGCATAACGCTCAGTTGCCCGACACCGGGATGGAACAAATAGCTCAGAACAGCGATGACTGCACCGACTATCAGCACTTTTGTGATCAGTTTATTATTGCGTTTTTGTTGCATAAGGCCTCCGGGTTAACTCGCTTTATGGTGCAGACTTATTTTAACCAGTGACCAACCCAGAAAAACCATATTAATACCTAAAAACAAGCCCAGCAGCCAATGCGCTGTTTCAGACCAACTCATCCAGACGATCAGCGCAAAAAACATAGCCGTAATACCGCTGAACAGAATAAACCGCCAATTGGCCAAGGGCCGCATCATCAATGCCAGGGAAATTTTGGCGACACCTTCCAGCGCAAAAAACGCCGTCATCAATATCGTTAAGGTCAGTGCGCCGGCAACAGGCTTGGTAATAAACAAGTAGCCGACGAAAAGCTGCAATATGCCCATGAATAACCACCAGCCAAAGCCGGGCATATCGGTAAACATAAAGGCTCGGCTAACATGCACTATCCCGGCAAAGAGCAAAATCCAGCCTAAAAAAACCACTATCGCCACCGTAAAAAACTGCGGCACCACTATCGCGCAAAGCCCAAGGAAAATGAAGAAAACGCCTTCGACTAGAAACAGCCGCCAATGGCGGTGCAAATAATGCTGCATTTGTTGCTGCATATGCTGTATTTCAACAGTGATGTCATCAATTTTATTCATCGCTATACTCCCGATTCTGTGACGGCCTATGTGTAGACCTTGTTTAATACCTAACGATGAGTAATACCAATCCCAATAATAAGTTGTTGTTTGAATCCCCTTAACTTAACCTTCTCCCGCTGGAGAAGGGATAGCATGTGAACTTATTGGGATGGGTATAACAAGTCGAAACGATAGTGTATCGAACGGCTACCCAATGGCAATATCATGCACTTATACTGATTTGGAACAACCCTTTTTTCTCGATCAAAATCCCAACATAGAGTGGGTAAGACCTGCGCCGTGTAATTATTTAGGGTTCAAGCTGCCGGTTGATATGTGGATCAAGGTGAACGATATGCCCGTGATCGTCAAAATATACGGTAATCATTGCTGCGTCTCGGCACTGTTGCAATTCACCGCTTTTGACGTGATAAAATAGGCACAGCTCCGTATCGCTGACAATCTTATGCGCTGAGGCCAGCGTCGCCCTGAGCCTTAAGCTGCGATAGCTTACCCAGCATAACCAGATCACAACCATAACCAGCAAGGTTACACAGTAAATCTGCATCAGTTCCAACAGGCTTTTGTAACCGCCAAACCAACGCATTTCATTGATCATCTTTTTATCGCCCAGCACCCAACTGCTTAAGGTGACCAAGGGAATCAGCAGGTAAATCCACATTACCCAACACACAGCCCAGACAAATAAAGCCCCTAGCCGTTTTTGCAGGCTTTGTAACTGCGGAGCATTAATAATGTAGCCTTTCATTTCTCGCGCAGGCCTCTGTCCACTGTGACCCAAATGGCGCGTTGTCCGCGCTTCTTTTTTATCGCCCGAATCGAGCCGAAGATGGTGGTGCCGACATTGATCAGCCAGTACACGATCGGATACCAGACCATCCAGTAATAATACCGCGCGACGCCGCCGGTACGGGATTCGTAATGCGAATCGATGAACAGGCTGACGCCGAACTGTATCAGACAGGTCAAACTCAGCAACATGCTGGTCCAACTGGGACTAAGATCGTGCAAGGATTCGTTGGCCGATTCGGTAAACAACTCCACCGGTGCGTAGAGCAAATGCATCAGTATCAAAAACGCCCAGACGATGCTGATAAGACACTCGCCGTATAACAGCCACATGCCGCGCGACGACCAGCGAAACAGGTCGCGAAAATAGCGCAGCAATACTTCGGTTCCGCCCTGCGCCCAACGGACTCGTTGCTTCCATAAACCTTCCAGGGTTTCCGGCATTAACACCCAGCACAAGGCGTTCGGTTCAAAATAGATCGACCAACCGGCCAGCTGTAATTTCCAGCTGATGTCGATGTCTTCGGTGACCATGTCGTTGCTCCAGAATCCGACATCGTACAATGCGGATTTGCGAAATGCCGCAATAACGCCGGAGACCGTAAATACCTGCCCGTAAGAGCGTTGCGCCCGTTTGATCATGCCGACGATGGCCGAGAATTCGCCGACCTGAATCCGGCCCAATAACGTGGAACGATTGCGTATGCGCGGATTACCTGTGACTGCGCCGACACCCGGATTATCAAGGAAATGTCGCACCATCCAGGCGACGGCTTCCGGAGCCAGCAACGCATCGCCGTCGATGCAAATCAGTATTTCACTGTTGGCCAACAATGCAGCAGTGCGCAAGCCCATCGCCTTGCCCTGGTTGGTATGCAAATTAACCACACGCAGTTGGTCATGTTGTACGGCGAGTTCCTGCAAGATTACCAGCGTGTCGTCTTTACTGCCGTCATTAATCGCAATGATTTCGAATTCCGGGTATTTTTGCCGAAGCAAAATCTCCACGGTTTCGCGGATATTGTCCGCTTCGTTATAACAGGGTACCAAGATGGATACGGGCGGGTAATCTCTTAGTTCAGGCATGTGCATGGCATTGCCCTGTTGTCGCCATTCATGACGGAAATAAAAAATAATCGCGCCGAACATCCAGATGTAGGCCATAAACAACGGATAGTAATAAATAAATCCTTCGATGGCGCCGTCCAGCGGCGCCCATACGGACGCAAAATGATGCCACTGGTTCTGGACTGCTGCGCCCCAATTCTGCAATGAATCGTTCATGGTTTTTGGAGTGCAGGCTTTGCCTGCTGCGCAAGCATAGCTTGCACTCCTGTCTGCCGATTCTGGGAGGGCAATCGATGAAGCGCTTTGCCCTCCCTACTCAGGCTGATTAATACAAAAATCATAACTACGGCGAGACTGGAAGTGAAAAGTATTGTTGTAAATCGCTCAAGCGCGGCTGATCTTCAAACACATTGTCCGGATAATAACCGATGTGTCTAACGCCCAGTTTTTTCAACAACTCCAGTTGTCCGATAAAGTCCGGCATGGGAATCTTCTCGTGGCTTTTCCAGTTCACCGATTGCAGCTCGAATACGGTTTTGTTATGCCCTTCAGGCTCATTAGCCGCCGCTTTGACCAATTGAGTCAGCCATTGCTTGGGATTTTTTGCCTCTTCCATCAACGGCATGGCTTCAATCGCAACAAAATCATAATGCGCTAAAAAGGATTTATAAGACTGTGCGTACCATTCTTCGCTGTAGGGCTTAAACAAAGGCAAGGCATAAATATTTCGCGCGGTCTTAATGCCGGGCCGGTAAATACGCACCCGGCTCGCCAACTCATCGGTAAATTGATTGATCAACTCGGTTTTATGTTGCGCCCAGGCCATGCGCAATTTGCTGGTAGCGTGCAATTGTTCGAATTGATCGGGCAGCCCCCAGACCTGTTTGGTAAAATTTAGTGCTAACGGCGATACGTCTTCATAATCCGATAATATGCCGTCGTCATGAAACAAGATGCCGTCAAAATTACAATGTTTAGCCAAGTCTTCGTAAATTTCGGCCACATACTGACGCGCTTCGGGATTGAACGGCGACAGCCGGGTATAAATATGACGTGATTTTTGCGCCTTGCCGTCCCGCCATTCCTGAACATACCAGGATTCCGGCGCTTCGCCCCGATAGGCCATAATCGGCATCCAGGCATAAACCTTGACCCTGGCTAGGGTTTTTAATTGCCAGGCAACGCGACTGAACAAATCCTGTTTGACCGGCAAATGCCGGTTGGGAAAATATAAGGCATCGGCATTACCATCGCCGTCAGGATCGGCATAGGCTTGCAAAAAAACCGTAGTGATGTGCATGTCTTTGATGCGTTGAATCACGGCAACTAGATTACGCTCAGCTTGCTCGGGGTCTTCATCGTACAGATAATCCATATCCAGATGCGCCACCCGCAATGGTCTGCCTGCCCGCAGCCCGGTCACAAGTTCAGCAAACTGGCTGACATCGGGATTGTCGACCATGATCAAACGATGCAAGGCGCTGATATCCGCCAGGAAATTGGAGCCGTCCAGCAAGCCCATCGTTATCGGCATTCCGGCTTCACGCGAGGCCTGCACGGCGATTTGATTGTATTCCCCATACGGCCAAACCATAACCCTGGGTCTGACGCCGACATGTTGAAAGATGAACTCTGCGCTTTTCAACAAAGCGGCATGGATGCGTTCACGGTACTGGTCATCGGTTTCATAAACAAGCATCGGGTCGTCATATAGCCTGGTCACCGCCGCCGCCTGCGTATTGCCTTGGGGATTGGCGACCACGCCTTTATGCAGATCATAACTGTGCGAGGCGACCTCGACAAAACCGGACTGCACCATCTCTCTTACCTGCTCCCAACTGAGCAAGGGCTTGCCCGGTTCGTCAGCAATGACGTTGCCGTCCATCCAGGTTCCCACCAGGGCAACCGTAGCTGGGCAGCGATGTTTTTTTAACAGCGGAAAGACTCGGGTATAAAAACTCTGATAGCCGTCATCAAAGGTCAGCAGCGCGGCTTTATCGGGCAAAGCATCTTTCCCCGCTGCTGCATCAAGGACATTTTGCACGCTAACTATCTTGTAGCCTTTTTTTTTCAACCAACCCAGGTGTTCTTCAAGATGATCGACGCTGACATCCATAGCGTTAAAAGGAGGTTTTGCGCCTTCTGCGCCGACGATGTCGTGATAATTGAGAACCAGAAAACGATGTTCTTTGGCAGATGCACTGCCGAAAAAACCAATAAGAAAAATCAACAAACTTAGCTTTTTTAAGTAATTGACTGCGGTAACAGCGGTAAAAAGGGCCATGACATCCGGATTGCAAAAAGAAAAACTCACCAACAGGCGATAATATTAACCGAAAACTGAGCAAACCAGATTGAATAATCAATTATACAAGCGCTACCCGACCGCAAAACCTATTACTTACCGCGCTGCGTGGGAATTCATAGCGTCCGCGCTGCGGGCTGTCTCACAAAGCTGCGCGTTGGGGCGGCATTACCACGCGACGCGTTTGAACGAGAAAAAATTGCCACTAAGACACGCTCACTACTCATCCATTTTTCGTGCCTTTCGTGGATCACGCCTACACACTGGACTTGCGTAAGCTCCACTGCTAGATTTAAAAATCCAGCTCCCCCTCATCAAAATCACCGAGCTGTTCTTGCAAGCGCTTTTTCTCCCAATACAGTTCGATTTTCCTGTGTGCGGCCATCTTTTTTGCAGCCCGCTCGCTTTCGTTGGGCAGCGTCAAGTAGTCATTGCTCAAACCCAAATCGAAACCTTCAATATCAAGATCAACTTCATCTTTGTTTTTGTCGACACCCACTTCAGCTGCTGATTCATCTGATACTGATTTAGATACTTTCATAATCTTCATTAATCTAATCTTAAAAATTCACTTTTTAATTACTTATGGCGGGCTTGTAAAGCGAAATTTCAACTCGAGCCATAAAAACCATCGCCGCTTGGCTTAGAGACATCCAAGCTAGGCATTAGCCCAGTCATATTTTTTGCCTGATGACTTTGTTAAAGATTACAATGCTCTAATCTGAACTAACAACGCAGCCAAATTTATGAAACCAAACGTACGCATTTTAATCATCATGTCATGTATGGCACTGGTGGCCTGTTCGAATCAGGAGATTAAACCCGATACCAGTTCCACATTGGCGTCCGGTAAATTGCCTGCAATACCCGGCGATTCAGCGCAAAACTCAGGCCAAAATCCGCCGTTAACCCTGATTAAAGAAGACAAAACCTTAGACTTGGTCAGAATCATGGACGGCGGGGCCTGCAAAAACGACTTTCAGGGCGCTAAAGGCGCATTTTTAATCTACGCCGACCCTGTGGATATAGCGCGAATTAAACGAGAAAAAGGCACGCAAGTCTTCAGCGATTTCGAAAGCAAAATTCAAACCTTTTCGACCGCAGCGTTACAGGAAGCGATTAATGCAACCAATCTTGCTGAAGATCCCTTTGCCTTGGGCGCAGATCAGGCGCAAGAGAAGCTGGCTAGTTTATTGTCTACAAACTTCCAAAACAGCGTAGCCAACGACGTTAAACTATTTCAAAATACGACCAGCCTGACGATTGCTGTTGCTCCCTTTACCCCGTCATTTATTTTTTATCAGCAAGGCTGCGCCGCTACGCAGCAGGCGCCTGAAAACTAGGGCTGTTCGGATTTTTTTCGTTTCATTAATACATAAAGGTAAATCATTATGGGCTGGAGAGAGCGTACACACGAAGATACTTATTCAGATGCCGAGGTCGAACAGCGATTAAAGGAAGAGTTGCCACACTGGTATCTGGAAAACGGCTGGATTCGGCGTAAATATAAAACCAGCGGCTGGAAAGCGACGCTGATGGTTGTCAATACCGTAGGGCATTTGGCTGAGGTGGCATTCCATCATCCCGATCTTACCGTTTCCTACGCCTTTGTGATCGTTAAGCTGATGAATCATGCGGCTAAAGGCATTACCAACAAGGATTTTGAATTGGCCGGTAAAATCGAGGCGGTGATCATGTGGCAGCCCGGCAAAGAAGGCGGGGCATTACTAGGTACGCCCGATGACCCAAGGTTTAAATATATCAAATATGACTAGGTTGAATAATAGAACACGGATCACGCGAATAGGCATTTTGTCCACGAAAGACATGGAGGGCGAAAGACAAAGAGCTAAGGGCTAAGGGCTAAAGTTCGACTTTGTCGACATGGGTTTTTTTCGCCTTTCGCCCTGTGCCTTTCGTAGATAATGCTACTCAACTATTTTCAGCTTTAGCAGATGTACGCGCCGGTTATCGGCTCTGATAACTTCAAATTTCATTTTATCCACGATCAATCTCTCGCCCTTTTTAGGCATGTGCTCAAGCTGGCTGACAACAAAGCCGCCGATGGTATCGTATTCATCCGTTGCCAGATGCGTGGAAAAGTATTGATCAAACTCATCCATGGGCGTCAGTGCTTTAATCATATATTCAGTTGCGCTGCGCTGAAAAATATAGCCTTCGTCTTCATGATCGTCATGTTCGTCTTCAATTTCGCCGACGATCTGCTCTAACACATCCTCAATGGTGACCAGGCCTGCCGACTGACCGTATTCATCGACGACTATCGCCATGTGATTGCCGTTGGTGCGCAATTCTTTAAGCAAGACATTTAAGCGTTTACTTTCCGGCACCACACAGGAAGGCCGCATTATTTCATGCACTTTCAGGGTTTTATTTTCTAAAACGCGAGCCAGCAAATCTTTGGCTAACAACACGCCGACCACTTTGCTGCGATCGCCGTCAATAACCGGGTAGCGCGAATGCCCAAACTCCGTAACCAGCGGAAATATGGTCTCCAACTCGGCGTCTTTGGGCACCACAACCATTTGAATGCGGGGAATCATAATATCCCTGACCCGCATTTGGGACACCTGCAAAACGCCTTCAATCATGGCTAAGGCATCGGTATCCAATAAGCGTTTTTCCCGGGCTTCTCTTAATATTTCAAGTATATCCTCAAGGTCTTGCGGCTCCCCTGTCAGTAGTTGGCTGATTTTATCCACCCAGCTTTTCTGTGGGGAGTTTCTACTTGGGGGTTGTTCATCACTCATTTGTCTTGTACCTCTATATAGGGATTATTTATTTTCAATTTCTTTAAAATGGCTATTTCTTTGCTTTCCATCAGCTCGGCTTGGATCTCGTCAATGTGATCGTAGCCTAACAAATGCAATACGCCGTGCACGACGATATGCGCCCAGTGATGCGCTAATAACTTGTCTTGCTCCTCTGCCTCTTTGGCCATTACCGGGGCGCATAGAACCAAATCGCCCAACAGATTCAGATCGACGCCCGGAGGCAGATCAATCGGAAAACTGAGAATATTGGTCGGGCCCGTTTTATGGCGATACTGTTCATTGAGATCGGCGCTTTCCAGCTCATCAACAATGCGCAGCACAATCTCGGTGTCCCGATCGACATCGCCCAGGGCCGCATCGACCCAAAGCTGGATTAGTTGCCGATCCGGCTGGCCTTTCGATGCACAAACAGTCTGGATTTCTATATAGTTCACGGCTGGGCCTTACCGCTCTTCTGATAGTCTTCATAAGCGCAAACTATGCGTTGCACCAAGGGATGTCTGACCACATCACGCGCATCGAAAAAGGTAAAACTGATGCCTTCGACAAGCTTTAACACGTCCAGCGCGTGCCGCAAACCGGACATTTTTTCCGAAGGCAAATCGATCTGGGTAACATCACCGGTCACCACAGCCGTCGATCCAAATCCCAAGCGGGTCAAAAACATTTTGATCTGATCGACGGTAGTATTTTGCGCCTCATCCAGAATGATAAAAGCCTCATTGAGCGTCCGTCCGCGCATAAAAGCCAAAGGGGCGACTTCGATAATGCCTTTGTCGATCATTTTCTCAACCCGCTCAACGCCGAGCATGTCGTACAGCGCGTCATACAAAGGCCGCAAATAAGGATCGACTTTTTGCGCCATATCGCCGGGCAGAAAGCCCAGTTTTTCGCCGGCTTCCACCGCCGGACGCACCAGAATAATTTTCTTAACTTTTTCGCTTTGCAGGGCTTCGATGGCGCAGGCCACCGCCAGATAGGTCTTGCCGGTGCCGGCTGGGCCCACGCCGAAATTAATATCATGCACCACAATTTTTCTTAGATAATCTTGCTGGTTAATCCCACGCCCCCTGATCATCCCGCATTTGGTCTTGATGCTGATGGCTTGCTCAGCCGAGGTATGCGTAACATCCAATAAGGCATCGATGGACGAATCCTGCATGGCTAAGTGCACGAGTTCGGCAGTCAGATGTTCGGTCTCGGTGCTGGCGAATAGTTTCTGCATGACGGCGCAGGCCGCCTTTACCGAACCATCCAGACCGGTCACCTTGAACTGATTGCCGCGATTGGCAATCTCGACCTGAAGACGCGCTTCTATATGCCGTAAATGTTCATCGAATTGACCGCAAAAATTGGATAAGCGACCGTTATCGGCGGGCGCTAAAGAAATTTCCAGTGAAATCATCACTCAAACTCCCAGTGTTTGATCGACTGAAACATCAAGCATCCGACCTCGCAAAGAATTGGGCAAAGCCTCGGCAATCAGCACATCGACAAACTGTCCGGCCAAACGGGGATGGCCGATAAAGTTAACCACCCGATTATTTTCGGTTCTGCCCTGCATTTGCAGCGTATTCTTTTTAGACTGGCCTTCGACCAACACCGTCTGCACGGTGCCGATCATGCTTGCCGAAATAGCCGCCGTCATTTCATTAATGCGCTGTTGAAAACGCTCCAGGCGCTGTTTTTTAACGTCCAGGGGCACATCGTCCGGCAAATCGGCGGCCGGTGTTCCGGGACGCGCACTGTAAATAAAGCTGAACGATAAATCGAAGCCGATTTCTTCGATAAAAGACATGGTTTCTTCGAATTCGGCGTCGGTTTCACCGGGAAAGCCAATAATGAAATCCGACGACAAATAAATATGGGGACGCACCTTGCGCAACTTGCGGATAATCTCGATATAGTCGGCGCGTACATGACCGCGCTTCATCATTTTCAAGATATGGTCGCTGCCGCTTTGTACCGGCAAATGCAAATGGTCAACGAGTTGCGGAATTTCGGCAAAAGCCTCGATCAAGGCGTCGGTAAATTCAATCGGATGGGAGGTGGTAAAACGAATGCGGTCTATGCCGTCCACCGCTGCAACATAATGCAGCAATAAGGCAAAATCGGCGATGTCGCCATCGTCCATGGCGCCGCGATAAGCATTGACATTTTGGCCCAGGAGATTGATTTCCCGTACGCCTTGCTTGGCCAAGGCGGTGATTTCGGCGATCACATCATCCAAAGGACGGCTGATTTCTTCACCCCGGGTATAAGGCACGACGCAAAACGTACAATATTTGCTGCACCCTTCCATCACCGAAACAAAGGCTTTAGGGCCTTCCGCCCGGGGTTCGGGCAGTGCGTCAAATTTTTCTATTTCGGGAAAGGATACATCGATAACCGGTTTTTGCTGGCTGCGCGCCTGATCCAGCAGCTGCGGCAAACGATGCAGGGTTTGCGGCCCAAATACCATATCAACAAACGGCGCCCGCTTTTGTATCGCCGCGCCTTCCTGACTGGCGACACAGCCGCCGACGCCGATAATCACCCCGGGACGCTTATCTTTGATCTTGCGCCATTTGCCCAAGGCCGAAAATACTTTTTCCTGCGCTTTTTCGCGTATCGAACAGGTATTGAGCAACAATACATCGGCCAGTTTCGGATCGTCTATCAATTCAAAGCCATGTGAGGCATGGAGCACATCCCGCATTTTATCGGAATCGTACTCGTTCATCTGGCAACCGTTGGTTTGAATATAAAGTTTTTGTGTCATATTTTTAATCGTTAAACCATCCAAAAATCAACAGGGTACACCCCTTCTTTGTTTCGAATGGCGCTGTTTAGACGCCTTAATAGTCGTAAAGAAGCTCAGGTCTATTGACTCCAAACTCAATGAATGGCGGCCATTATAACCTGAAGAGTGTTTAAACTGAATCAGTAGTAAGAAACGTGCATGAAATAAAGTTACCAACGCTGCGAGACAGGAGTCGAGTAGTCCCCAGAAGCGATAGGGCATGTGTTTGTCGAGTAGACCGGTTCCTCTCAATGACGTCTGCTCTATCCATCTGTCGACACTTTTGTTGGTACGCTTCACCGCGCGCGGCTACTACGTGATCGCAAACAGTTTCGCGGTGCATCATCAATTGTCCCCAAGCCCCTCACAGAACCGTGCTTGCGCTATTAACGCACACGGCTCCTCATTAGACCCGTTTCACAAAGTTAGAATAGATTGACCAT
>JAYTLW010000255.1:0-20688 GCA_043729025.1 Methylobacter sp.
AGCACGAGGTTCGCCCATGACCGATTTGCAAATGCGCCGGCTACTTGACTTCATAGCTCGCTCTAAAGTTAAACGGTTTTAGAGTAAGAAGGGAGTAAAATAATTAAAACAATGGCTGTTACCATGCTTCAATAAATATCTTTGCCCCGATAATTATCGATAACTTTAGCTAGGCCGCCATAGACCAAATTAGACAGTCCCAAATAAAGAAAAAACCAGCTATAGCCTTCATCGATGGGTATCTGGTTAACTGTCCCGTAAAACTCGATGCCGCCTATGAGCATCAACCAAAACAGACCTACCGGCACTAATAAGCGAAAGTTTTCGCTGTAACTGCAAAAACAGTACACGGCAAATTGGCTTAGCGTTAAATAAACCAGCATCAGCCGCAAGTTCCTAGCCAATGCCCCGTAAATATCGTTGTTATTGTCAAAAAATAAGCTACTGCCGGTTGCGGAAACAACACTGACTATCAGCAAAAAAACCACTGCGCCATTAAAATTGATTGCCGGCAACAGCTTTAGCCAAGGCAAAATTTTGTGATTAAAAAAATGGGTATGCATACTTTTTTCCTAAAAAAAATGCCCTTCGCGAGTATGGAATGTGGAGGGCATATAGGGGAGGACACTGAAAAAGGGTAAGCCTTAAGTTAAATTCAAAAGTTAAATTCAAATAGCCGCGTATTCAGGGCTTTTACTGCCATCGCCGTCATTCAAGACAATCTCGATAACGTGGTCGGGATCTTCAAGGGGCTCTGGCGGGGCAAGCATCCGCCCTTGCATCAACTGATCGATCTGATGCTTATCCAAGGTCTCCCAAGCCAGCAGGGCATGTGCCATGTTATGCAAAATTTCGATATAATCTTTCAGGATTTGCTCGGCGCGTTGATAGTTAATGTCTATGACTTTGCGTATTTCCTCGTCGATCAGTTGCGCCATTTTCTCTGACATCGGCTTGGCTTGCGGCCCCAGATAACTGCCTTCATTATCGCCGTAATCGATAGCGCCGAGGCGCTCCGACAAGCCCCATTGGGTGACCATGTTGCGCGCCAGTTGGGTAGCGCGCTGAATGTCGTTGGAAGCGCCGGTGGTGACCTTGTTTTTGCCGTAAATCAAGGCTTCTGCGACTCTGCCGCCAAACAGACTGGAGATTTGGCTGTCCAGCTTATCCTTGCTGGCGCTGTACTGATCGCGCTCCGGCAAAAACATGGTGATGCCCAGGGCACCGCCGCGGGGCATGATGCTGACCTTATAAACCGGGTCGTGGTCGGGCACGATCCGGCCAACGATCACATGCCCGGCCTCGTGATAAGCCGTCATCAACAGGTCGTCCCTGGTCATTACCTGGGTTGATTTTTCAGCGCCCATGATCATTTTGTCGCGGGCCTTGTCGAGGTCGTTCATGGTGACTACGCTCTGGTTAAAGCGCGCGGCGAACAACGCGCCCTCGTTGATCAGATTGGCAAGCTCCGCGCCGGAAAAACCCGGCGTACCGCGCGCCAGATCGTTAATATTGACGTCATCGGCCAGCGGCACCTTGTCGGCGTGTACTTTGAGGATTTGTTCACGGCCTTTGATGTCGGGCAAGCCGATCTGCACCTGACGGTCGAAGCGTCCGGGCCGCAACAAGGCTTTGTCGAGCACATCGGCGCAATTGGTGGCGGCGATGATAATGATGCCTTCGTTGCCGTTAAAGCCATCCATTTCCACCAGCAACTGATTCAGGGTTTGTTCGCGCTCATCATTACCGCCGCCCGCGCCGCCATTGCCTCGTTGCCTGCCTACCGCATCAATTTCGTCGATAAAGATGATGCACGGCGCGCGCTGTTTGGCTTGCTCGAACATATCCCGTACCCGGGAGGCGCCGACGCCGACAAACATTTCAACGAAATCGGAACCGGAAATCGAGAAGAACGGCACCCCGGCTTCACCGGCAATGGCTCTCGCCAGCAAAGTTTTGCCGGTTCCCGGTGGGCCCACCATCAACACCCCACGCGGTATCTTGCCGCCCAGCACTTCGTATTTGCCGGGATTTTTCAGAAAATCGACCATTTCCACCACGTCCTGTTTGGCTTCTTCGACGCCTGCGACATCGGAAAAACGCACCTTGATCTGATCCTCAGCAATCAGCTTGGCGCGGCTTTTACCAAAACCCATTTGCCCGCCCGCCCCCCCGGCTTGCTGCTTGCGCATGAAATACACGACCAGCACGATTAACAACAGCATCGGCCCCCAGGAAATCAGGATTTGCATCAAGGGCGTAGGCGTTTGCGGTTTAATCACCTTGATTTTCACGCCATACTCCAGCAGCTCATCGATCATCCGCGAGTCGCTGGGATTATAGGTGGTGAAACGTTCGCCGTTATTACGGCGGCCTTCCACATTGTTGCCGTCGATCACCACTTCAACAATGGCATGGCGGCGAATATCCTCAATAAAATCCGAATAAGACACCCCGTAATTCTGTTCGGAATCGGGCGAGGTGCGGTAGAACACGCCATAGAGTATGGCGCCGATCAAAACAAATATTACGATGCGAAAAAAATAGCTTTTCATAGTGTGTTGGTCTCCGCTTAACCGTCAATTTTGACTGCTAAAATATTTGAAAAAATCCGAATCCGGCTTCAGCACCAAGGTATCCTGGGTGTTTTCAAAGGCGGTCTGATAGGCCTGCAAGCTGCGGTAAAAAGCATAAAACTCGGGATTTTTACCGAAACTTTGCGCATAAATATCGGCGGATTTGGCATCGCCGCGACCGCGGATATTTTCACCGTCGCGGTGAGTATTGGCCAGCATCACCTGCTTTTGCTTGTCGGCCTCGGCACTGATTTGCTCGGCGCTTTCCGAGCCTTGCGAACGAAACTCGCGCGCCACCCGCTCGCGTTCGGCGCGCATGCGCTGATAAACCGAGTTGCTGACTTCCTGCGGTAAATCGATACGCTTAATGCGTATGTCGATCAGTTTAATACCGAACTTATCGGCCAACGGCGACAGCTTGTCCAGCAAGGTGCGCCGCAGTTCGCTGCGGTCTTCCGAGATCAGCTGCTTGATGGTGCGTACGCCGAATTCACTGCGTAGCGCATCCTTCATGATTTGATCGAGGCGTAAACTGGCTTGATATTCATCGCCGCCGACCGTGGTGTAAAAAAGACCCACATCACCTATTTGCCACTTGGCAAACGAATCGACAATCACATTCTTCTTTTCGGAGGTAAGAAAACGCTCGGACTTAGCATCCAAGGTCAGCACACGCGCATCAAATGTACTGACTTTATTGATGATGGGGGTCTTAACATGGAGTCCCGGTCGAAAGTCTGAAGCGACCATCTCACCGAGACGAAACAGGATGGCTTTTTCATGTTCGTTGACATAAAAAACCGATAAATAGGCCAGCACTATGAGACTGAAAGCGGCGGGCAACAACAATTGGGTTCTACTCATGGTCTGCTCCGGCTGGGACGCAAGGTGCTGGGAGCCGTTTTGGGCCCGGAATTTTGTTCGATGACGGCGGGTTCAACGCGGCTTTGCGCTGCCTGCGCGGTATTGGCCGTGGCCTGATTCGAGGCTGCATTTTGCAAGGGCATATACAATTGCGGCGCGCTTTGACCGGCATCCACTATGACCTTGTTAGTGCTGCTAAAGAGCTTTTCCTTGGCTTCCAGGTACAAGCGTTTGCGGGTGATTGCCGGGGCTTTTTCATACTCGACCAGCAACTGCTCAAAGCGCTCGGTTTCGCCGGTGGCCTTGGCGACCTTTTCCGCTTCATAGGCTTGTGCTTCCAGCAACAAGCGGGCCGCCGCGCCCCGCGCTTTGGGGATGATCTCGTTGCTATAAGCCTCGGCCTCATTGATTAAACGCTGCTTATCTTCGCGAGCGCGTATCGCGTCTTCAAAAGCGCCCTGCACTTCTTCGGGCGGCTGCGCATCCTGCAAATTGACGCTGGCGATGGTGATTCCGGCTTGATAGTCATCCATGCCGCTCTGAATGTCGCGTTTGATCTCGGCGACTATCTCGCTGCGTCCTTCGGTCAACACATAATCCATGCTGTTGCGGCCAATCACCGCGCGCTCGACGCTTTCGGTCAGCTGTTTCAAGGTTGCTTCGTTGCCCTTGACCTTAAACACATAATCCCTGGCGTTGTTAATCTGGTATTGCACGGCCAGACGCACATTGACGATGTTTTCATCGAGGGTCAGCATCAACGACTCTTGCGGAATAATCTCCAGCTTGCTGGCCCGATTGGTGCCTCGATAACCGACTTCTATAAAACGTTGCTGTTCGACATTGACCAGCGTCACTTGTTCAATCGGCAGCGGAATATGCCAATTCGGCCCCGGCTGGGTGGTCTGGCTGTAAGCCCCAAAGCGTGTGACCACACCACGATTGCCTTCATCGATAATGTACACGCCGCTGGCCAGCCAAATCAACAATGCGCCGCCGCCAACCATTGCGCCGGTTTTCGACAGTGAAAATTGCTGTTGATGACGGTGGAAATAATCTAGCGATTTCTGGCAAACCGCTTTCCAGTGTTTTTCAAACTCGAACTTCCAGTCCGGCTGCGGATTTCGTTGGGTGGTGTTGGGTTTTTCTGTTGACATAATCACTCTTCTTAGTAATGTGGCGTGACCTGGGTTGAGGTTACTTTTAATAGCTGTCTTTAACATCCAGAAACAGCTCCAGGTCGCAACCAAACTGGTGTTTAAGTTTATTCAACGCTTCATTCTGGATTTGCCTGACCCGCTCTCGACTGACCTGCAACTGATCGGCAATGACTTGTAAGGTCATTTCTGGATAATTTCTAAGCCCGAAACGCATGTTGAGTATCGTCGCTTGTTTTTCGGGCAAAGTCGCAACCGCCCGGTCGAGATATTGATGCAAATTGCGATCGATCAATTCATCCAAGGGCAAGGCAAATTCCTGTTGTTTCATACGTGCCATCAAGGCCAGGCCGTCATCTTCCTCGGCATCGCGCGTCGCATCCAGGGAATGGGTCGCCTGATAATAATTTCTGATGGTTTTAATCTCGTCTTCGCTTAAGTCGCACAGCGCTTTCAATTGACCGACACTAGGCCAGCGCTCGGTTTGCTGATAAGCATGGTTCATCGCTGCAAACACCGCGCACGCCCTTTCCGCCAAAGCCACCGGCAGGCGCACGATTTTTTCCTGTTTTATGATCAGCCGTGAATTTGTCAATATATTTTCTATACAAAACATAAACAATGTATTCCATCAAAGCCACTACACTGTTAACCGGATTGAGCGCCGAAACCCTGCGGGGCTGGGAGCGCCGTTACGCCTGCATCACCCCGCTGCGCAGCGACAATAACCGCCGCCACTACTCACAGCAGGATCTGGAAAAGCTGACGCTGCTCGCACAGCTGACCGGCAACGGTCACGCTATCAGCAAAATCGCCGGCTTGAGCAGTGATGCCTTGCGTGCCCTACAACAGCAAGTTCAAGTCTTCGATAAACACATTCAGCATCCGCTGCTGGAGCAGATTATCGACGCCGTGATGGTCTACCGCATAGATCGCTGCGAGCTGCTGTTAAAGCGCGCCCTGGTGGCTAGCGAGCCCTTGGAATACGCACGGGACATTTTATTGCCGGCGCTGAAAAGCATCGGTGAGCTTTGGCATCAAGACAAATTGAGCATCGCCCAGGAACACATGTTTACCTGTTGCGTCAATCGCATCGTGTTAAGCATGGTCAACAACCTGCGCAACGCATCGGCGAACAGCCCGGCCATGCTGTTCGCCACCCCTAGCGACGAACCCCATGAATGCGGCATCCTGTTAAGCTGCTTGCTGGCGGCCACTTTGCAATACCGCTGCTATTTCCTGGGCGCAAACTTGCCCGGCCAGGATATTGCCCTGGCGACCCAGCATTTACAGCCCGACATCATCATCATCGGTTTGGTGAAAACGCCGCCGGAACCCTCAACTATCGAACAACTGCAGATCGTCGCCACAGCGACCGAAACCAAAGCCTCAGCCATCTGGATAGGCGGCAGCGGCGCCCACTACTGGCATCAAAATTCGGCCCCGTCCTCCTCACGCTGCGAGCTGATTACCGACATCACTCATTTCCACAACAAGGCGCAGCAGTGGCTGCTGCTCAATAAGCCTTAGGATCATGTATGAAATTTCCAATGAAATATTGATTAAAGGCTATGTTGGGGCGGATTTATCCGCCCCAACAGATGATCGACTTATTTCATGCACGTTTCCTTAACCGCGCTGTTCGGGTGGGTAATCGACAACAAGCGGTGTAAGATTCAATCCAATGACGATCATAGTGTGAAAGATAAGCGTCTGTATAATACCGGCTTGCTATGGAGGAATAGGTTTTTCCTATACCTTTAGCTCTGCTTCACAGATTATCAACTGCACTTTTTCCAGTTCATTACTAGCAGAAATTCTTACCGGAAAATCAATAATCCATGCCCTCCCTAACGACCTTCAAGCCCGCCTGGTGGCTGATCAACAGCCATTTGCAGACCCTGTATCCGGCCTTATTAAGAAATACACCCGACCCGCCCGATTATCATCGCGAACGATTAACCACGCCGGATGATGATTTTATTGACATAGATTATTGCGGCCGAGGAGACCAGGCTTTGATTATGCTGATCCACGGCTTAACCGGCAGCGCGCAATCGGGTTATATCAAAGGCTTGCAATACGCCTTATTCAAACTGGGATTGCGCAGTGTCGCGCTTAATTTCCGGGGCTGCAGCGGTCAAGCCAATAACAGAGCTCGCTGTTACCATTCGGGCGACACCGAAGACATTCATTTTCTCTATCAAACCTTGCGGCTGCGCGAACCCGAGACGCCACTGGCCACCGTAGGTTTTTCATTAGGCGGCAATGCGCTGTTAAAGTGGCTGGGTGAACAAGGTGACCGGTTAAACTTGTTTGCCGCTGTCGCCGTTTCCGCGCCCTTACTGCTTGGGATTTGCGCGACCAAACTGGATCAGGGTTTTGCAACACTTTATCGCGACAAATTACTGAATGAATTAATAGCCCAGATGCAAGCCAAACTGCTGCATTTGCAAAGCCTGGGACTGAGGGATGAAGCCATGAAGATCGAAGCCTTGGGCGATTTATCGACGATCAAGTCATTCTGGCAATATGACGACCGGGTGGTGGCCGCATTGCATGGTTTTAAAGATGTGCACGACTATTACCGGCGCTCCAGCGCCAGGCAATACCTCAAAACCATTGCTGTGCCCACGCTGTTGATTCAATCGACAGATGATCCGTTGATGACCCCGGAAGTCCTGCCCGGCCCGGATGAACTATCGCCGCAGGTGCAAATGGAATTGACTAGGCACGGCGGTCATGTAGGCTACATCTCAGGATTAATCCCTTTTAGGCCAGAGTATTGGCTGGAACAGCGGATACCTGAATTTTTGCTGGGCTGCGGTGCATCAAGGCCTTAGCTTTCCGCCTCGTTCGGCAAGAATCCTCCCGCCTGCATAGTCCACAAACGATGGTAAACGCCCTGCTTGGCCAGGAGTTGATCATGCCCGCCGTCTTCGACGATGCGACCCTGATCGAACACCAGTATCCGATCCAAATGCGCGATCGTAGACAAGCGGTGCGCGATGGCGATAACCGTCTTGCAGCCCATTACACGATCCAGGTTTTCCTGTATGGTTTTTTCGGTCACCGAATCCAGGCTGGAGGTGGCTTCATCCAGAATCAAAATCGGCGCGTCTTTCAGCATCACCCGCGCTATCGAAATCCGTTGACGCTGACCGCCGGATAATTTCACTCCGCGCTCGCCGACCAATGAATCATAACCGTCGGGCATCAGCCGAATAAACTCGTCGGCATGGGCCAAAGTCGCTGCCTCACGGATGGCATCATCGTCTGCCGCCAAGCGCCCGTAGCCTATGTTGTCCTTGAGGCTGCGATGAAACAGGCTGGGATCTTGCGGTATTAGGCTCACCTGTTCGTGCAGGCTATCCAACAGAACCCGCTGTAAATCCATGCCGTCGATCAGAATCTGGCCGCTTTGCGGCTCGAAATTGCGCAACATCAAGCCTACGAAAGTCGATTTTCCGGAACCGGAATAACCCACCAGCCCGACCCGCTGACCCGGCTCGATGACTACGCTCAGCCCGTCGAACACAGGCCGCTTGGGCTCATACGCAAAACACACCTGACGAAATTCAATTCGGCCTTCGGTGATGAACAGCGGCGCGGCGTCCGGCGCATCAACTATCTCATGCGCTTGGACGATGGTGTCCACGCCGTTAGCGACATTGCCCACATATTCGAAAAACTCCAAAAAGCGCCGGGTCAAATTGCGCGCATCGCTGATTATCAGTAACGCCAGCCCTATGCTCATGGTGAAATCGCCGACGCCGATCATGCCGCTGTCCCACAGAGTCAAGGCATAATACACCGTGCCGACTTTGAGTCCGGCGGCGGCTGTAAACTGAAACCAGCGCACCCGTTCCATATACCAAAAGGCGCGGCGCGCGGCCTGAACTTCCGTTTCCAAAAAGCCGTCCAGATACTCGCGCTCAAAATCCAGGCGCGCAAACAACTTGGCATTCAGAATATGGGTCACCGCATCGACTATCTTGCCGTTGACCAGGCTGCGGGTCGCGGCATAACTTTGCGCATAGGGTTGGCAGCGCGTCGCCAACCAGTAGGAAAGACTCACGTACGCCAACACCCAGCACGCGACCATCAGGCCTAAACCTTGATGCACGTTAAGCAACAACGCGATAGAAACCGCAAAAGTGACCAGAATCGGCCAAAAATCGCAGAGCATCGACCATACCGTGTGATTGACGCTGATCGCCGTTTCGCTGATGCGATGCGCCAAAGCCCCGGCAAAGTGGCTGCCGAAATAACGCGGCGCATGATATTGCAAATAGGCGTACAAGGCCTTGGTGGTGCGCTGGCGCAAGCGCGGCCCCATGATAATCAACACCGCGCCGCTGGCCCGGCTAAACAGGATTTCCGCCACATTCAAACCCGCCAATAGCAGCAACGGCCCTTGTAGACTCACCAGCAACGACGCGCCAGAACTCTGAGCCACGCCGTCCATAATGGCTTTGATCGCATAAGGCACCAGAATGCTGCCAGCCGCCTGCCCGGTCTCAAAAATCAACATTAAAATCATCCAGGCCCGAAAACCGGCGCAGCAATACAGGATAAATTTAACCGTACCAACGGGTAAAGGCGGAGCGTCTGCGGCTCGCTGGAAATGCGTGGGTTTGGGCATGGTGATCAAAGTTCTGGAAAAAACCGCCATTATAATGGAACAGTATTATGGGAGAGACTTTAGTCTCGACAATCGCGGCTAAAGCCGCTCCCACCGGAAATTGGCCTGTTTAAACTGTTGCCTAATCTCCACGAGTTGAGTTAGTGTAGTCATTTAGCTGATTGCCAGCCTCCTAACTTAAGTATTTTTCTCAACGTCTTGAAAACTTAAAATCTTGTATAACAAATACTTTCATTTTACCGAACAACCGTTTTCGATTGCGCCCGATCCGCACTTCATGTACATGAGCGTCCGTCATCAGGAAGGCTTGGCGCATTTGTTATACGGCATCAATAGGGGCGGCGGTTTCGTTGCGTTAACCGGCGAAGTGGGCACCGGCAAGACCACGCTTTGCCATTGTTTATTACAGCAACTGCCCAGCGATATCGATCTTGCCCTGATCTTTAATCCGAAGCTCAATGCCCGCGAGTTGCTGGCTGCAATGTGCGATGAGCTAAGTATCAGCTATGACAAAAACGGGGCTACCTTAAAAAATCTGATCGATTTATTAAACCTGCATTTGCTGGCCGCCCATGCCGGCGGCAGGCGCACGGTATTGCTGATCGATGAAGCGCAAAATTTGAGCCTTGAGGTATTGGAACAAATACGGCTGTTGACCAATTTGGAAACCAGCAAAACAAAGCTGCTGCAAATCATTCTGGTCGGACAGCCCGAATTAAAACAATTACTCAAGCGCAGGGACTTACGGCAGCTAAACCAGCGCATTACCGCCCGTTATCATTTGTTGCCGCTATCGCTGGACGAAACGCGCGCTTATATTCGCCATCGACTGACGGTGTGCAACGGCAATGCCGAGCTTTTTAAACCCGGCGCTATCCGAAAGATTTATAAGTTATCTTCGGGCATCCCAAGAGTCATTAACATTCTGTGCGATCGCGCCTTGCTGGGCGCTTACTCGACCAATGCACAGGTGATTACGCCGAGTATAATTAACCACGCCGCCAAGGAAACGCTGGCCGAGACTGACAGCCGTGCCCCCGGCGCCACAATTCTTTTATCGATCATCTTGCTGGCTTGCCTAGCGCTTGTTCTTTTTAGAGCCGACTTTCGTCCGCTGTCAGTTAAAGTCCATAATATTCTGGCGACGAAAACGCTCCAGCCGGTCGTCAAACCTGAGCCTTTGCTCGTAAAACAAAACATTCAGCCGACGCCTGAGCCCAGCATCGCAAAGCCTACCATAGACTTTCATAGCTGGATTAATAATCCCGAATTTGATTTAGAAGCCGTTTTACTGGAGAGCCTGAAAATCTGGGGAAAAACCTCGGTCACGCCCAACCCGATCGACTGTAACGCCATACCGGCCGCCGGTCTTAATTGCCTGCTCGGCAAAGCCAGTTGGCAGGAACTGCTGGCCATGAATCGTCCCATTATCCTGGAATTTTTATTAGCAGCCGAAGAACATCGTTATGCGGTGCTGACCGGTATCCGGCAACATGAATCCCTGGTTCAGTTCGGCGATAAGACCTTTCCTTTAGCCGAAGTGCTTAAGTTTTGGAACGGTTATTATCTGGTGCTCTGGAAGTCGCCGCGTCCGGATCTTAAGGCGATTTATCCGGGGCACAGTTCCGAGCATGTACTCTGGTTGCGTCAGCAATTAAGTGCTGTAAGCGGAGTTCAGGAAATCGCCCATAATCCTAAATTTTTTGATCAAACCCTAAAAAAACGCGTGCTTGATTTTCAACATCAGAATCATTTGCAGGAAGACGGCGTCGCAGGCGCGCAGACCATTATTTTTCTTGATAATATTACCGGCTCAAACGATTCGCCTCACCTGAACATAAGCGATTAACACTATGTCCTATATCCTCAATGCATTACGCAAGTCTGAGCGGGAACGCATGGCCTTGCAAGCCGACACAGTCACCGACAGAATCCTGGTCAATCAGCCCCAGCCCCGGCATAAGACCGGAAAACTCATGTTGTTGCTGATGCTCAGTAATGTGATCGCCGTGGCTAGCCTAGTCTGGTATGTGCGCAAAGAGCCGAACACGCCGCTTGGCGCGAGCCAGCAAACCTCGGCGCCGGAAAAAATTCAGCTTAAGCCTGAAAGTGTAGAGTCGATCAGGATAATCCCGAAACTAAAATCCGAACCGGCATCCCCAGCCCTGGCGGAGTTAGCGGCATCGAAAAAAGCACCCGTCGAACCGCACCCGGCGATTAAAGCCGTTGTGGAAAAGCAGCCGGAGCCGACTCAAGCCAAATCCGATTCGGTCACGGAGATGGCGCCTGAATCCAGTACTGAAACACAGCTAGAACCTGTCGACATGATTGAACAAAAACCAGAAGCCAAGATTGAAAATAAAACGATACCTTTTCTGTTTGAACTCCCCCAAGAGTTTCGCGCCAGGGTGCCGGCCTTGAAAATCAATGTGTTTGTTTATGCCGAACAACCGGCGGATCGTTTTGTGATGATCGATATGGTGAAATACACGATAGGCCAGCGTATTAAGGAGTCGATAAAACTTAAGGAAATTCGCCAGGATAGCCTAGTCGTCGAATACGACAATGTAACTTTCAAAATCAAACGGCCCTAACGACCCGGCTAGCAACGGCTAGTTCGGTTTTCAAGAGCAGCCCAGCACTTCTAAATCAGCGCAAATCCTGAGCCAGCAAGACTGCATTGCCGCCTATGGCGGTGGTATTGGTTGATACTGTCTGCTCGACGGCAAAGCGGCGCAGATAATCGGGCCCTCCGGCTTTCGGGCCGGTGCCGGAAAGCCCCATGCCGCCAAAAGGCTGTGCGCCAACGACAGCGCCTATCATCGTCCGATTGACATAAATATTGCCGACTCTTGCGCCCTGCCGAACGGCGTTGATGACGGCGTCTATCCTGCTGTGTATGCCCAGGGTCAAGCCATAGCTGGTCGCGTTGACGGCGGCGATGACCCGATCGAGTTCCGATTCCCGGTAACGAATCAGATGCAGCACCGGGCCGAATACTTCCCCGGTCAGTTGCGATAACGACCGTAGTTCTATCAGACTGGGCGGGAAAAAATAGCCCGAATCCACGCCTTCCGGCAGCGGCAGTTGATAAAGCAGCTTTGCCTGCTGCTGCATGGCTTCCAAATGCCCAGTCAAGGCCGCTATGGCGGCAGCATCAATGACCGGCCCTATATCGGTTGAATAAACGCCAGGGTCGCCGACAATCAATTCCTGCATAGCGCCGATCAGCATGGCGATGGTTTTATCGGCAATATCCTGTTGGATGAATAACACCCGCAAAGACGAGCATCGTTGGCCGGCGCTGTTGAACGCCGAGACCATGACATCCTGCACCAGTTGTTCGAGCAAGGCCGAACTGTCGGCAATCAGCACATTCTGTCCGCCGGTTTCCGCGATGATCGGCACTATATCCTTGCGATTTTGGGCCAGTTGCAGATTAATGAACTGCGCCGTCGCCGTGGAACCGGTGAAGGCTATCCCGGCAAGCCTGGGATCGCTCAGTAAATACTCGCCAAACAGGCTGCCGCTTACCGGCAAAAACTGCAAGGCCAATTCCGGTATCCCGGCCTGATGCAGTAACTGGATGCAGCGCATCGCGGTTAAGGCGGTCTGACTGGCCGGTTTGGCGATAACCGTATTGCCGGCGGCAAGCGCCGCCGTAATCTGGCCGATAAATATGGCGATGGGGAAATTCCACGGACTGATGCAGGCGTAAACGCCGCGGCCGTAATGATAAAGCCGGTTTTCCTCGCCGGTAGGGCCGGGCAAACTTAGCGGCTCGCCGAATAAATCCAGGGCCGACCTAGCATAATAGCGACAGTAATCGACCGCCTCCCTGACTTCCGCCAAGGCGTCTTTGATGATGCGTCCGCCTTCCCGGACGCACAAAGAAACCAGTTCCAAAAAATGCGCTTCCAGAAGATCGGAGGCCTTAATCAAATACTCGGCGCGTGTAACCGCAGGCGTAAGCCGCCAAGCAATAAAGGCCTCGGACGCTCCGGTTAAGGCCTCGCTAATAACAGCCGGTTCGGCATAAATGACTGAGCCGACGATCAAGCGCTTATCGCAGGGATTAACGATAAGCCGCGCCTCGCCGGAACGGGGATTGCCGTTGATTAAGGGCGTTGCCGTCCAGTGTTTGGCGGCTAAAGCTTCCAGATTGCGCAGCAACGCCTCCCGTTGCCGGGAATCGGCTAAATTTAATCCGGATGAATTAAGCCGATGCTTGCCAAATATTTCACGAGGCAATGGGATTTGACGGTGTGGGCCTGTTTTTACCGCCGCTACCGGATCGTTGATCAGTTCGGCTATGCTCATATCCGGGCGGCTGATTTGATTGATGAACGAGGTATTGGCGCCGTTTTCCAGCAAACGTCTGACCAGATAAGGCAATAACACCTGATGATCGCCGACCGGCGCATAAACGCGGCAAGGAATCTGCCAGTTTTGATGCGCCATAATTTCCTGATAAAGCCTCTCGCCCATGCCGTGCAAACGCTGGAATTCATAACCCGGGTGCCGGGTGCCGAACTGGAAAATTGCGGCGACGGTATGGGCGTTATGGCTGGCGAACTGGGGGAAAAACGCCTCCGGCCGGGACAGGATCAACTTCGCGCAGGCCAGATAAGATAAGTCGGTCGCCGACTTATGGGTAAACACAGGGTAATTACTCAAACCGTGTTCCTGCGCCTTTTTAATTTCGCTGTCCCAGTAAGCGCCCTTAACCAATCGCAACGGAATCTTGCGTTGAAGACTTGCGGACAATTCGGCCAACCAACGGATCACCGGCAATGCTCTTTTTTGATAAGCTTGCACCGCCAAACCCAGCCCCGGCCACCCGTTTAAATCGGGATGACTAAAAACAGCGGCAAAAACATCCAAGGACATGTCCAGGCGTTCGGATTCTTCGGCATCGACAGTCAAGGCAATATTATAGCTTCGGGCAAGTTGCGCCAGGATTAGCAGTTTAGCGCTCAGCTCACTGACCGCGCGCTCATGCTGCAAGGGCTCGTAACGGGGGCATAGCGCCGATAGCTTTATCGAAATTCCCGGGTTGGCGTAAAGCTCTGTAGAACCACTGAGCCCTGCCAGCGCATTAATAGCCGCACGATAAGCCTTAAAATACCGCTGGGCATCGGCCGCCGTTAACGCCGCTTCCCCCAGCATATCGAAAGAATAACGAAACACAGGAGCCTGCTCGCTGCGCCGAACGGCTTCCTCTATAGACTCGGCGTACACAAACTGCGAGGCCAGATGCTGCATGGCCTGCTTTAAGGCGGCGCGTATGATCGGCGCGCCCAAACGGGACAACAAGCCTTCCAGAACCTCGGGCCATTGCGATTCCGGCAAGGTCGGGAATTGTTCCAAGCCCGCAGCGTATAACAGCGCTTTGGTCGCTAAATTGACAGACAGGGAATCGCTATGCTGTAAATGACTGCGCCAGTCTGCTTGGTTAAGTTTTTCCTGTAAAAACAGGTCTTGCGTACGGCTATCAGGAATACGCAGCAAGGCTTCGGCTATCCCCATTAAAACCATGCCTTCATGGGAATTAAGCCGATATTCCTGCAAAAACGCTTCCATCGCGGTTTGCCGGTGTTTTTGGGCTCTAACCGCAACAACCAGCCTTCGGGCGCACTCAGCGATTGGAACCGGATCGTAACTGTCCAATGCGGCCAAGCATTGAGCGATGACAGCTTTCTCATCGGCTAAATAAGCCTGGTTAATCGCACTGCGTAATTCGCTCAAAGATTTTTGGGTCATAGCGGCGCCTTATGAACATTGATTTCTAGGATTGCGACTGAACCACTTCATCTACGGGCTGCTGAAGACTTGTTAAATCAATAACGAAGCGGTACTTCACATCGCTATCCAACATACGCCCGTAGGCTTCGTTAATCTGCTGGATCGGGATGATTTCGATGTCTGAAGTGATGGCATGTTCAGCACAAAAATCGAGCATCTCCTGGGTCTCCCTCAAGCCGCCGATCAAAGAACCGACCAGTCGGCGACGCTTGAATATCAGGTTGGCGGCAGAGGGCGAAGGATGCGGCTGACTAGGCAGGCCCACTAGACATAAAACACCGTCACGTTTGAGCAATACCGTGTAAGCATCCAGATTATGCGGTGCGGCCACAGTGTTCAGGATGAAATCAAAACTGGCGAGATGCCCTTGCATCTCGTCCGGATGTTTGGATACCACCACTTCATCGGCGCCGAGCCGTATAGCGTCATCTGCCTTGCCGGGCGTGGTGGTGAACAGCACGACCTGTGCGCCTAAGGCGTGGGCAAATTTTATGCCCATGTGGCCCAGTCCGCCCAAGCCGACGATGCCGACCTTGTGTCCTGGGCCTATGTTCCAGTGCCTCAAGGGAGAATAAACGGTAATTCCCGCACATAGCAACGGTGCTACGGCGGCAAGATCGAGCTTGTCCGAAACATGCAGCACAAAATCCTGATTGACCACGATCTGCTTGGAATAGCCGCCGTAATTGCTGCCGCCGCTATGCTTGTCGGGACTGTTATAGGTAAATTCAGCAAGATTGCAAAATTGTTCCAGATTATCGCGGCAGTCCGGACAAATCCTGCAGGAGTCAACCAGACAACCCACACCCACGGTGTCTCCGGGTTTAAAATCCTTCACCTCGCCGCCCACTTTGGTCACTTTGCCGACGATCTCATGGCCGGGCACCATCGGAAACACCGCGTTACCCCACTCGTTGCGCACTTGATGAATATCGGAGTGACAAACCCCGCAGAACAGAATCTCAATCTGGACATCGGTCGGCGTCGGATCGCGCCGTTCGAAACTGAACGGCGCCAGTGGGGAATTGTCATTATGGGCAGCGTAGCCAATAGTTTTTTTCATAATAAGCTCCTTGAACTAATAAAAACATGAACCGCTATCTGTGCAGTTTATGATAAAACGAGTCTACTCTAAAAACGCCTTGATTAATGCTCTGTCAATACTGCAACGAGCGGGCGGGCGAAAAAAACTCCCCACCTAAAGCAAAAATATTTTTTTCAAGTTGAACCTTTTCTTAAAATTACGCAATAAACAAACGTATTGAACAGAAAGCAATACCGTTGATTAGTCATTAATCAGCCTTTCGATAGATTTTAACGTGGAGAAAAAACATGAATTTTAAAAAAATAGTCGGCTTAGCCGCAACAACCTTGGCTCTCAATATGGGTATGTTTGGCGATGCAAATGCCGCATCTGTCGGTGTAGATTGTGAAGTCCGCGGCCTCAATCGTTCGAAAATATCGGTGAATGGCGCTAGCCTCAGGGCTGGACAGTATAGAGCCTACGCGAAGTCAGGAGCTAATGTGAAATGGTCAAAAGCATTCCAACGCCCCGTTAACGGTCAAGTTGAATTTGATTTCGATAGCGATCCTGGCGATATCAGAGCCGGCGCAACAGCTATTATAAAAACCTTCATTCAAAATAGAGCCGTTACCGGAAGCATATACAAATATAACAGTACGGTGCCGCACTATACTTTAGCGGCTACAATTGCTGATAGTTGCGCAGCCAAATAATAGATCTAGCGCCTGCTTAAAACAGCAGGCCAATCCCCGTAGGCCGATGGTGCAAACCAGAGGCCTTCCCAGAGCGCCAAAAACAATCATGGAAACCCGCAGATGAGTCGCTTCGTGTGGAAGCCGTTCGTCATGAACCTTTTTCCACGCGCACCCCATTTTGTGAGCATTCCAGGGCGAACGGGATTTTGGAATGCTCAACTGCGATTGGTAGAATACTACACCATCAAAAATCGCATAATGACTACGGCTTATCCGATCAGGATACAATTAAAAATTGACAGATATTCACTATCCCAAGTTTTTCAGCATAGGTTTCAAGTTCCTTCGACCTCGGAAATTGTGAGTAACTGGTCGACTTAGGTGAGATCTGCCGCGATAAGTTTTCGATCTTTCCAGGCAAAATATTAATGAATCCCTCACCCTATAGACGATACAGGTCTGAATCCGCGCATTAGGAAAGACCGTGCCGATGGCGCCTGGAAATCCGCTTAAAGCATCCTCACAAACAACGTCAACATCTTTGACGCCTCGATTCTTAAGGTCGGTCAGTGCAGCAAGCCAAAAACCCTCGGCTCTGCCCGCTACAGGTTTAGCCCCTGCATCTTCGAATAACCAAAGCCCTAATAATTCCTTATGGCCTTGACTATTAACGCCTAACGCCATATTAACGGTGTTGTTGATATCGTTTACCACGATACTACTCAAATAGATAACGGGATAACTCTCATCTAGGGACTTGGCTTGCCATTCGGCTATTTTTTCCATAACGGCTGCCGTGATATTTGAAACCTGTGTCCCCGAAATAGACGCGCCGTACATTGCTTGAAAGGTATCGACAATATCCCGAGTAACCATGCCTTTCGCATATAAAGCCAAAATTTTATCATCGAAATGCGCTAATCGAGTTTGATTTTTACGCACAAACTGAGGTTCAAAAGTTCCATTGCGGTCTCGCGGCGTTTCAATCTCAAGCACGCCATGATCGACTTTTAACGATTTTTTACCATAGCCATTCCGGCTGTTGCCGGAATGGTAACCTGTCGTCGAATGTTTGGAATAACCCAGGTGAGCCTTCATTTCCGCATTGAGTGAAGCTTCTACGGTAATTTTGAGCAACTCTCCTGTTAACGAGGAAAGGTCAGTCTCCGATTGTATGCCCCGCGCCAGATCCTGAATTGCCGAAACCAAAATTGTTTCTTTACTGATTTTTTTCATACATTCCTCCTTAATGAATTCAACTATAGTGACAAGCAGATATAGTTTGGTTCCTGAAAATTCAAATATATTCTTGGTAAGCAATGCGCCCTCTAGCGTTCGACAGCTTTATAAATGATGTCGGAACACTTTCTTTATTTTGATTGGGTGCATTTTCTTACAGTTGTAAATTGCAATGAATGCGTTAAAGGTTCAATATTAAAAAAAATTTGATATTGGCCCCAGATGAACTCAGCTTGATTGCAAGGCAATTGATTATCTATGGATTTATTATTTCAATCAGATACCGCTAAATAAAGCAGCCTCATTGAAAAATATTTTGAGGGGATTGAACCTTTTGCCGGTTCTAGGCTATACACAGTTAAAGGTAAAAGTTTTTTTGTTGTTGGTGTTGCTATTATGTGGTCATAATCCAAAATGAATTTATTTCAAGGCAGACTATTGGTTACCAATAATATCGCTCATCTTAAACGCGATGCGGATTTGATAGCGCGAATCTGCAAGCAGGATGAAAAGGCGCTGGAGCTTTTATATGGTCATTACTATAGCCGATTATTCCGCTTTGTTGCCCGCGTCACACGGCGTGAAGAGCTGATAGACGAAATCATCAACGATGTGATGTACGTGGTGTGGGAAAAAGCCGATTCCTATAATCAACAGTGCCAACCTTCAACATGGATATTCGGCATCGCTTATAACAAGGCGCGGCAATCTTTCCGTACTCATGGCAATTATGATGAAGAATCGCTCGATGCAATGGATGCTGACAATCTCGTGTTTACAGAAAAAGACTGCGGTTTAAAACAACTGGAAATGAGCAACTGGCTGGAGTCTGCATTGGATACACTTACACCTGACCAGCGAGCCGTAATAGAGCTGACTTATTTTCAAGGATTACATTACAGCGAAATAGCCGTGTTAATGAAATGCCCGGAAAATACCGTAAAAACCCGAATGCACCATGCGCGTAAAAAGCTGGCATTGGTTCTTGAAAGTAATAATTGAATCCAACGCCACCAGACTTAATGTTCAGGAGTAAAAATATGAAACAGCTCTATCACAATCCTTATACAGCACATCAGGATATTTCGCTGTTGCTGCCGTGGTATGTCAACAAAACTCTGCACGGCGCCGAAACTCGCAGCGTTGAAGATCATTTAAAAGTGTGCCTAAGCTGTAGGCGCGAACTGGCGACATTACACAAGCTGTCTGTTGCCGTTCGGCAGGAAGGCTCTATGGACTCAGCCGCGCTGGCGTCTTTTTCCCAGTTAAAAAAACGGATTCATGGCGCTGATCAGACTAGCCTAGAAAATACGCCTAAAAATATTATCTTGCAGAGTTTATGGGGAAAGCGCAGCAAACTTTATTTGCCGCAGCCGGCACTCGCATTGGCCGCTGTCTTGCTGCTATCCTTGCTGATACCCCGTTTAACGGATACCGGCGACCTTAGCATGAATGACTATCGTACGCTGTCGAATGCGGAAAATCCCGCAGTCAGCCACAACGCAATCAAAGTGATATTTTCAAATGATGCCAAACAACCTCAAATTAATGCCCTGCTTGCTTCAGTTCATGGTCGGATTCTTGACGGCCCGACTGTGCAGGGTCTCTATACGATAACCCTTGACGGCAAACCGGCAACTACAAATGTGCTGGCTATGGTTGAGTCGCTGCGAAAAAATACTCATGTTATTTTCGCTGAACCGGAATACGCACTACTTTCCTCAGCCCACACCGACAAAGACATAAAATAATGAAAGCATACTTACTTTTATCATTCATTTTTCTATTGACGCTTTCGGTGCCATCGAAAAGCGAAGGTTTCAATCCGGATTCGGCGGAGTTATCGACTGTCCTTGATACCACCGCAACCGATCATTTGTTGCTGATCGGTTTTCCTGACCGGTCGATGGACAGGGTACAAGCTGCCTCGTCAACATCCTACCGGCGCAGGGGCGGCTATCAAAGCTCAGGTTGGAGTCAGCGCATGTCGCAACAAATCGCTGAGGATTACCATATCCAAAAGCTCACCGAATGGCCAATGACTGAAGTAGGCGTACATTGCGCCGTGTTTCGAGTACCCGCTGATGCTTCGGTGTCCGACACCATGCAACGATTAGCGAGGGATAAACGCATCACTATTGTGCAGAACATGCATCTGTTTAACACTAAAGCCCATCAATACAAAAACAGCAATCAATACGACGATCCCTACTTCAAGCTGCAGGCCAATCTGCAACAGATGCAAATCGACTTGGCGCATATCAGAACAACCGGCCGGCATGTCACCATTGCCATGATTGATACCGGTGTTGATCTGATGCATCCGGATCTCGTAGATCAAATCACACAAAACGAGAATTTTGCTTTTCGCATCTCCCCGGGGTTTTCAAATGACAAGCATGGTACAGCGGTAGCAGGCATTATGGTTGCCCGAAAAGATAATGGCACAGGTATCATCGGCATCGCCCCCGATGCCAAATTGATTGCGTTAAAAGCCTGTTGGCCGAATAAGACTGATGCTATCGAAGCCGTTTGCAACAGCTTTACCCTAGCGCTTGCAGTCAATACAGCCATTAAAACAGGGGCCAGAATACTGAATATGAGCCTTACAGGGCCGCAGGATGCCTTGCTGGAACTGTTGTTGAATAAAGCTATAGAAAAAGGCATTATCGTCATTGCCGCC
>JAYTLW010000256.1:0-15350 GCA_043729025.1 Methylobacter sp.
GAAATCGGCGACACCAGTGATCTTTGTCAAAAATCCCTGCAAAACGCCGTCAACCGTTACCGGGATTCATTGGCGTCTGCCTTGACCAAGGCGCAACAGCAAGGCACGGTAAGAACCGATAAGTCGGCCGAAGACATGGCCGATCTGCTGATGAACGCTTGGCAGGGTGCCTTACTTCGAATGAAAATTGAAAAATCGTCCGCACCGCTTAAACAATGTTGCCAGGACTTACTAGGCGAATTTTTTAAAGCGTAATTTGGGTTGCGCTTTAAAAAACGCCCATCATTTTTACCATCAACCAGGAGACACACATGCCAAAATATATCATCGAACGCGAAATCCCCGGCGCGGGTTCCTTAGCTTATCGGGAGCTACAAGACATCTCTCAGAAATCATGCGGCATACTGAGCGCTATGGGGCCCAAAATTCAATGGCTGGAAAGTTACGTGACTGACGATAAAGTTTATTGCGTCTACATTGCACCGGATGAAGCAACCGTTAGAGCGCATGCCGAACAAGGCGGCTTTCCGGCCAACCGCATTTCCCGGATCAGATCCATGATAGACCCGACTACCGCCGAATGATCTTAGCCCCACAACAACCGCAGCACCCAAAGACATAAAAAGCGACAGGTCGGTTGCCAGGCGTTGCCGACCTTGTCGACTAACAAACACTAAGAGACACTAAGATGACAACAAAAACGTTAATAAAAGCCGCTCGCTCAGTGCTCGCTTGCTCAGCGCTGCTAAGCCCGGTGCTGGGTTTTGCTGAAATATTGGCGATGGTGAATTATGAAAGTAAACCGGGGCACACGCCAAGACGGGAAGGCATCGCGATTATCGATGTCGATCCGGCATCGAAAAATTTCGCTAAAATTCTCAACGACATTCCACTGCCGAGCGATTTGGTCGCCCATCATATCTTTTATAACAAGGATCTTAGCAAGGCTTACATCACCGCTTTGGGCAACGGCGCGCTCCATGTCATGAACATGAAGCAAGTCCCGTATCAGGTCAAAAAAGTTGAGGTGCCTGACTGCAAAGTCGGGGAAGACGTGGTGTTTTCCAAAAACAACCTTCGTTGGTATTTAACCTGCATGGGTTCAAGCAACGTGATCGTCGGCGATGCCCAAACCGACAAGCAGACCAAAGTCATTGCCGCCGACTCGAAAACCGCTTTTATTCGTTATCCCCACGGCATCAGTCTGAATGATGACATCGACCGCATGATAGTCACCAGCACTGTACGCCCATCTGATCTGGGCGATCCCGGCGAAACCGTAAGTGTAATCGAAGCGTCCAGCGGCAAAGTATTATCCAGTCATAAGCTGTCCGATAAGCCCTCGCCTTCCGGCGTAGCGCCCGTTGAAGCGGTGTTTCTGCCCGAATCGAAACCGCCGCTGGCTTATATCACCACCATGTTTGGCGGCGGGCTGTGGACGGGCACATGGAATCCGGGCAACAAGAACTTTGATTTTCAGCAAGCGTTCGACTTTAATGCCGTTAAACAGGGCGTGCCCTTGGAAATCTACTTCAATGACAAACATGACCGCATGTACGTCACCACCTCAAATCCCGGTTATTTGAATATCTTCGACATCAGCCAATCCGCGCTGAAGCCGACCTTAATAAAGGCTATTCCGACTGCGGGGGGCGCTCATCATATGGTGCTGTCACCCGACGGCCAGTATGCTTTCGTGCAGAACAGTTTTTTAAATTTGCCGGATATGAGCGACGGGTCGATCACGGTAATCGACCTGAATAAACTGGAGGTAACAGCGACTATTGACACCCTGAAAAAACAGGGATTTAATCCAAATTGCATTATTTTAATGCCGAAATGGCATCACGATACGGCGCATTAAATTACTGTGTGGGTGCGCGATACGTACCCACATATTTTTTGATATGGAGTAAAGCACATGATTAGTTACGAGAAGGACTTTTACAGCTGGACGCATGAACAAGCCGAGCTGTTAAGATCCGGACAGTTTAACAGCCTTGACATACCCAATTTAATAGAGGAAATCGAAACGATGGGGCGAAGTGAAAAACGGGAACTCGAAAGCCGGTTAACTGTGTTGTTACTGCATTTTTTAAAATGGAAATATCAGGAGCTAAGACGTGGAAGAAGCTGGCAATTATCTATCGATGAACAACGGATTCAGTTTGAAGAAACCCTCAACGAAAACCCTGGATTAAAACCGCAATTAGACGATATTTTAAAAAAAGCTTACCGACTCGCCGTCATTCAGGCATCAAGAGAAACCAAAATCAGTAAACATGTTTTTCCTGATATATGTCCCTGGGAATTAGCGCAGCTCATAGAAGAAGGTTACTACCCCGATTAAACATTCCATTACTGCCGCAAAAAACAGGCTCAAACCGGGTTGGGTATAGTGTCCGCGCTATGCTTTCCTGTATTAATGCCAACCGATGTAAATTTTATAGGGTGGGCCAGATTATTGCCCACCGGTTACACATTATAAATACCGCTGTTTAATCGCCTGCGCCAACTGATGCACCGCCATCGCGTATTTATCGCTGTTATTGTATTTTTTGATCACCTTAAAGTTGGGGTGGACGCGCCAGTATTCGCTGCCGCTGGTTGCGCTCAGCTCTATGATTGATTCGCCGCCGTAGCCTCGGATTTGTTCGGCTACCGGCCTGTTGTTTTGCCAGCCGTTACGGGAAAAATAATGCGCGACGCTACCGATGGCATCATGTTGATCCCAGAGATTTCGATGCCCATCGTTGTTGAAATCAACCGCCAGGCTCCGAAAACTGCTGGGCATAAATTGACCTAATCCCATGGCGCCCGCCCAGGAACCCACCGGCTTAAGCGGCTCGTAGCCTTCCTCGCGGGTCATCAGCAAAAAGTTTTCCAGTTCCGCAGTAAAAAATTTGGCGCGCCGTTGGGTGTCGAAAGCCAGCGTAGTCAAGGCATTGAAAGCGCATGTTTTGCCGATATTGCGGCCGAAAAAAGTTTCCACGCCGATAATCGCGACGATATATTCGGGATCGACGCCGTAAGTAATGCTGGCTTTTTGGATAGCATCGGCATTACTGCTCCAAAAGGCTACACCGTTATTGATATGCGCCTCGGTGATAAATTGCTGGCGGTAGCGCGTCCAGCTTCCCTTCTTGGGGTGAACCGGTTTTGGGCCGGTGAATTGCGGCGAATTTTCCAGACGAATAACGTAATCCAGGCGCTGGGCCTTGGAAAACAGACTATTCAAATAGCCTTCCGAAAAGCCATGTGCAAGCACCATACGCCGGATAAAACTATGCACCGGCAAGGAATGCGTATAAATCCCGGTTAAGCTCTGCGCTTGATAGTCAGGGGCGTTTTCGGGAACAGGAATAGCACCGGTATTGCGATAAGGCGCATCGGTTTGGATCTCCGGATTGCCGGCGCAACCGGTGAGCATTAGCGCCAAAGCCAGTTTAAATATGCGTTTATAGCCTGTGTTGTTCACGGTGGTCTCTTTTATGGTTAAGTTTTACTAAATTGTTAGTTATTCTGCGTCTATTTCATTTTCATCTTTAAGCCTGCGCAGCAAAAAAACACCTGATCGCAATATTGTCCCATTAATTGAGCGGCTTTGCCGGACAGATCAACAAACTGCCTCGCCAGCCGGTTGTCGGCAATCACGCCGAGACCTACCTCGTTATGCACCAGCACCATGTCGCAGGATAACTGTAGCACCGCTTCGAGTTCCTGCAAAATGTCCGCTTCGGTGCTTTGGTGATAAAGCCGGTTGTTCAGCCACATCGATATGCATTCGATCAGCACCGGCCCCGGGCATTTTTCCAATACGTCAAGCAGCTTAACGGGTTCTTCAATGGTGATAAATAAATCCTGGCGGCGTTGTTGATGAATAAAAATACGTGCTTGCATCTCGTCATCAAAAAACTCGGTAGTCGCCAGATAGTACGGCTTATCTGTTGCAGCTTGTTCTAAAATATAGCTTTCAGCCAATCGGGACTTGCCACTTTTTATCCCGCCTGTAAACAGTGTTTTCATGACAGCACAGCTCCAGTCACCAAAAGGCTTAGAACCATCAGATTTATGCCTATTTTCATCTGCAATGCCTTGGCTAGCGTTGTTTTATCAACCGGATTAACGGGCAAACCCAACGTGGGTTTATGTTTGATTTGGCCGTGATAACGGGCATCGCCGCCCAAGGCAACGCCCAAAGCGCCGGCCATCGCCGCAATCGGGTAACCGGCGTTTGGGCTCTCCAGCTTGTTGCCGTCCCACCATAGACACTGCCAGGCGCGCCGTTTGTCTGCGGCCAATGCGACAATCAGCAGCGCTGTCAGTCGTGCAGGAATAAAATTGGCAATATCGTCCACTATCGCCGCCCATTTGCCGAAATAAAAATAACGCTCGGTTTTATAGGCGATCATCGAATCCATCGTGTTGATGGCTTTATAGACGGCGATACCCGGAAAACCGAACAACACCAGATAAAGCAACGGTGCAATAACGCCGTCGCTAAGGTTTTCCGCCCAGGTTTCCAATCCGGCTTTAAAGACTTCAGTTTCGGTCATGTCTTCGGTGTCGCGACTGACCAGATGACTTAGGGCCTGCTTGGGTTGCTGGGCGGTCAACAGCGAGGCGACACTTTCGTGCAGCATGGTCATGGCCAGGCCAGTGGAAGAAAACAGCGCCAAAACCGGCAGCGACAACCAGATCGGCAAGAACCCACACAAATAAACGACAGCGATGCTGATCGTTAAGGTCAAGGCGATTAAGCAGATCACCAAAAGCGCGCCCGGTAAAATCCGGTCGCTGTAATAGCGCCGCTCAAACGCAGAAATAAAATCGCCCATCAATACCACCGGGTGCTTGCAGGGAAATTCGCCAAAAACACTATCGATAAGATAGGCGAAAATTGCCAACTCAAAAAACATCGTAATTACTCAGCCCTTCTCTTACTGCGTAGCCGCTCGTACCTTTTAAATCGTAAAGTCGACTTTAAACGACCAAAGCGAGCTTTGGACTCCAAAAAATACAGATGCCGGAGTTCAAAGCTTGCTTTGAAGCTTGTGATTTTAAACATCAGTCTTCCTGTAACGCTTGCAAAATGGCGGCTATATCCAGATTTTCCGCGACCATATCGGCAAAGCCCTGTATTTCGGCCTCACGATAATGCGCATAGTTATAGCCCAGATACTGCGGATTAATGGCTTTAAAATAATCGGTGCGAAATGCATCGTCATCAAAAACGCCGTGCACATGGGTTCCGACTGCTAGGGATGGCGGCCGCGACTGCTCCCGGCAGTCGTCGGCATTTCCTCCGTCCATGGAGGTCAGAAGTGTCGCAATCGGTAGGGAACCGATGCGACCAAACCGGTCACTCTGATAATACAGCGGATACTTGTCCATGCGTCCGCAATGAATTTCATAGCCGCTGATTTCTGCGTACGAAAACAGCCGATACTGGCCGCGTGCGAGTATTTTAGGGCTTTGATAAATCACCGTATCGTCAATAAAGCCCAAGCCTGTTTCGACAATGGCAACATCGTGTTCAAGCGCATCCGGATCGTGCAGGCTTAGGCAGAGCATTTGATAGCCGCCACAGATGCCGAACACCGGCTTGCTAAATTGTTGTATTTCCTTGAACAGGCCTCGATTTTTCAGCCATTGCAAATCGCGAATCACAGTTTTGCTGCCCGGCAACAGCACCATATCGAAGCTTTCCAGCGGGCGGTAATCATGAATCAGCTCGACATAAAGCTCGGTATCGCCCATCAACACATCGAGGTCGTTATAATTGCTGAGGCCCGGGTAGGCGATAACCGCAATGCGGATTTTGGCATCAATCAGCCGCTGTTGGTAATTGCGCAGCGACTGGGAATCCTCCATGTCGATATTCAGCGGTTTAAACGGCAGCACACCTAAAACGGGAACGCCAAAACGCTCGGTGATGATTTTTTCGCCTTCATCGAAAAAACGCCGATCCCCGCGAAACTTATTGATCACCACGCCGATCAGATTGCCGCGCATAACGGGATCCATCAGCTCCAGAGTGCCGTAAATCGAGGCAAACACGCCGCCGCGCTCGATGTCCGCCACCAGGATATTTTTGGTATTGAAGGTATTGGCGACAAAGGTATTGGATAAATCCTTGTTCAGCAGATTCAGCTCGACCGGTGAACCCGCGCCTTCGGCGATAATCAGATCAAAATCCTGCTCTAGCAGAACAAAAGCCTGTTTAACCTGCTGCTTCAAGTTGTCGATTTCTGAATAATAATCGGCAATCGACTGGTTTTGATAAACCAGCCCGTTGACGATCACCTGCACCGAACCGTTACCGTGCGATTTAAGCAGCACCGGGTTGAACAAGTAACTCGGCTCGACGCGGGCGGCTTCCGCTTGTAGGCATTGCGCCCTGGAAATCTCCCGGCCTTCTTTGGTGACCGCCGAATTATTGGACACGTTTTGCGCCTTAAACGGCGCGACCTTCATGCCTTGGTCTGCAAAAATCCGGCATAAGGCCATCACCAAGGTGGTTTTACCGGCGTCTGAACTGGTTCCGAAAACGGCTAGTGGTTTCATTGATAGTGTTGTTTAAAATAGACGCGCCACGAAGAAAATTGCCACAGATTCGCAGATTATAAAATGACTATTATCTTATTCCCAGGCAGCGCTTTGGGAACAAGTTAAATATTTCACAAGTGCCCCGTGTAGGTAGGTATAAATTCAATCTGTGAATCTGTGGCGTTTTATTTTTTAATGCTAGTAAGGCTGTATGCAAGTTGGGCTATAGCCTGTTCGTCTTTGACCGCAAAACGAACATGGCTATGATTCAGGCCCTCAAAATTATCGCAGACCCGGATTAAAACCCGCGAAGGCTCTAATAACATTTGTAACTGATGGCCATTGCCGCCGTTTGCCAAGCGCGCCAACAGGAAATTGGCCTGTCCCGGGTAAATCTTATCGAACAAACCGCAATCTTGCAGGGCGTTATGCAATAAATCCCGTAAATGCGCGGTCTGCTGCCGGGTCTGCGCGATGAACGCGGTATTGGCCAAGGCCTGCTGCATATAGGCCATATCAAGGCTGGATAATTTCCAGGCCGGTTCCAAGCGTCGCAGGCCTTTTATCGCCGAGGCCGCCGCCAGAATAAAGCCGATGCGGATACCGGCGCAGCCGTAAAACTTGCTTAAGGATTTGATCATGTAAAGTTTATCGTAAAGCGCGATGTGATCGGCAACCGAATCGCTTATGCAATAATCCAGGAAAGACTCGTCGATAATAATGGTGCAATCTGCGGCCTGCCATTTACCCAGCAAGTCCTGCAGGTCGTAAAGCTGACCGTCCGGGGTGGACGGGTTCACAAAAATCACCGTGCTGTGTTTGGGAATATCCGCATCCATCCGGCTGAACCGGTCGATATGTTGCACGGTGCAACCCAGCTCCCCGGCGATATGCGCGTATTCGCCGTATAAAGGCGCATATAAAACCAGATTTTTGGGCTGCAAGCTGCGCAACAGGGCGAAGATAGCCGCACTCGCGCCGTTAAACAGTTCAATATCAGCATTGGACGGGTAAGGATAGCGCAGTCTGATCGCCTGTTTTAACGAGCCGTAGTCAGGGTCGGCATAGGGCGTCAGCCGAACATCTTGCAGACAACTTAGGTCGACCGCCTGCTCCGGGTTGATGTTGGCCGAAAAATCCAGCACCTGTTCCGGCAGGCAACCCAAACTCTGGGCAAACCGATAAATATTGCCGCCGTGGTTCATTTATAAATTGAAAGTTTCAGCCACTGACAAACACAGATGCACACTGATAATCTGAAATATAAAGAACTTACCCACCGTTTAAACGGCTTGTTTGTAATAAACAGCAAAAGAAATCTGTTTAATCTGTGTTTATCTGTGGCTAAATAGTTACTATAAATTGATATATTCAACGTAAAGATAATCGTCAGCTAGGCGCAGCTTATGCGCGGAACCCGAATCGATCCGCAATTGAAAGGCATTGGCCAGGGGCAGATTTAAGGCCCGTGCCAGCAAGGCGCGAATCACCCCGGCATGGGTGATCACCAGCACCTGTTTGGCTTCCATGGCTATTAACTCCTGCCAAAAATCGCCAGTACGCCGATACAAATCTTCAAAATTTTCCCCGTTTGGGGGAGCGGCGGTCACAAAATTATTTGTCCAATGTTGCAAGACATCCGCATCGATGTCATCAAAACGCAGGCCTTCCCAAGCGCCGAAATCAAGCTCCTGCAAACGCGCATCGGTGGCCACCGTATCGGAAAAGGTCTGCGCCAATTGCAGGCAGCGGGTTAACGGACTGCTAAAAACCGTGCAGTCCTCATCAAACTCGGGCAGTTTGTCATGCACAGCCCCCATCTCCTCGGCAAAACTGTCCGCCAAGGCAATATCGCTTTGACCGTAACACAGACCCGGATCGGTAGCGGTTTGGGTGTGGCGAATTAAATAAATATCCATAAGGCGCTCGCGCTTAAATAAAAAACAGTCTCGGCAACTTGCTGGCTTGCGCCCAGGCAATCGCCGGTATAGCCGCCAATATGGCGGTAAAAATAACGTCCCAGCAACAGCGTGACCAGCAGCACCGGAATAATGATCAGCACACACAAAGTCGGCAACAAGGCCAGCGGCAATAGAGCTGTGACTGTCGCAAAAGCCATCTCCTGGAACTCAGGCTTATAAACCGCGCCCGAGGCTTTGCTGTGCTGGTCGCGCACATAGTCATAACGCCGCATCAGCAACAGCGGCGATAAACGGCTAAGGCTGTGCCCGGACAGCAACACTAAAGGCAAGGCGGAGGCAGGCATTGCGCTTAGCAAGCTGATCTTCAACAACAGCAGCAACAGCAAGCCGAGCAAGCCGTAAACCCCGCTATGGGAATCTTTCATGATTTCCAGGATGCGCTGTTTGTCCATACCGCCGCCGAAGCCGTCGCAGACATCGGCAAAGCCGTCTTCATGCAAGGCGCCGGTCATCAAGATCCCGGCGATCAGCGCCAGAATCAGCGCCGTAGTCTGCGGCCAAAGTGCTTCGGCCAGAAAAAAAACTACAGCGCAACTGCCGCCAACCAGCCAGCCGATCAACGGCAAATACACGGCGGCCCGAGGCAACTGCCGGTAATCCGATACGTGAGGATGAGGCAGCCGGGTGTAAAAACTGAGGGCTAATATGAATAGCTTTTTATTGCGACTCAAGAACGTCACCAACTGCATTCCCACGTTGGAGTACTCATCCTTTATACACAAATTTGTCCAAGAGTCGTCATTCCGGCAATCCCTGCCGGGATGACGAATCGTGGGTATCCCGCAACCGCCTGTTTATATAGATGGGCTTTGGAACGTGGAAATGAGAAAAATGCTTTTAAAGCAGGCGAAGGATTCAAGTTAAAAAACCTTGGGCCTTTCGCCTTGAACCTTTTACTTGACGTTATCAACGATCTACCCCAGCCTCTGCAAACGTAGCCATCTCGTTCAAAAACAGAACCGCCGATTGCAGCAGCGGGTAGGCCAGGGCAATGCCGGAGCCTTCGCCCAGGCGCAGCTCCAGATTCAGCAAAGGCTGTGCATTGAACTGAGCTAGTAAAGCCTGATGGCCCTGTTCGCTGGACACATGACTGAACACGCAATAGTCCAGGACATGCGGATGCAGCTGGTGGGCAACCAACAGCGCGGCGGCGGCAATAAAGCCATCAACCAAAATAAGCATGCCCAGTTCGGCGGCTTTCAGATAAGCGCCGACCATCATCGCGATTTCAAAACCGCCGAAAACGGCTAATACATGCAAAGGTTCTGCCGCGCCTTTATGTTGATTTAAGGCCTGCTGCAATACGGCAATCTTGTTGTGCAGCTGCTCGTCATTTAGTCCGGCGCCGCGCCCTACGCAGTGCGCCAAGGGCAGGTCGGTCAAGCGCTGCATCAGCAACGCGGCCGATGAGGTGTTGCCGATGCCCATTTCGCCAAAGCCGATGCAGTTGCAGCCGTTTTTAAATTGCCGCAATACCAGCTCTGATCCCGCCTGCAGGGACTTGATGCATTGATCTTCGCTCATCGCAGGAAGGTTTAAAAAATTCCGGGTGGCTTTGCCGATTTTTGCATCGATTAATTTCGGGTGGCTGTCCAAGTCGGCGTTGACCCCGGCATCGACTATTAATAACTCGATATTATGTTGCCGGGCAAACACGCTAATCGCCGCGCCTCCGGCCAGAAAGTTGGCGACCATTTGCGCGGTAACGGTTTGCGGATAAGCGCTGACGCCGGACTCGACGATACCGTGGTCTCCGGCAAAAATAAGGACGCACGGTTGGTTTACACAGGGAGTCAGGCTATTTTGAATCAAGCCTATTTGTAGGGCTAAAGATTCCAACCGGCCCAGCGAACCCAAAGGTTTGGTTTTCTGGTCAATTTTGGCAAGTAGTGCGGCGCTTAATTCGGAGGAAAGCGGGAGGATCACAAAATCTAGCGGCACGGCGTATTCCAAACGTTTTCGAATAACAAATCTTTAAGGTCTTTGCGATCCGCCCAATACTCCTGCTCCAGCATCGGTTTATCGTAAAATTTATCCACATGCCCCAGGCATAAAACCGCGAACGGCTGACTGTCTTCGGGCATGTTTAACAAAGTTTTCAGGGCGGCAGGTTCAAACATCGACACCCAACCCAGCCCTACGCCTTCCGCCCTGGCCGCCAGCCACATGTTTTGTATGGCGCAGGCCAGTGAGGCCAGATCCATTTCCGGCAGGGTGCGTCGGCCGAATATATGTTGTTCCCGCTGCTCGCATAAGGCGGCAATCAGCACTTCCGGGCATTCCAGTATGCCTTCCACTTTCAGCCTCATAAACTCGTCTTCACGTTCGTTTAAAGCCTTGGCGGTGAGTATGCGTTCCTGTTCGACCAGGCTATGTATTGCTACGCGAAGATCTGGGCAGCTGATGCGAATAAACCGCCACGGCTGCATGAATCCGACGCTGGGCGCATGATGCGCGGCATTCAGCAGACGCAGCAACAGCTCGGGTGCTATCGGGTCGGGTAAAAAATGGCGCATATCGCGACGCTGATAAATGGCGCGATAAACGGCGGCGCATTCCGCATCAGAGTATCGATTTTGGCTCATGCTATGAAAAAAGCGTCATCCCGGCAAGGAATGCCGGGATCCACAAGCCATGGAAGGCAAATTCTAAATTGCGCCACTATCAAACATTATACGGATGCACCGCCTCAAAACCATGAACTTTGGCTTTGGTGGTGAACACCGGGGGCGCCCAGGGATCTTGTTGTTGTCCGGCCAGAAATTCCGCCAACCACAAGGCCTGATTGCGTATCGGTAAAATGAAAGCGTAAAGTTTTCCGTTCGGCAACTCGGCCACATCGCCCAGCGCGTAAATGGATTCGTCGCTGGTCTGCAAATAGGCATTAACCTTGATGCCCCGGCCTGTTTCGAGACCCGCAAGTTCCGCCAATTCGGTGCGCGGTTTAAAGCCGCAGGCGACGATCAAGCCGTCAAACTCAGCGGTTACCTCGGTTCTTACGCAAACTTTGTCTCCATCCTTGATAAATTCCTGTACGACCTGATTTAACAAGACCTCAACGCCCGAACCTTGCAACACCTTCAGCAACAAAGCCGAATCCTCGGGCTCCAGTTGACGCTCCATTAACCGATCCATGGCATGAAACAAGGTGACCTTATCGCCCGCCGCCGCCAAATCTGACGCCACTTCGCAACCGATTAAACCGCCGCCAACTATCGCCCAGTCAGGCCGTTGGTTTTGATTTAACAGCTCTCGCCGGAATTTGCGCAAGGCTTTCAGATCGACCAGACTGTTCAGGCAAAAAAACAGCTTATCATAATGCCTGAGTGGCGGCGGAATGAACGCCGAAGAGCCTTGTGCAAGCACCAGTTTATCGTAGTGCAGCTCTTTTTCCTGACAGGAACCGCTGATCGCAACGGATTTAGCGACGCGATTGATGGCCGTAACTTCGACTCCGCAGAGCACATCGATTTTGTTATCGCGGAGCTTATCAAAGGGTTTTAAGATGATGGACTGCTCAATGTCGGCCTTAGTAAATCCACGGGACAACAGCGGCCGCGAATAATAGCCGTCATGCTCCCGGGTTACCAGCGTAATCTCGTCGTCATCGGCTGATAACGCGCGGTATTTTTCGGCGAAGCTGACACCGGCCACGCCCGAACCGATTATGACAATGTGCATGTTGTTCCCCGGTAAGGATTGATTAATCCATTAAATCGTATTCGCTTTTTTCCACACCGCATTCGGGGCAACGCCAATCATCGGGAATATCGTCCCATAAGGTGCCCGGCGCAAGGCCGGAATCCGGGTCGCCTTCGGCTTCATCATAAATATGACCGCAAACGCCGCACTGGTATTTTTTGTAATCAGGCATGACTATTCCCTGTTTATTATTTAAAGAACCGAGGACTTTAACAGGTCTGGGTTAATTTTCAATCCGAATTTACCGCTTTCAATCTATAGCTTTCAATCTATAAAGAGCCGAAATATCTTCATCGCCGAAGCCGCCCGCCATCAAGCGTTCATAATCGGCCAGGGTCAGGTCGATCAGCGCGGTCGGTGCTCCGGTTTGTTCGGCCATGCTCCGGCATATTTTCAGGTCTTTATGGTGCAGCGCCACTTTAAAGCCCGGAGCAAAAAGGCCTTGCGTCATCGTGACGCCGCGATGCTCAAGAAACCAGTTGCCTGATGCGCCGCCGGAGATCACCTCGATTACTTTGTCCATCGGCAAGTTTTGGCTTTGTGCGAAAGCCAGTGCTTCGGTCACCGCCTGATTGATGCCCGCGCCCATGATTTGGTTGACCGCTTTGGTGGCTTGACCGGTACCGGTAGCGCCCATGTGCATGATGCAGCGGGTCATGGTTTCCAGCACCGGCCGGGCTTGTTCCAGGGCCTCTAAGTCGCCGCCGATCATCATCGCCAGGGCGCCGTTTTTAGCGCCTTCCACGCCGCCGGAGACCGGCGCGTCGAGAAATGCCGCCTGTTTTTCGGTCAGCATCGCGGCGGCAAGTTGAGCGGTAGCACTGCTGACCGTGGACATATCGACGACGATAGTGCCGGGCTTGACGGATGTTGCCAGTCTTTCCACCACGGCTAAAACATCTGCGTCGGCAGAGACACAAATCAGCACTATATCGACATGTGCAGCGAGGTCTTCCGGCTGATCGAAGGCGGTGACATTCAATTCTTCGGCGAGACTTTGCGCCTTTGCCGTCGTGCGATTATAAACTCCGCTTAAGTAACCGGCTTTTGCGACATTTCTAGCCATGCCGACGCCCATTGCACCCAAGCCGACCAGGCCTGCTTTCATGTTATTTTTCCAAGATTGTTTAACGTTATAAATTCCATAGGGTACACATCGTGCACCATTTTTTACCACATAGTGCTGACAGGGCAATGAGCAAGCTTATGTTTAATTGTGTAAATTAGCTATTGTAGAAAAGGTAGACAAGGCGTCAGGTTACATTATTGAAAAAGCACCCCCTGTAGCACGAAGGCGTCGTGCGACGGTATGCCATTCTCTAAACCAAGCAACGCTGTAAACCAATCCTTTTCTGCCACACCAAATGCTTCAATAGCTACCCAATCAGCAGCGCCGCAACTCATTGCGCAGATGCTGATAAAAAAATATCTTGTAGCTGTTGCTTCTTTTGTCTGTTTACTCTGGAATCTTCAATGCTTGAAAAATGACGGAGAATAGAAGGCCTTGGTTTTGCTGTCATTTAAAATCAAAATGATAAGCTTAATATCTTATCTAAATTCTATTTTCAAGCTTTTTAAAGCGCGATTGCCCCGAGTTAATTCATTTAATATTCACAAGAGTTATGATAAAGTCCGCATTGTCATGTAACTAATTAAATATGCTTAATATCTAAGCAGTTGCAGGCCCAATAAAAATAACTATAACGAGGTTTACATTACATGAAATTATTAAAAAGCGCTGTCGTAGCTACTGCATTGACACTTACTTTAGGATCTTTTTCGACTACTGCTGTTGCCGTCTGTTTGGGTATGGCATGTATGTATAATAGAATGACTCCAATTGAAGGAATAGACGCTACCCTAGGTCAAGTGTCTGAAGCATTGAATTTTATTCAGGTAAAAAACAGCGGCGGCGCGGCAGGTAGTGACCAAGAAAGTAATGAAGTCATTATAACGAATATCAAAGAAGCATTAAAATTAAGTAAAGAAATCAATGCTAATGATAAACTTGACCGTAATCGTAACCGTGCTAATGATTATTTGAAAAAAGCTCGATCCGCTGTACAAAATGGCGATTTGACTACAGCGACAGAGCACCTTAAAGAAGCTGAGAAACGTTTTTCCGATCTTAAAGGCATGATCGACTTGACTCAAGCCGATAGAGCATCACAACAGACCCACATGCTAAACCGCATTTTGGACACGCCCGATAGCGCAGCTGGTGCCCGCAAATAATACGGCTAGCAACGGGTGAAGATCTATTTGATAGGGATAAAACAATACCTTAGGTGCAATTTTTCTGGGGGTCAGAGTGATCTTTAATATGACGTTACTCTGACCCCAATGCCTGTGATTTAGGGCAATAAGGGGGCAGGTGCGAATGGCACACATATATGTAGTAGAGTAGAGAACAGGCTTGCACCTGCCCTCCCTCATCAAACCGTGCATGCGATTTTCCCGCACACGGCTTTCCGATGTCCTTCACATCAAGGCATGCGCCGACTTCCAGCCGGCTACTGTGGGCACTTTGTAAAGCCCATACTCCTCGTACAGCACTCGGCGCGGAAATCGAATCACACTCGTTTTCCAATCCCTAACCTTGTACCGCTTGCGCAGATGGATTCTTAGCCGCTCTTCAGCATGACGTTTGACCTTGCTAAGGGCCGCCGTGGAATTTCGATAATGGAAGTAACCCGACCATCCCCGCAGCACTTGATTCATATCGCGCACCACTTCTTGGATCGGTTTCCACGTCTGATCCCTCGCCGTTATTTCCCTAATACGGGTGTTTACCTAAGCCACCGCTTTTTCCTTTGGATTGACATGCGGGTATCGCTTGCCTTTCGCACTGATATTTACTTTCAGCGCAAACCCTAGAAAGTAGAATTCTTCTTTGTTGGCATCAACAATCTTGGTCTTGCCCTCATTAAGGTCTAACTCTAGCTTTTCCAGTATGCTCCGTATTACCTTTAGCGGCGTGGCAACGTCTTTCCGACACAACACGACAAAGTCGTCAGCATACCTCACTAACGTTGCTTGTAGCTTTCGTGCCAAATCATGACGCTGCCAAATTCGATCCATGAGATGTAGGTATAGGTTTGACAGCAACGGTGAGAT
>JAYTLW010000257.1:0-3091 GCA_043729025.1 Methylobacter sp.
GGTGTTGGATTGTTACTCCCATGAGGAGCTTGCCGCTTTGCAAGAAACAGCTCAGGATTTCCTAATGTGACTTGTGTAGATAGCTATGCCGTGGACCAGGCGGTCAACAACCTACCATGAATTGCACCGACGTATTGTGTGCCGAAAATATCGGCCAGATAAGCCGGGATGGTTGCGAAACCGCCGCCGTACATGCTCATAATCACGGCGTAACAGCCCATGAACAGCAGCACATTATTCATGCGCCCGGTATAAGGCACGATCGAATACAATACGCAGCCCAGCAAAAAAAAGATCAAATAGGTATTTTTCCTGCCCAAAAAATCGGACAGCGTGGACCAGAAAAAACGTCCGCCCATGTTGAAGAAACTCAGCAATCCCACGAAGGCTGCGGCTTTTTCGGGCGTAATCTGAGCCTTAAACATCTCCTGACTCATCGCCGATGCCTGACCCAGCACCCCGATGCCGGCCGTCACATTCAGACATAACACCAGCCACAACAAATAAAACTGCGGCGTTTTAAGCACCTGATCCACATGCACATGCTTGTCGGTGATCATGTGATTTACTTGCTGACCCGGCTGATAGTTTTCCGGCAACCAGCCCTCGGCCGGCAAACGAATGCTGAAAGCGCCGATCAGCATAAAAACCAAGTAAATACCGCCCAAGGTCATGAACGTCTCGGCGACGCCGATCGAGGTCGGCGTCGCATACTGTTTCATTAACCACACGCTCAACGGCGCGCCTATCATTGCGCCGCCGCCAAAACCCATGATAGCGAGACCCGTCGCCATGCCGCGCCGATCTGGAAACCATCTGATCAGCGTCGAAACCGGCGACACATAACCCAGTCCCAAACCGATGCCGCCCAACACGCCGTAGCCCGCATAGAGCAGCCAGATTTCATGCAGCTCGATGCCTGCTGCCGCGATAAAAAAGCCGCCGCTAAAACACAGCGCCGCGCAAAACATGGTGACGCGCGGCCCGACTTTTTCCAGCCATTTCCCTGCAAATGCGGCCGACAGTCCTAAAAACACGATAGCCAGACTGAATATCCAGCCTAAGGTGGTCAACTTCCAATCTTCCGGCGATGATTGCGTCACGCCCAGCACCCGGGTCAACGGCAGATTAAAAACACTGAACGCGTAAACCTGACCGATACACAAATGCACCGCCAGTGCAGCCGGGGCGACCAGCCAGCGGTTGAAACCCGGTTTCGCAGTAATTCTGTCTTTTGATAAAAAAGATGAGGCCAACCATCTGGACATGATGCTGTGTTCCTGTTGTTTATTGAAAAATTGAGCATTATCGCAGGATAATACCTAAATGCTTCGAAACTTAAAACAGCACCTAATTGGCCCGACTATGCTGATGATGTACAGCCAATATCAAACTCGGTTGAGAGCCTTTTTTGAAGCTACCAGATCAAGTTTCTTGCAACAGATTACTCAAACTCGCAAACTCGGCCAGCGTTATGCTTTCAGCCCTGAGTGTTGGATCAATCCCCAACGCGACAATATCTTCCTCATCAATTAGTTTTTTCAGCGAATTACGCAATGTTTTGCGCCGCTGCGAAAACGCCTGCGTGACCACCCGGTTGAGTTTGGCTATATCATTAACCGCAACCGGCGGCTTACGGTGCGGCACCAGTCTGACGATAGCCGACGTTACTTGCGGTACCGGGTCAAAGCTTTCCGGCGGCACCTCAAATAACAGCTCAGGCAAACAGTAATATTGCATCATCACGCTGAGCCTGCCGTATTTTTTGCTGCCCGGAGCGGCGCAAATCCGATCCACCACTTCCTTTTGCAGCATGAAATGCATGTCTTCGATGCAATAAGCGTTATCCAGCAGATGAAACATCAACGGCGTCGAAATGTTATAGGGAAGATTGCCGATGATGCGCAGCTTTTCATCGCTGGCTATCCCTGCCAGCGCCCCTTCGGGCGCTGCTTTGCGCGCCAATCCGTTCCCGACGGATTGGTCACCCTTTTCCACCAGCGCCGCAAAATCAAATCGCAAGGCGTCGGCGCTGTGAATATGCAGATTAGGGTATTGCTTGAATTTCTCTTTGAGCAAAACCACCAGATCCCGATCCAGCTCGACTACGTCCAGGCGTACTCTTTCGTTCAACAAAGGCTCGGTCAATGCGCCCTGCCCCGGCCCGATCTCAACCCAGTGTTGGTCAGGCTTAGCCTGAATACTGGAGATAATAGTGTAAATAATATTATGGTCATGCAGAAAATTCTGACCGAAGCGCTTGCGTGGGATATGTGTCATTTTTATTGTGTAATCAGGGTTAATGCAGCTTGCAGGGATTGCCGCAATCGGTTCCGGTGGGAAACCAATTGGTTTTAACGGGCAATCATGGTTAATGCGGTTTGCAGCGCGAATTGTAGGCTGCCTAAATCGGCCTTGCCGCTGCCGGCTAGATCCAACGCCGTGCCGTGGTCTACCGAGGTGCGGATTACCGGCAGTCCCAGCGTGATATTGACGGCCCGCCCAAAGCCTATGTATTTAAGCACCGGCAGGCCCTGATCGTGATACATCGCCAATACTGCATCCGCTGACGCCAGATACTTGTCGGTGAATAAGGTATCAGCCGGTAACGGCCCGTGCAGATTCAAACCCTGCTTACGAAATCTGTCGAGTACCGGCACAATAATGTCGATTTCTTCCCTACCCAGATGACCGTTTTCTCCGGCATGAGGATTAAGTCCGCACACCAATATTTTCGGGTGAGCTATGCCAAAGCGCGAACGCAGCTCGTGATCCAGTATTCGAATCACCGTACGTAACCGGGTATGGGTAATCGCTGAACTGACTTCCGACAGCGGCAGATGCGTGGTCACCAAGGCCACCCGCAAGCCAGGCGTCGCCAGCATCATCACCGGGTGTCCGCCGGTAATGTCGGCAATAAATTCGGTATGGCCGCTAAAAGGCAGGCCCGCATCGTTAATAACACCCTTGTGAACAGGGCCGGTGACCATCGCTGCAAAAGTCCCGTCCATGCAGCCTTTGGTCGCCTTGGTGATGGTTTTTAACACATAGCGGCTATTGGCCGGATTCAGCTGTCCGCACTGCGCCGGTT
>JAYTLW010000258.1:0-10962 GCA_043729025.1 Methylobacter sp.
TCCGCCGACAGTTCCTGCGCGCCGCCGTATCGCAAACGCATTATCGCCACCGCCTTCCCCGTAGTTAAACAAGAACAGATCAGTGCCTACGAAACACAGGATTTAACTAGCGGCATTCCTCGCGAGCTTAATAATCTGTTAATGGAATCCGGCGACTTTATCGGCAGTAACGCCACCAATACCAGCTTATATCCAAGGGCCGACTTGGCTCCGGAATTACAGGAGCACACCGCCTATCGTTCGTCAAAAATAATGCAAATTGCAGCATCAAACGGCGTGCAATTTGTGCTGTCCGGCGTAATTAGGGATCTGGAGGTCGAATCCAGCGAATACATGAGGGGCGCAGGGCCTTTGGCCTACGCCAGAAGTTTGGCGCGCGATATTGTGGCTAGGCGCGGCATTGCCATTGATGTTTATGTACACGACGGATTAACCGGGGCCTTACTGTTCCAGCAGCGTTATGTTGATGATGTGATCGGTGATGTGTGGATACCGGCAACTTATACGGTAGGCAGCGAGCGCTTTAACGCCACTTCGACCGGCGAGAAAATAGCTCAACTTATCGATCGGGCCAGCACCGATATTCGCCATTCCCTAAGCTGCTACCCTTTTGCGACGCGTATTATTAAAATCCAGGATGATAAGGTGTTTATTGATGCGGGTGCGCAGGAAAGGCTTAATGTCGGCGATCAACTGGTGGTTTACAGCAAGAGCGGTGAGGATTTAACGCTGGATGGGGGCTTAAGCTTTATAGGTAAAGACCAGCAACCTGCCGGTGTATTAACCATCAGCACTATCATGCCTCGTTACGCCATAGGCCGTTTGGAAGTCCCTGCCCCCGAACTGGGCGTCAAGATTGGCGACTGGGTAAAATCCTGGTAAAAAGTTCCGCCTTAGACTATACCTTGAGCTTTATACCCACTTACTCCGAGTTCACCATGGAAATTAAATCAAGTTTTTTCGGCCAACAAAGCATCGATCCCAGCACCATTATCAGCTTTCCCAACGGAATTCCAGGCTTTGAAGGTCAATGCCGTTTCAAGCTGTTTCATCAGGAAGGCGATTATCCCCCGATTTTCTGGCTGCAATCCTTAGATGATGAATTCCTTACCTTTTCAGTTGCACAACCGGCTACACTCGATATCGATTATAACTTTGTTTTAAACGATGCCGAATTAACCACCCTGGGTATTGAAGATACCGCTGACACATTGATCCTGATAATCCTGCATAAAGACGCAACCGATCAAGCTGAAATTAAAGCCGCCATTAGATCCCCGTTGGTGATTAACAGCGCAAAGAGAATAGGCTTGCAAAAGGTGCTTACCGAACTGGAGCAAGGCTTAACACTGGCTAATGAAATAAGAGTTTCCGAGATCGCATGATGCAGAACTTACGAAAAAACCATAGCTGAGCAGGGTACGCAGCGCGTACCTTTTTGGGGCTTGCTTCAGTCCGAACACTTTGAAAATAGTACGCGCTGCATACCCTACGTACCAAAGCCCCGATTACCCTTAGGATTAAAACCGGCAATCAAGCGGCCTGAACAGGAATGGAGCTGGCTGAACGCAAAACTTCGTTCTTCTCATTAAAGTAAATCAGGCACGGCTTATGAAGCTCTGCTTCTTTTTGATCCAAGATGACAAATGCGCACACGATAATCAAGTCACCGGGGCAGGCCAAACGGGCTGCCGCGCCATTCACTGAAAACAAACCAGAACCCGATTCGGCGCGAATGGCGTAGGTCGTAAAACGCGCGCCATTGTTGATATTATAGATTTGTATCTGCTCGTATTCTCTGATCCCCGACAAATCGAGAATATTGCCGTCAATCGCACAAGAACCCTCATAACCCAATTCCGAATGAGTCACTTTGGCCCTATGTAATTTCGCTTTAAGCATCGTAATTTGCATAATAAAAACTATATATAACCCTTGAGAACCGCGCATTATCCATTAATAGCAACAATGCATCAACTTTTAGCCGTAAAATCCCCCTTAATCCCCCTGCCTTCGGCTTCCCCCTTTGACAAAGGGGGATTAAGGGGGATTTCTGGAAAAACAAACATTATCGATCAACCGGGTTTTGCCCAATTTTGCCGCCGTCAACAAAACCAGCTCCCTATCGCCTTCGCCTGCTTTTTTTAAATCGCTCACCCTGCACACACTAAAATATTCCGGCTGAAAACCGAATTCCTGCAAAAACAGCAAAGCCCGACGCTCTATTTCCTGGTAAGACAGTTGTCCGGCTAAAACAGCGTCACGCGCGACGCATAAGCACTGATACAATTTTGCGGCAAGGGTTTTTTGCTCGGCGCTCAAATAGCCGTTTCTGGAACTCATCGCCAAGCCGCTGGCTTCCCGAACCGTTGCTACGCCGACTATTTCAACAGGCATATTCAGATCTCTGACCATCGTCCGTATCACCGTCAACTGCTGAAAATCTTTTAACCCGAATAAAGCGACATCAGGCTGGATCATATTCAACAGCTTACAAACAACCGTCGCAACCCCGTTAAAATGCCCCGGTCTCGACGCCCCGCAATACCAGTCGGACAGGCCGGTTACCGACACGGTGGTTTTGGCGTCCGGGGTGTAAACGTCTGAAACAGCCGGTAGAAACAACAAATCCGCACCGGCAGCGATGAGTTTTTGCCGATCCTCAGACTCGGTGCGCGGATAGCTCTCAAAATCTTCGCCTACGCCAAACTGGGTAGGATTGACAAAAATACTGACCAGCACCCGATCCGCTTGTTGTCGGGCTACATCCACCAGCGCCAGGTGTCCGTCATGCAGATTGCCCATGGTCGGCACCAAGGCAATACGCTGCCCTGCTGAACGCCATACGCTAACGACATCGCGTAATTCCGATACGGTGTTAACGATGCGCATAAGCCCTAAAAACTATGCTCAGCCGCAGGAAACCGGGACTGCTTGACCGCTTGATGAAAGGCATCGATAGCCTCCTCGATATTCGCCGCATCCGTCATGAAGTTTCTGGAAAAGCGCGGGCGCTTAGCAGTACCGATATTGAGCATGTCATAAAGCACCAGCACCTGTCCGTCGCAGTCTACACCGGCGCCGATGCCTATTACCGGTATCGATAACTCTGCGCTGATGTCTTTCGCCAAGCTCGCAGGGACGCACTCCAATACCAATAGTGCTGCGCCCGCTTGCTGCAATTGCAGGGCATCGACGAGCATTTTTTCGGCAGCCGCCTGCTCCTTGCCCTGAACCTTATAAGCGCCCACTTGATTGATCGATTGCGGCAACAAGCCCAAATGCCCGCAAACCGGAATGCCCTGATCGACAAGAAAACTGACGCAATCGAATCTCGGCCCTTCCAGCTTAACCATGTGCGCGCCGCCAAGCTGGATTAATCTGGCCGCAGACTTGGCCGCCATAACCGGCGTGGCGTAACTCATAAACGGCAAATCAGCGATGATAAACGCCCGCTGCCTGGCATTGCTGACGCACCGGGTATGATAAACCATGTCCCTGAGGGTGACCGGCAGCGTGGTTTCATGTCCCTGAATAACCATGCCCAGAGAATCCCCCACCAGCATCATATCGACGCCCACTTTATCGATTAATGCGCTAAATGAGGCATCGTAGGCGGTCAAACATGAGATTTTCTCGCCGCATTGTTTCATGGCGGCCAGATCGCTAATAGACAGCGGCTTTTGCTTAGCGGAAGAATGTTGATTCATGTTAATCAAAGGCTATGGACTTTACTGGAGAGCGCATCAGTCCAACCGCTTCAGATCATCGACGGGGCACTGGGCCAGCAGATCGACGATAGGGCCTTTTCCCGGCACCAGCAACTCTGGAGCGATTTCAAACAAGGGATACAAAACAAAAGCCCTTACAGCCAGCCCTGGGTGCGGCACGATTAAATCAGACATATCAATAATCCGATCGCCATAGATAAGCACATCCAAATCCAAGGTTCTTGCTCCCCAGCGCTGACCCTTTCTATCCCGCCCCTGCTCGTTTTCGATGCGTTGCAGGCAACGCAGCAACGCTATCGGCGGCAAATCGGTTGCGACACACATCACCGCATTAACATAATCGGGCTGATCCTGAGGCCCCATCGGCGCACTGTGGTACAAACCGGAAAAGGCCAACTCCTGTACACCGGTTATTTGCGAGATCGCGCTACGTGCTGACTTTATTTGCTCGGCAGGATTGGCAAGATTGCTGCCCAAACCTATATAAGCCGTTACCCGATCGGGTGTTGAATTATTCATCGTTAATCTTGAATCGGCTATTTTAAGATTCAGGGTTTGGCGCACTATCTTTGGTTTTTTTGGGATAGTTTCTTTTGCGCCCCGGCCTGTTATTCTGGGAATGACGAGGCGGCTGGGTCATTTTTCTTTGTTCATTCTCACTGGCTTGCTGATACCTTGTCCACCACTCGGCCAACTCAGGATCGGCACCACCGGTCTCGGAACGCAGCAACAAAAAATCATAGCCTGCCCTAAAGCGAGGATGTCCGATCAAACGACTGGGTTTAGATCCGATACGCGCATTAAATTTGGGCTGCAAACTCCACACCTCGCGCATGGCCATGCTGATATGGCGCGGCAGGGCCGTGCTTCTGATCTGCCCGACGATAATCTCGCTGGCGGCATCCTGATAAGCTATAAATTCAACCACGCCTTCGGCCATCTTTTCTTTGGCCAGCATCTGCACAGGTTCCCACAAAAAAGCCGCCAATAAAAAGTAAGCCGTAACCGTTTTGCCTTCGGCTATCCGGTTATCCGAATTTTCCAGTGCTTTAATCAACAACAAGCGGGGAAAACCGTTTTCTTCAACCGCCAAGCTGTTCTCCGTGGCCGGAAACAAGACTTTAAAAAGCCCGTAATGCCTGAGCATTTCAAAAGTTTGCAGCGCATAGCCGGATAAAAACAACTTTAACGCTTCATCATAAAGTCTGGCCGAGGGTATGCTGAACAGTAACTGAGCATCGTTGTGCACCGCTTTCTCACAATCGCGATCCAGCTTGAATCCGAGTTTAACGGCAAATCGCACTGCCCTCAACATGCGTACCGGATCTTCGCGAAAACGCATGTCCGGATCGCCGATCAGCCTGAGTGTACCGGTCTTATGGTCAGCCATGCCGCCGACATAATCCACCACCGAAAAATTCTTGATGTTGTAATAAAGCGCGTTAACGGTAAAATCCCTGCGCCAAACATCTTCCTCTATCGTACCGTAGACATTATCCCGCAACAGCCGCCCTTCTTTATTGAGTACCTGCTTGTCGTTTTGCTCTTCTCCCGCGCCCCGAAAAGTCGCAACTTCAATAATTTCCCGGCCAAAGTGCACATGCGCCAGACGAAACCTGCGCCCGATTAACCGGCAATTACGGAATACTTTTCTGACTTGCTCAGGATCGGCATTGGTGACGACATCAAAATCCTTGGGCTCTCGTCCCAACAACAAATCACGCACACATCCGCCGACCAGGTAAGCATCAAAACCCTCATTTTGCAGGCGATACAAAACCTTCAGTGCGTTCTCACTGATCTGGGATCGTGAAATAGAATGTTCCGCGCGCGAATATATTTTGACTTGTGTTGCGGCCGGTTCAGCTTCATGTCTGGCTGACACCTCTACCCTGCTCAGTGCTGGCTTAATAATTTTTTTAAAGAAGTTTAAAATAGTCTTCACACCTTGTTTATTTTTCTAATTTTTATGGATTATATCATTGCAAATGAATTCTAACGCAATTGCCAAGTTTCTTTTACATTACCGTTTTGAATGGAGTAGAATCTCCTTTCTGATTTTTACCGGCGATTTTGATTATTGCACACACCAGACAAAAAATCAGACAACCATTTTTTAAACACTCGCACAAATCAGTGTGCGTGACTGGAATTGTTATGTTGAAAAAGATTCTTACCCGCTTAATTGACCAACCTGTATTAACCAGCCTCTTTGTAACAGATTTCTTTATTCTTCTGTTTCATCGGCCACCCTTCTTATTTTCTCTGTTGATGCTGGGCGGACTGATGGCGATGTGCATGTATTTCGGTCAAAAATTAGCTTTATTTAAAATTTAATTGCTCAAGTCGGCAAAACATATACGGCAAAAACCAGGTCACGACCCCCTCACTAAGCCTGGTTTTTTCCGGCGTCTAACAGTCATACTTTACGATCTGCTGTTACTGATCGCCGTTTTATTTGTCGCGACGGCGCTGTTGCTACCGTTAAATTCCGGCCAAGCTTTCACCGCCCAACAATTTTTTTTCCCCCTGTATCTACTGCTGGTCAGTTTTTTCTTTTACGCCTGGTTTTGGACTCACGGCGGACAAACTTTGGGTTTGCGCGCCTGGAAAATAAAAGTGCTCACACTGGATAAGAAACCCATCAGTTGGAAACAGGCTTTTCTGAGGTTCACATTCGCCATTCTGTCATGGCTTTTTTTGGGATTGGGATTTCTGTGGATTCTTATCGACAAAAATCAGCGCAGCTGGCACGACCATTTGTCCAAAACAGTCCTGTTTTTTGACGCTCCCGATCTCTAGCCGCGATAAAAACAGCCGACTGCGCATAAACCGCTAAATTTATCATGATGAGGTTTGCTCGACTATTTCCACCCGAAAAATCAACATCACCCCCCAAGGCTTATGTAGTCACGCTGATAGTGCTATTCTTCGCAGCAATGTAAACCTGAACCTTTTCCCCGAGTCCACTATGAACAATCCTTTATTAGCTAACTCCACACTGCCGATGTTTTCTCAAATCAAACCGGAATACGTAGAACCAGCCATCGATCAATTATTGAGTGATGCCCGTTCGTCCGTAGCGCAGCATCTCGGCAATTGCTCCTGCATTGCTCTACCTCCTGCATCCATGCAAGTCGTTCAGGCCACACAACACTACACCTGGAAAAATCTGATCGAGCCCTTGGAAGATGTCGACGACAAACTTAATAAGGCCTGGTCTCCGGTCAGCCATTTAAATTCAGTGGTCAACAGCGATGAACTGCGTGACGCCTATAACGCCTGCCTGCCCAAGCTCAGCGCCTATTCGACCGAAATGGGTCAAAACGAAGCCTTGTTTAAGGCCTATCGCTTTATTGCCGAAAGCGCCGAATTTGCAACGCTGGATCTCGCTCAGCAAAAAATCATCCGCAATGCCTTAAGAGATTTTAAATTGTCCGGCATAGATCTGGATAATGAAAAGAAACTGCGCTATAAAGACATCAGCTTGGAATTATCCGCCCTTGCCAGCCACTATGAAGAAAACCTGCTCGATGCGACTAATGCCTGGAGCAAGGTCATCAGGGACGAACTCGATCTGGCCGGATTGCCTGAATCCGCTTTGGCCCAAGCCAAACAGACAGCGGAAAGCCATAATGAAAGCGGCTGGATGATCACCCTGCAATTTCCATCTTATATTTCGGTGATGACTTACGCCGACAACCGGCAATTGCGCCGCGAACATTACGAAGCTTTTGCAACCCGCGCCTCCGAGCTAGGCCCGCATGCAGGCCTTTGGGACAACAGCGAAATCATAGAAAAAATCCTGGCCTTGCGCCACGAAAAAGCCCGTTTGCTAGGTTTCAATAATTACGCCGAACTATCGCTGGTCGCCAAGATGGCTAAAAAGCCGGATGAGGTCACCGATTTTCTGGAAGATTTGGCCGACAGATCCTGGCGACATGCGCGCAAGGATCTGGCCGAACTGCGTGAATTTGCCAAACAACACTATGGGCTTAATGACCTGCAAGCCTGGGATATGGCCTATTATTCGGAAAAAATGCGCTTACATTTTTACCAGCTGTCGCAGGAAGAAGTTAAAGCCTATTTTCCGATCACCCGCGTTCTGCCCGGATTGTTCGCGATCGTAGAAAAACTGTACGGCTTGCAAATCGCCGAGCTTAGCGATTTCGACAGCTATCATCCCGACCTGCGTTTTTTCCAGATCCATGACCAAACAGGTCAGCTGCGCGGCCAGTTTTATCTCGATCTTTACGCCAGAGCCAAAAAACGCGGCGGAGCGTGGATGGATGATTGCGTGGGTCGCAAATGCACTGACGGTACGATTCAAACCCCGGTCGCCTACCTGACCTGCAACTTTACCCCGCCGACTGGCGATGATCCCGCCTTACTGACCCATGACGAGGTTACCACGCTGTTTCATGAATTCGGCCACGGCCTGCACCACATGCTCACTCAGGTCGATCATCTGGGCGTCTCCGGCATTAACGGCGTCGAATGGGATGCCGTCGAGCTACCCAGCCAGTTCATGGAAAACTGGTGCTGGGAACGGGAAGCCTTGGCGCTGATTTCAGGCCATTATCAAAGCGGCGAAAAATTGCCCGACGCCTTGTTCGATAAAATGATCGCGGCAAAAAATTTCCAGGCCGGCATGATCATGGTCAGGCAACTGGAATTTAGCCTGTTCGATTTCAGGATACACCGGGACTACGACCCTGAAAAAGGCGGCCGCATTTATGAAATTCTGGAACAGGTCAGGGAGCAGGTTGCCGTTGTTCAGCCGCCCAAATTCAACCGCTTTGCCCATAGCTTCTCGCATATTTTCGCAGGCGGTTATGCAGCGGGCTATTACAGCTACAAATGGGCGGAAGTGTTGTCCAGCGACGCTTTTTCGCTGTTTGAAGAAAAAGGCATTTTTGACCAGGAAACCGGTCACGCCTTTTTAACCAGCATCCTTGAACAAGGCGGCAGTCAAAACGCGATGGACTTATTTGTCAAATTCCGTGGCCGCAAACCCACTATTGATGCATTGCTCAGACATACCGGCATAGCCGCATGAAATACAGAGATCTGCGCGACTTTATCAAACAGCTGGAAAAACAGGGGGAACTAAAGCGCATCACTGTTGAAGTCGATCCTTATCTGGAAATGACCGAAATTTGTGACCGTACCCTAAAACAAGGCGGCCCCGCGCTGCTGTTTGAAAACCCCAAAGACTCAAATATTCCGGTGCTGGCGAATCTTTTCGGTACGCCGCACCGTGTCGCGATGGGCATGGGCGCAGAATCCGTCACCGAGTTACGCGGCATCGGCGAGTTACTGGCTTACCTGAAAGAACCCGAACCGCCCAAAGGCATGAAAGACGCCTGGGAGAAATTCCCGGTCTTCAAGCAAGTGCTGAATATGGCGCCAAAAATAATCAGCTCCCCGCCGTGTCAGGAACTGGTTCGGGAAGGCGATGAGATTGATCTTGGCGATTACCCTATCCAGACCTGCTGGCCGGAAGATGCAGCTCCCTTGATTACCTGGCCGCTGGTAATCACCAAAGGCCCGAATAAAGACCGGCAGAATCTCGGCATTTATCGCCTGCAAGTTATCGCCAAAAACAAAGTCATCATGCGCTGGCTGGCGCATCGGGGCGGCGCTCTGGATTTCAAGGAATTTCAAAAAGCCCATCCCGGCCAGCCCTTCCCCGTTTCGGTGGCCTTAGGCGCCGATCCCGCAACGATACTGGCCGCCGTCACGCCTATCCCTGACTCCCTGTCCGAATACGCGTTCGCCGGATTATTGCGCGGCAGCAAAACGGAAGTCGCCAAATCGCTGATTAACGACTTGCAAGTCCCGGCCAGCGCTGAAATCGTGCTGGAAGGCTTTATCTATCCCGGCGAATTCGCCGCTGAAGGCCCCTATGGCGATCACACCGGCTATTACAATGAAGTCGCCGATTTTCCGGTGTTCACAATCGAAACCATCACCCAGCGTCAAGCGCCCATTTATCACAGCACTTACACCGGCAGACCGCCCGATGAACCGGCCATTCTGGGCGTTGCGTTAAACGAGGTGTTCATACCGATTTTGCAAAAACAATTCCCGGAAATCGTCGATTTTTACCTGCCCCCGGAAGGTTGCTCCTATCGCATGGCCCTGATCAGCATGAAAAAGCAATACGCCGGTCACGCCAAGCGCGTGATGCTGGGCACCTGGTCGTTCCTGCGCCAATTCATGTACACCAAGTTTGTGATCGTCGTCGATGACGATGTCGATGTCCGCAACTGGCAGGATGTGATCTGGGCGATAACCACCCGTATGGATCCCGCCAGAGATTTGACCATACTGGAAAACACGCCGATCGATTATCTGGATTTCGCCTCACCGGTTTCAGGCCTGGGCTCCAAGGTGGGATTTGACGCGACCAATAAATGGCCGGGGGAAACCAATAGAGAATGGGGCAGGACTATCGTGATGTCGCCGGAGGTGGTCAAGAAAGTGGATAAGATGTGGGATACGTTGTTTTAAATCGATGCGCAGGTGGATTGCTTGTTGCCGTCATTCCGGCAGGGATTGCCGGAATCCAGTGCATAGGGATGTGAACAACAGATCGAAAGTCTCGCGTAGCAAAAAACGGTTGATTGAACTGCGTGAACCCCTTAACAAGACTTGTGGCCCGATTTACCATTGCCATCCTTGGCTTCTGGATCCCGGCAATCCCTGCCGGGATGACGAACTATGTAGATACTTATGCTGACAGCTATCAATCCGTTCGCTCAGCTCTGGCAGAACTATAAAGCATGCTATATGATTACAAATAAACCTCAATAAACCGGAGTGGCAATAATGGCAACCGAAGCATTTACTATTAGAGCTGAAACAGAAATCGTACATAAACTGGACGACCTAGCTGAATCGCTAGATAAATCACGGAATGACCTAGTTAATCAAGCCATAAAGGAATATCTGGAAGCACACGCTTGGCAAGTTGAGAAAATCACCCAAGGCATCGCTGCGGCAAATCGAGGCGAGTTAATCGATCATGACGATGTCATGAAAGAAATGGAAGACTTGATTGAGCGTAAAGCCAAAGCTAACGCGTGAAAATCGTATGGACTGAACCGGCCCGCCAAGATTTACGCGACATCTTTCTCTATATTGCCGAAGAAAACCCGAACGCCGCCCGCGTTTTACTTTCCGAAATTAAGGAACGAGCCATTCTGCTTCAAGACAATCCGCTCAT
>JAYTLW010000259.1:0-14151 GCA_043729025.1 Methylobacter sp.
CCGAAAGCCTCGCCGGTGTGCAGCGGCCATATCCAGGTTGCAAAAGTTTCTCCCGGGGTAAATTCGGACGGGTCGCGCACTTCTTTGGCCTGACCGCTCCAGCGATCCACCCAGACCGTGGTGTAGGGGTGCCTCCGGTTGATTTCACTGCCCTGGCGCAAATTGATGCGATAAATTCCGCTGTCACCGGCAGGCGTGGTAACCCGCCTGAGTTCGGCTCGGGGAAATGGCGCGCGGGCGACAAATTCCGCCGACTCCAAACCGACCGGATGGTTGTTCGGAATCGCCGTGCTGACGATGTTGCGTCCCGTTTCGCCGTGTTCCATACCGGATGAGCCGACCAGCGTTTCCAGCACCGCTGGGTAACTCAGCAGAAAACCGGTGCACGCCAGCAACACTAAGATCGGCGCGCCAAGCAGTCCGATCAGGCGGTGCAGATCGAAAGCCAGCTGGATCATCCCGACCTTACGACCAATCCTTATCGCCAAGGATGGTGTGTATGCCGTACGCCTGTCGGGAACAGGCGCGGCGATCGCCGAGAATGGTGCGTATGCAGCAAGCTTACCGGTAACGGGCGCGGCGATTGCCGCCCAAATACCGCGAAGACCCGGCCACCATAAATAAATTCCGGTGCCGATAGAAACCATCAGCAACAATCCCAAAATGCCCACCGCATTCCGGCCATTGCGATCGAGCCGAAACTGGGTGTGCAGATCAAGCAGCCAGGTGGTCGCTGTTTGCCCCCAGAACCGACTGGCAACGACCTCGGCGGTGTACGGGTTTACCGATACCATCAGCGGCGCATACAGCTCGAAGAAGGTTTCTCTGGGCTTGTCATACCAGACGGTAATCATGCCATGAGCAGACCTGGGCATTTCCAAAGTCCATGAACCATAGCGATTGGGATGCGCAGTCTGCACCGCCGCCATGATCTTATCCAGCGACTGGCGCTGGCCCGATGGCTGCTCGATAACCAGCTGCGGATTCAACAGTGCGTCCAGTTCTTCGCGATAAACGCTGAGGCTGCCGGTCAGTCCCATCAGCGCAAAAAAGAATCCGGCGATTAAGGCCAGATAAAGATGAATCTTAAACCAGATAGCTCGGTTGAGCAGGCGTCGGATGGACAATTGCATAGCATTGTTATAAAATAAAAAAAGGCCATTATCCCATACGCAATTATATAGTGTTTATTTGGCTTCCCATTTAGGGCGGAACATTTGTCTAAGCTTAACCGTCCTGAGTTTATCGAAGGGTGGACGGTTGAACTGCTGCCTTTTGGGCAGCCCAACACAGACTCGGCTCTATGAATGACATCATCGAATGTCCTAAAAAGTGTAAATAATAATCCCTAGACAATAAAAAACCAGCGGTTCCTAAGTAGAAACCGCTGGTTCGCTGGTAATGCCTACCAATAAGCTACTTGGTTTTTTCGGCTATTTTTTATCTGCCTTTTGTTCCGCGACTAGGGCATCGCTTAACAAGACATCATTTTTGATTTTTTCGACCGTCTTCTCGCCGATGCCATTAACGTTAACCAACTCTTCCACTGTTTTGAACACACCTTTTTCCTCCCTGTATTTAACAATGGCTTCAGCCTTTTTCAGACCTATACCTGACAGGGCTTCCCCTATCGTTTTTGCATCAGCGGTATTGATGTTTACAGGCGAAGCAATAACATTGAACGCACAAAGAGATAGTAAAACAATTAACTTTTTCATATATTTTTCCTTTAAAAGAAAAGTGAATCAATGTATGAATAGTCTTGTTATCGCAAACCAAAATAATTTTGACCATTCGAAAAAAAGTGTACCGGTTTGTTTCCCAAATAGGAATCTAACGTTCGGCCTTATTCTAAATCTAAGAACCCCATCTCAAATTAAAGAAATTTTATTCGCTAGACCGAACAGCTAACGGCCAATCGCTCAATACTCCAGTCCGCTACGTTTAACCCTGTTCGCTGCATCTATGTAGGGGCGACTTTAGTCGCCCAGGGCGAATGAATTCGCCCCTACAATGCTCTACACCTCCTACATCCATGTAGGCAAAGCTTCCGCTCCTGCTCACGCCCCTTGGCTACATCCATGTAGGCAATGATTGCTTGTTACATTTACCGGCATTGACCTATCATAACGGCCAAGTTTTCAAAATATTGTCTAACGTTTGATGCAAAAAAACACCGAACCCAATAAACAGCTTTTTAGCGGATTTTCCGACCCCGATGCCGAGCTAATAAATCGGGCGCTGGCAATTATCGCGCAAATCCCTGAAGATCCTCATTATTACCGCCCCAAGGGCGTTGAAGTCGCGGCCATTTTGATGGATTTTAATGTCGATCTTAACACCATCCTCGCCGCGATATTAAGCGATCCGCGTTTAGCCAAATTAAATCCAAAGCCTAACCTTAAAGAACAGTTTGGCGTAACGGTTGCGGCGCTGGTTAAAGATGTTAACTGGTTGAACACCTTAACCGTTTATACACTGGAAATGACGGATCAACCGAATCAGACGGAAACCTTGCGGCGCATGCTGCTGTCCATGACCCAGGATGTCAGAGCGGTGCTGATCAAACTGGCCTACCGGGTTCAGCGGCTTAAGGTTTTACCCAGGGAATCTTATGAACTCAGGCGTTTTATTGCCCAGGAAACGCTGGACATTTATGCGCCGATTGCCAACCGTATGGGTATTCATCAATTAAAATGGGAACTGGAGGACATGGCTTTTCGCTATCTGAAACCCCAATCCTATCGCCGCATCGCCAAGTCATTGACCGACAACCGCGCACAGCGGGAAAACTGTATTCACAACTTTATTACCCTGCTACAAAAAAAGCTCGCCGAAGAAGCGATTTCAGCCGAAATTTCCGGTCGTCCCAAGCATATCTACAGTATCTGGAAAAAGATGCAGCGCAAGCAACTGGACATAGATGAGCTTTATGACCTATTGGCGGTGCGCATTATTGTCGCCAATCTGGCGGCCTGTTACGCCACTTTAGGTATTGTGCACAGCTTTTGGCAAACCGTTCCTAAAGAATTTGATGATTACATCGCTAATCCTAAAGAGAACGGCTACCAATCTTTGCACACCGTCATCATCGACTCGCAAGGCAACCGTATCGAGGTGCAAATCCGCACCCGACAAATGCATGACTTTGCCGAGCTCGGCGTGGCCGCGCACTGGTCATACAAAGAAGGCGGCAAACATGACACGGCCATCGAAAAAAACATCGCCTCGCTGCGCAAGTTGTTGGAAGAAAAAGGCAGCGACGAAGCGCTGTCCGAAAATTTTCGCAGCGAATTATTTAATGATCGCGTCTACGTGTTAACGCCGGTCGGCAAATTAATCGACCTGGTTAAAGGCTCTACGCCGCTGGATTTTGCCTACGCCATCCATACCGATATAGGCCACCGCTGCCGTGGGGCAAAAATCAACGGTCGCATCGTGCCGCTGACCTATACCCTGAAATCCGGCGAGCAGGTCAAAATTTTAACGGCAAAGGACGGCGGCCCCAATCATAACTGGATCGATCTCAATCTGGGCTATTTAAAGTCATCGGCTGCGATCAGCAAGGTTAAAAGCTGGTTTAAAAATCAGCAACAATCCCAAAATATAGCCACAGGCAAGGCTATTTTGGACAAGGAAAGTCAGCGCCTGGGCTTGAAATTGATCAATCTTCCCGAACTGGCTAAACATTTTCATCAGCCGGATACCGATAAGTTGCTCGAGGCCATAGGCCGTAGCGATATTAATCGCCGCCAACTTGCGGCATTTTTCAAAATACCCGAATTGGAAGCGCCGCCTCTTCGACTACCCACCAGACGAACCCTACATGATAATAAACCCGGAGCTACATCGGTCATTTGTGTAGACGGCATTGATAATGTCCTGACTACCCGGGCTCAGTGTTGTTCTCCGATTCAAGGTAATGACATTATCGGCTATATTTCCCATAAAAAAGGCATTACCATCCACCGCAAAGACTGCAAAAACATCGTGCATCTGGGCCCCGAAAAACAGGCCCAGCTTATTTCGGTTAGCTGGGGTTCAAAAAAGGCAAACTACGCCATTCCTATTATCATTCATGCCTTTAACTCCCATAATTTACTCAATGACGTTACCCAGATTTTAGCCGAGGCTAAAATTCATATATCCAATGCCGCGCTAAATACACATCCCGATTTTTCAGCGCTACTCAATTTGACCATTCAAATTGAAAATACCGATCAGTTAAGTCTAGTGCTTAATAAAATAAGCCAACTGCCTAATATTGCCGATGTTAAGCGTAAAACCTGATGCCTTGCACCTTTAACCTTGCAGCTAAAAACCCTATGTCCCAACCAACACAAATCCCCCCTAGCCCCCCTTTGTCAAAGGGGGCAGCCAAAAAACGCCTGATTCTGGTTGACGGTTCCTCTTTTTTATTCCGCGCTTACCATGCTATTCCGCCATTAACCAACGCGAACGGCGAGCCCACCAACGCAATTTACGGCGTCAGCAACATGCTGCGCAAATTGATCGCCGACTATCACAGCGACTACATCACCGTGATCTTCGATGCGCCGGGCACAACCTTTCGCAATGCGCTTTACGATCAGTACAAAGCCCATAGACCGCCGATGCCTGATGATTTGCGGGTGCAAATCGCCCCGCTGCACAAGCTGATTCGGGCGATGGGTTTGCCGTTAATTATCGAATCCGGCGTCGAAGCCGACGATGTGCTGGGCGCCTTGGCGCAACACGCCGAACAGCAAGGCTATGACGTTATCATCTCTACCGGCGACAAGGATATGGCGCAGTTGGTCACCGAGCATATTATCCTGGAAAACACCATGTCCAATACCCGCATGGATATTCAGGGCGTTTTCGACAAATTCGGCGTCAGGCCGGATCAGATTATTGACTATTTAGCCCTGATCGGCGACACCGTCGACAATATTCCCGGCGTACCCAACGTCGGCCCTAAAACGGCGGCAAAATGGCTGGCGCAGTATCAGACTTTAGAAAATCTGGTCGCCCATGCCGAGCAAATAACCGGCAAGATTGGCGATAACCTGCGCGCCAGTTTGGATAAACTGCCTTTATCCAAACAACTCACCACCATTAAATGCGACCTTAATTTGCCTTACAGCATCGAAGACTTGAAACAGCAACCGATGGATAAGGCCGAATTGAAAAATTTATTGACTGAACTGGGGTTTAGCACTTGGTTAAAATCGCTGGATAACCTTGCTCAAGCTGAACCTATACTCGCTGTAGGGGCGAATTCATTCGCCTTTGGGCGGATAAATCCGCCCCTACACGGCACTCTACCTCCTGATTTGTCCCCCAAGGATCGGGGAAATGCCGCAAGACTGCCGGGAGCAGCTGCGGCCATGCAGTCGTATGAAACCATATTAACCGAACAGCACTTTAATAACTGGGTTGAACAGCTTAATAAGGCCGAACTGTTTGCCTTCGACACAGAAACCACCAGCCTGGATTACAGTAAAGCCCAGATCGTCGGCGTGTCCTTTGCGATAAGCCCAGGCTTTGCCGCCTACGTGCCTTTGGCTCATGACTATCCCGGCGTACCGGATCAACTGAATCGCGCTGAAATACTGGTACAACTCCGCCCTTTGCTGGAAAATCCGCATAAACTCAAGCTCGGGCAAAATCTGAAATACGATATGCATGTGCTGGCTAATCACGGCATAACACTACGAGGCATTGCCCACGACACCATGCTCGAATCTTATGTGCTAAACAGCACCGCGACCAAACATAATATGGATGATCTGGCCAAAGAATATCTGGGTGTTGCAACTATCCATTATGAAGACGTGGCCGGTAAAGGCGCCAAACAAATCGGCTTTCAACAAGTGCCGATAGAACTGGCAGCCCCCTATGCAGCAGAAGATGCCGACATTACCCTGCAACTCCATCAGGTGCTGTCTCAAAAACTGGCACAGCATCCAGAGTTACTTAAGCTCTATACGGAAATGGAAGTCCCGCTGATTAGCGTGCTGGCCAGAATTGAGGGTAACGGGGTATTAATCGATGCCGCGATGCTCGCACAGCAAAGTCTTGAGCTGTCCAGCCAGATTATTTCCCTTGAGCAACGCGCTCACGATCTGGCCGGACAAACCTTTAATCTGGGTTCGCCCAAACAGATCCAGGACATCCTTTACGATCAGCAAAAGTTGCCGGTGTTAAAGAAAACACCCAAAGGCCAGCCCTCCACGGCAGAATCGGTGCTGCAGGAATTGGCCCTCGACTACCCACTGCCCAAATTGATTCTGGAGTACCGCAGTTTAAGCAAGCTCAAATCGACCTATACCGACAAACTGCCGCAGCAGGTTGACGGGCAAACGGGTCGGGTTCATACCTCGTATCATCAGGCGGTAGCCGCAACGGGCAGGCTGTCGTCTTCCGACCCCAATTTGCAAAATATTCCGATCCGCAGCGAGGAAGGCCGAAAAATCCGCCAGGCGTTTATCGCCCCGGTTGGTAAAAAAATAGTCGCCGCCGATTATTCGCAAATTGAGTTACGCATCATGGCGCATTTATCGGCAGATGAAGGCTTACTGAAAGCCTTCAGTCAGGGACTGGACGTACACCGGGCCACTGCCGCTGAAGTATTTGGCGTCGCTCCCGAACAGGTCAGCACCGAGTTGCGCCGTTCCGCCAAGGCCATCAATTTCGGACTGATTTACGGCATGTCGGCCTTCGGTCTGGCGCAGCAACTGGGTTTGCCCCGCAATCAGGCGCAATCCTATATTGATCTGTATTTCGCCCGTTATCCGGGCGTCAAAAACTATATGGACAGCACCAGAGAACTGGCTCGGGAGCAAGGCTATATTGAAACCTTATTCGGCAGGCGGCTGTATTTACCGGAAATAAATTCACGCAACGCGGCGCGGCGCCAATACGCCGAACGCACCGCCATCAATGCACCGATGCAAGGCACTGCGGCCGACATCATTAAACGCGCGATGCTTGCCGCCGACCGGTGGCTAAACCAAGAAAACCCGGATGCCAAAATGATTATGCAGGTGCATGACGAACTGGTGTTTGAGATTGCAGGTGACCAGGTGGACGGCTGCGTAGCGAAGATCAGAACCCTGATGGCGGCGGCGGCCGAGCTTGCTGTGCCGCTGATCGTCGACATAGGCATCGGCAATAATTGGGATGAAGCTCATTGACAGTAGAGGCGGATTTACTAATGCCCCGTGTGGGTATCCGCCCCTACTGCTATACTTTATTTAATGATTATCGCCTAACGAATTTTGCTATGCCGAACTCAAATCACGAAAAACTCATCGCCCTCGTTGAAAAAATGCCCGCTTTTCCTAAAAGCGTCCAGCAAGTTGTGCAATTAACCTCGGACATCAATGCGTCTGCGAAAGACATCGTCCGCGTTATCGAATGCGACCCGGTCATGACCGTTAAAATCCTTAAGGCCATTAATTCGTCGTTCTACGGCCTACCGCAAAAAATCACCTCAGTGCAGAAAGCGGTCGTGCATATCGGCATGAACACCATAAAAAATATTGCCTTGGGCGTTGCCGCCATGGGCATGCTCAATGCCAATAACAAGGCCAACTTCAATACCGCCGATTTCCTGCTGCACTCTTTAACCACCGCTGCGCTCAGCAAAATGCTCGCCGAACGCATCCGTCTCTCTTCAACGCAAGGCAGCGATTGTTTTGTTGCAGGCTTACGGCATGACTTCGGCAAAGTGGTGTTCGCCGAATTCATGCCGGAAGAATTTAAACTCGCGCTGGAAAAGAGTAAGGAGCAACAACTGCCCCTGCATCAATGCGAACTCGAATTTATCGGCATCAGTCATACTCAGGCAGGCAAAATGCTGGCCGAAAGATGGGAGTTGTCTGAGCTCTTGATTGACGCGATCGCTGATCATCATAATTTTGAATCCAGCGACAATATCCTAAGGGACTGCGTTTTTGCCGCCAATCAAATCAGCAAACTGATGCGATTCGGTGATGGCGGCAACCCGCTGATAGACGACTTTCCGGCAGCCATAGTCGCCCGCTTCGGCTTGAATCTATCCGAACTGAGTGCCTCTTTGGGGGACTTAACATCGATCAAAACAGAAGCGCAATCTTTTATTAACCTGTAGCAGGACAACGATGAAATTTAAATTCTGGGGCGTCAGAGGTTCTATACCGACACCGGGGCCCAATACCGTTAAATACGGCGGCAATACCACCTGCATAGAAATCAGAACCGACGACAATGACTTGATCATTCTGGACGCTGGCACCGGCATCCATATACTTGCCCAAAGTCTGCTGAAAGAAATGCCCATCCAGGCGCATATCTTCATCACCCATACTCATTGGGATCATATCCAGGGACTGCCGTTCTTTATCCCCATTTTTATCCCTAACAACCAGATTAAAATCTACGGCGGACTAGATCCGGTCACCAATGAAACCATCAACCGGGCGCTAGCCGTACAGCTGCAATACAGTTACTTCCCGATCCGCGAAGCGCAGCTCAATGCCCGGATTGAATACGCCACCATTATGCCGGGGGTACCGATCAAAGTTGGCAGCGCCACGATCACCCCGATCGTGCTCAGTCATCCGGTATTAAATTTCGGCTACCGCATCGATGCCGACGGGCAATCCATTTTTTTTACCGGCGATTACGAACCGCAGCTGAACATTTATGATCCGAAAGATGATGAATATGCCGAATTCCAGTCTTTTGTCGATGCAAAATGGCAGGAAGTCGTGCTGGCCATGAAAGATGTCGATGCGCTGATAGTCGACTCGTCCTATACCAACGAGGAATATGCCTCCAAACAAGGTTGGGGGCATGGCACGTATGATTCGGGGATAAAACTGGCGACCGCCGCTAAAGCAAAAAAACTATTCTTCACCCACCATGAGCCGACCCGCAGCGACGCAAGTCTTGAGGCCATTTATCAAAACCTGCTGAAAAACAACCCGGAATGCAGCTGCGAATTATTGCTCGCTCAGGAAGGCGTCGATAATTCGCTTTGCCTACAGGACGTAGATAAGGGCGTTAGTGTGAGCTTTTATCCGAGCTAAACAAGCGATCCAGCGCAGCATGCACTTCATCAATGCCGGTTTTTTTCAAAGCCGAAAATAACTGTATGGTCAACGGGAAATTAGCGTCCTTGAGCTCATTTTGCACCTGCAACAAGATATTTTTGGCCGCGCCGTAATTCAACTTATCGGCCTTGGTCAACAAGACATGCAGCGGCAGCCCGGTATGTTCGCACCACTCTACCATCTGCCAGTCAAATTCGGTTAAGGGATGGCGCACATCCATGACCAAAATAATAGCGCAGAGCGACTTACGACCGGTTAAATAGGTTTCCATCAACTCATGCCATTTTTTCTTAACCGCCAGAGGCACTTTGGCGTAGCCGTAACCCGGCAAATCGACAAAGCGTTGCCGCTCATTGATTTCAAAAAAATTGAGCATCTGCGTTCTGCCCGGCGTCTTGCTGATCCGGGCCAAGCCGTGCTGCCGAGTCAAGGTGTTAATGGCGCTGGATTTGCCGGCATTCGAGCGCCCGGCAAAAGCCACTTCCATGCCCTGATCCGGCGGCGTGTTACTGAGATGCGGCGAACTGTTAATAAATTTTGCTTGGGTGTAAACTGGATTCATCGTTGTCTCGCTTAGAGTTACTATTTAGAGTAAAATCGCACATGTACAGCGTTGTAGGGGGCGACTTTAGCCGCTCCTACAATAATTAACCATTCCGAAGGGGAGCTTGATGAAAAAAAAGTTGCAGGTACTTTCAATTTCTCTGGCATTGGCCAGTGCTGCGGGTATTTTACATGCAGAAGGCAATATTAACGCAGGAAAACAAAAAACCACCTCCTGCGCCAGTTGCCACGGCGAAAACGGCAACAGTCTGGTCGCCACATTCCCCAAGCTTGCCCAACAACACTCGTCCTATCTGGAAAAACAGTTGCATGCTTTTAAAGACGGCAAACGCAATGATCCGATGATGTCAGCAATGGCCCTGGCCTTATCCGATGAAGATATAGCGGACATAAGCGCCTACTATGCAACACAAAAAATTTCGGAAAACGCCTTACCTGTCCTGGAAGCTGACGATGCAGCCGAAAACTCGTCGGTATCGAAAAAGCCAACTACAATAGAAACAGTCATCGCTGAAGGCAGCGATCTGTACCGCAACGGCAACAAAACCAGTGAAGTTTCCGCCTGTATCGCCTGCCACGGTTCTTTGGGTGAGGGCAACAAACCGGCTTCTTTTCCGGCCTTAAAATCACAACACGCCGACTATTTGATAAAAACACTCACCGACTTTAAAACCGGGGCACGCAGCAACAATCCTGAAAACATCATGTACATGATTGCAAAAAAAATGACCGATGAAGAAATAAAAGCCGTTTCTTATCGTATATCGATGATGAAATAAATGTAGGGCGGATTCGCGCTAGCAATCCGCCAAACTTTGTGAGCGAATGAAGGCGGATTGCTAAAGCGAATCCGCCCTACAAAACCTATTAAAGGCCTCTGATTATGCTTAAAAAAATCACCAAAACCTGCTTATTTATCTTATTGTTGTCCTGCTCAGCCTTGTTAAAAGCCGAGCCCCTAGGTTATGAACCCCTGTCACCGGCACAACCCACCCATAATCCCGATAAAATTGAAATCATCGAATTCTTCTGGTACGGCTGCCCCCATTGCTATAGCTTCGAGCCGCTGCTGGAAAAATGGCTGAAAACTCTGCCTAAAAATGTGGAGTTCATCCGTCAACCCGCAGTATTTAGCGACCTTTGGGGCAAGCATGCCAAAGCTTATTTTACTGCTGAAGCACTGGGCGTAGTCGATAAAACTCATGCCGACTTTTTCGACGCCATACAAAACAAAAAACAAAACCTCGAGACCGAAGAGCAGCTGGCTAAGTTCTTTGTTGCACACGGCGTAAATGAAACCGAATTCCATGACACCTATAATTCATTTCTGGTCGATGCCAAAATGCGTCAGGCAACCACCACGGCCGGTCGTTACGGCGTAACAGGCGTTCCTGCCGTCATTATTAACGGCAAGTATAAAACCAACGGGCCGTTAGCCGGTTCTCACGAAAAAATGCTGGACGTCATCAACCAACTGATAAAACAGGAAAGCGCTAAAAAATAATTGTTTCTGCTATCAAACAATGTTTTTTAACTTGAACAAGGGCAACTTACAAGCTAGGCTCATACAAGATATTCACCCCTTAACCATAGACTCTGGGTCATCATGGGTATTTTTAATAAGACAGCAAAGCTAGATAATTGGAAAGAGAAATACTTAAACCTGCTTGATGATCAGGAACACACTGGAAAAGCCTACCTAGAAAAAGAAAGCCTGCTGCGTAAAACCATTGTCCGCCTGACTATCGCAACCACCGGGCTCGATCCTCTTCTGGATCCGCATCTGCTGAGAATCCGCGGGCAATTAAAAAACGGCGTCGATAGCCATACACTTAAAGATGAGCTTGAAAAATTCACTCATTCCGTAGCTCTAATCAAGCAATCGCCTCCTCAAAACCCGTCGGTAGAAACCGAGCTGCTGTTTGATTTCCTGCTTCGGCAATATTCTGACGGTCAACGACAAAACGCATTAATCCAGCTGCAAAAAAAAACCGGGACCGTAAAATTCGAAACGTCCACTCAATTATTTACCGCCATATTTGAAGCTATAGAGCCTGACGATGTAGCGGCATCGACCCCCAATATCACCGCCAACCACATTGATATAAACATAGTCAGCAGGCAATTACTGTCGCTGCTGGAAGGCATAGAAATTCCCGGCATCTTTGACCAACAGGCGCAAACTGCAAAACAAGCGCTGGCCGCGTCCCATCGAAACACCGAAGCTTTTGAAGTTATTCTGGATAAGTCATTTAAGCTGCTGCTTAAAATCAAACAGCACAACCAATCAGAACAGCAGGATATTGATAAATTCCTTTCTCATATCACCGAACAACTGGCTATGCTGGACATAGGCGTGATGGACGCCAGCTCGGACGCGCAAAAATCGGCAGAAATCAGAAATAGACTCGATCAATCCGTTTCCGAACAGATGAATGAATTGCAGTTAAGCTCGTCTAACGCCACTAAACTGGAACCTTTAAAAGGCATCATCACCAGTCGATTAGCAACGATTGCCCAAGAAATTCAGGATCACAACCAAAAGGAAACGATATTGCGCCAAAAAACCCAGCAACAACTGGATGATTTGGTCGATAAAATAAAAGACATGGAGTCGGAATCCTGCGACCTCAAATCAAAACTAAAAATCGCCAATACCCAGGCATTGCGCGACTATTTAACAGGCATGCCCAACCGCAATGCCTACAATGAACGCCTGGAAAGCGAACTGGCCCGCTGGAAACGTTACCCTGCTCCGTTAAGCCTTATTATTTGGGACATAGATCATTTCAAAAACATCAATGACAGCTATGGACATAAAGCCGGCGATAAAGTGCTGCTGTTAATCGCCAAGCAATTATCCGAGCACTCCCGCGCAACCGATTTTATTTCCCGCTTTGGCGGCGAAGAATTTACCATGCTGTTGCCGAATACCGACGGCCCTTCTGCTATGGTGCTGGCCAATCAACTGCGTCAAACTATTGAAAAAACCGGATTTAATGCCGGGGGCAATTCCGTGGCTATCACTATTTCCTGCGGCATTACCGAATTTATCCTAGATGATACCGATGAAATAGCCTTTGAACGCGCAGATCAGGCGCTATATCAGGCTAAACAGCAGGGCCGTAACCGGTGCTGCATCTTGTAAAGGCATTACCAAAATCAATTTAACCTGACCCCATTGATTGGGAACATGAATCCCCCGATATTATTTGCCGGATTAATACGCATGCTTTCGGCAAGCCATTGGATGTCAATGCCCTGTTGGAAGCCGCGCAATCAGGAGCATGGTTTGGGAAAGCCGACAGCCTTCGCGCCTATCATATGTATAAATGGCCGGTCATTGATGAAGTATCAACTGCCGCAAGCAAACCGCAAACTGAAGAACCTGAGCGGCAAGCCATCCGGCGACCGCCAAGGATGGCGGAAGTGTCGCAATCGGTAGGGAACCGATGCGACCAGCACACAATAAAATCATCCTGCACCAAAACAGCAACCCAAATCATCCGTCAACGCCGCAGCGCGCAACAGTTTGACGGCAAAATGTCCCCGTTGCCTCAGACTGATTTTTACCGGATGCTGGCCGCCGTTCTGCCGACAACAGCCGCGTTTAAACTATGGCGCTGGCCGCCGAAAATCCACCTGTTTATTTTCGTCCATCGCGTTGAAGGCTTAGCTCCCGGTATCTATGCGCTGCCGAGACGTAACGATGCCCTTGAACCATTGCAGGCCGCAACCCTGGCTGATTTTGACTGGCAAAAAGTATCCGAAGCTTTACCGCTTTATCATTTGCATTCAGGAGATTGCAGGCAGATCGCGAAAACGCTGTCCTGCCATCAACCCATCGCCAGCGACAGCGACAGCGCCTTCAGTATGGCAATGGTTGCAGAATTTGGCGAAACAATCGAAGCAACGCCGTGGCTTTACCGCCGCTTGTTCTGGGAATGCGGCCTAATAGGTCAAACGCTGTATCTGGAAGCCGAAGCGGCAGGCATTCGCGGCACAGGTATCGGCTGTTACTTTGATGACAGCGTGCATGAGCTTTTAGGCATCAAGGACGATAAATTCCAAAGTCTGTATCATTTCACGGTGGGTAAGCCGCTGGAAGATAAACGACTGGAAACGTTACCGGCTTATGGGCATTTAAATGACATAATGCTGTAGCCAATCAATACACATCATCAGTTGATGATGCGTAGAAGTGTTCTGAGGGGCAATGAACAGCTATACTAAGTTGCTTTTTGTATCGCCCTTCGAATTAGAAACCACGTGGTAAATTTAAACCGAATAGCGGCTCAATAAAAATCGGTGTCAACAAAAGATCTTGAAATCAATGTCATGAAAGTTCGGCAACATATTTTGTGGACGGTAAGCGTCTTTCTCCTGTATCTGGCTTCTGCGAAACTCGGACTCGAATATGCCGTTATCGGTCAGACGGTCACATTGTTGTGGCCGCCCAGCGGAATTGCCCTGGCTGCCACCCTGATAGGCGGCTATCGTTTGTGGC
>JAYTLW010000260.1:0-3352 GCA_043729025.1 Methylobacter sp.
GGATCATAGTGTTGCTGAACCTTCAATACCGGCGTTCCGGCCTGGGCGTACCAGCGGCGGAATTGACTTAAATCGATATTATTGGCAGCTTCCATGGCGCTGACGAAATCATCGCAGGTCACCGCCTGTCCGTCATGGCGCTCAAAATATAAATCGCTGCCTTTACGAAAGCCTTCGGAACCAACTAAAGTGCGGATCATGCGCACCACTTCCGCGCCTTTTTCATACACGGTCAAGGTGTAAAAATTATTGATTTCAATGTAGGACTCGGGCCGTATCGGATGCGCCAGGGGGCCGGAATCTTCGGCAAACTGGCGGGTGCGCAGCATGTTGACGTCTTCGATGCGTTTTACCGCTTTGGAGCTACGGTCTCCGGTAAACTCCTGATCGCGGAACACCGTAAAGCCTTCTTTCAGGCTGAGCTGGAACCAGTCCCGGCAGGTGATGCGGTTGCCGGTCCAGTTATGGAAATATTCATGGCCGATCACGCCTTCGATATGCTCATAATCGGAGTCGGTCGCGGTATCGGGCCGCGCCAGTACAAACTTGGTGTTGAATACGTTAAGGCCTTTGTTTTCCATCGCGCCCATGTTGAAGTGGCTGACGGCGACGATCATGTATAAATCCAGATCGTATTCGCGGCCATAAACCTGTTCATCCCAGCGCATAGCGTTTTTTAAGGATTGCATCGCATGGTCGCATTTATCCAAATCCTGTCTTTCGACAAATATTTGCAGACTGATGTCGCGGCCGGATTGCGTGGTAAAGCTGTCCGTCAGGCATTCGAGCTGCCCTGCAACCAGCGCAAACAAATAGCACGGCTTATTGAACGGGTCTTCCCAGGTCACCCAGTGGCGATTATCGGGTAACTCCCCTTCAGTGATTTTGTTGCCGTTGGATAATAAAACCGGATAACGGTCTTTGTCGCCGATTAGGGTTGTGGTGAACAGAGTCATCACATCGGGGCGATCCAGAAAATAGGTGATTTTTCTAAAGCCTTCCGCCTCGCATTGGGTGCACAGCATCCCGTTGGACAGGTACAGCCCTTCCAGAGCGGTATTGGCTTTTGGGTTAATGGTATTTTCGATAGCCAGCACAAAACGTTGCTGTTGCGGAACCTGATTAATGATTAGCGCATCCTGGGTTTGCAGGTATTGGTCTTTGCTTAAGTCATTGCCGTCATCCAGATTAATGCGGATGAGTTTCAGATTTTCACCCGCTAAGGTCAACGATTGATTGCGAGACTGGCTGGCAGGATTGCGACTCAAGGTGAGCCGCGAAGACACCAGTGTGTTTTCATCATCCAGGTTAAAATTTAAGGCGACGCTGTGTATCAGATATTCAGGTACCGTGTAGTCTTTTAGATAAATGGTGGGTGGGTTGGGATCGCGCATTATTTATACCTACTGTAGTGATCGGAAGTTCTGATGTTTTTTACGGCGAACAGCATGATCAAGAACCAGGCTGTTAAAAAACAGACGCCGCCGATGGGAGTGACCATGCCTAGCCAAGGTTGATTGAGTAGCGCTAAGCCATACAAGCTGCCTGAAAACAGCACTATGCCTGTGAACATCAACCGCCCGGCCCAGTGCAATAATTTGGAATCGGGCGCTTGCGGGCAAATCAGGGCGATGCCGATCAGCCCCAGCGCATGCCACATTTGATAAGTCACTCCGGTTTGATAAACCGCCAACAGTTCCGGACTGATAACGGTTTTTAAGCCGTGAGCCCCGAATGCGCCCATGCCGACACCGATTAGTGCGCTGAATGCGCCGAGCAATAAAAAAACCGATTTCATAGTTTTTCCATCAGCCTGGGCATCAGCTGCACCAGATTGCAGGGTCGGGTGCGGTGATCGAGTTGCTCCTTGATCAGGCCGTCCCAGGCGGTGCGACAAGCACTCGATGAACCGGGCAAACAAAAGATATATGTCGCATTGGCGACCCCGGCTAGCGCTCTGGACTGGATGGTTGAAGTTTTAATATCCTGATAGGACAGCATCCTGAAGGTTTCGCCAAAACCGTCCAGAACCTTGTCCAGTAAAGGATTTACGGCTTCGGGCGTGCCGTCCCTGCCGGTTACGCCGGTGCCGCCGGTGGTGATGATGACATTAACCTCAGCTGCGGCAATCCAGTGTGAGACAGCGGCCCTGATCTGATAAATGTCGTCAGGCACTATTTTTTTTTCGATAACCCGATGCCCGGCGTCGTTTGCGCGTTCCGCCAGCGTTTTACCGGATAGGTCGTCGGCATCGGTGCGGCTGTCGGAAACCACCAGTATGGCGATGTTTAAGGGGATGAAGTTTCTGTCTGTAGTCATGTTTTAAGAAAGGTTCTTAGATTCAAGGTTCAAGGTTCAAAAGTACGTACCTTGTACCTTGAACCTTTGTACCTCATTACTTTAACACAACAAAGAAGCCTTCCTGTCCTCGCTGAATATTAATCAGCAAAGCGCCGTCCGGATCAACCACCTGCTTTAATTCCTCAAGATTGCGAACGCGATAGCGGTTTGCCGACACGATAACGTCGCCGGAACGCAAGCCCACTCGCCAAGCATTGGACGCCGTGTCGACTTTTTCGATTAACACCCCTTCCAACTGATTTTTTAGCGGCATGCTCAGCAGCGTACCCTGCAAGGCGCGATGCAGCTTATCCCCGGCCAGTTTCGGGAACTCCTGTTTGCCGATAGTTGCGGTCACCTGTTTTTTTTCATTGTCGCGGAAATATTCCAGCTCGACATTATCGCCAATTTGCATCAGGCCGACGATATTGCGTATGTCATGGCTGTTTTTAATGGAGCGACCATTCGCGGCAACAATAATATCGCCCGGTTCCAGCCCGGCTTTTGCGGCCGGTGAGTTGCTTTCAATCCGGCTGATGGCGGCGCCCTGCTGATTTTTTAAATTAAACGCCTTGACCAGTTCAGGCGTCAGATCCTGAGTGGTTACGCCCAGCAAGCCGCGCCGAACCTCGCCGTGCTTGACCAACGATTCCTTGATGGTGATAACCATATTGGAGGGTATTGCAAAACCGATGCCGACGTTACCGCCGCTGGGAGCGAGGATCGCGGTATTCATGCCGATAAATTCGCCGCGCAGGTTAACCAACGCGCCGCCTGAATTGCCGGGATTGATCGAAGCATCGGTCTGGATAAAATCCTCGTAGCCTTCGATATTGAGGCCACTGCGACCCAAGGCGCTGACGATGCCCGATGTCACCGTCTGGCCGATGCCAAAAGGGTTGCCGATGGCGAGCACGTAGTCGCCGACCTGAAGGGTGTCTGAGTCGCCGATTTTCAGGGCGCTTAAGCCTGCCGCTTCGATTTGCAGTACGGCGATGTCGGTGCCCGGATC
>JAYTLW010000261.1:0-15181 GCA_043729025.1 Methylobacter sp.
AGCCTTCGGGATGGACGATTTACCGACCGAGATACGATCGCACTGGGTCAGTACTAACGGTCTTTACAGAGTCCTAATAACGCCTGAACAAGACCTCAATAAGCCCGAGAATTTAGCAACCTTTGTTAGCCAAGTGCTGGACATAGATAACACGGTTTCCGGCCTGCCGATTATCAATCAGGCCGGAGGCGATGCTGTAGTCCAGGCATTTATTAAAGCCTTTAGCGGTGCTTTTATTGCCATTGTGGTGTTATTATTACTCATGTACAGAAGCGTCAGAAAGACCTTACTGGTGACCATGCCCTTATTGCTTGCCGCTTTGCTAACCGGTGCAACCAACGTATTACTGGATAACCCTTTCAATTTCGCCAACATCATCGCCCTGCCCTTGCTGCTGGGCATGGGTATCGATAGCAGCATCCTGATCATGCACAGACACCATTCCAATTCATGTGAAGATGAAAACTTACTGCAAAGCAGCACCACACGAGGCATTATTTTCAGTTCCATAACCACCCTATGCAGTTTTTCAAGCCTTGCCTTCACCGCCCACCAGGGTATGGCGAGCATGGGTTTAGTATTGGCCATAGGCCTGACTTTCACAGTGATGTGCTCTTTAATAGTCCTGCCGGCTTTCAGCGGCACAAGAATTTAACCTTGAGGTATCGAATGTCATTTAGTATCGCCGAACTTTTTTCTCAACACAGCACTGATAAATTTGATCTGCACGAACAATACTTAAACAACCAAATGGTCAGGGTGTTAAAGACCATAGGCTACGACCGCCATTACAAAAAAGCGATCGGCCAGTATCTCTATGACCAGGAAGGTACGGAATATCTGGATCTACTCAGCGGTTTCGGCGTATTTGCGATCGGCCGCAATCACCCGACGGTGATCAGCGCATTAACTGAGACCTTAACACTGGAACTGCCCAATCTGGTGCAAATGGATGTCTCGGTACTCAGTGGATTGTTGGCCCAGGAAATCCTGAAGACCACGCCGGACAACCTGAACAAGATGTTCTTTTGCAACTCCGGTACCGAATCCGTAGAGGCGGCGATCAAATTCGCCCGCTATACCACCAAGCGTGAAAAAATCGTCTTTTGCGAACACGGCTATCATGGCTTGACCATGGGCGCTTTATCATTAAACGGCGAAGAAATCTTCCGCGAGGGTTTTGGCCCGCTGCTGCCCGGTTGCAGCGCCGTTCCTTTCAACGACCTTGAAGCTTTAGAAAAAGCTTTAAGCAACAAAGACGTTGCCGCTTTCGTCGTCGAGCCTATCCAAGGTAAAGGCGTTAATGTACCGGATGATAATTATTTGCCGGAAGTCGAACGCTTGTGCAAAAAATACGGCACCTTGTTTGTCGCCGATGAAGTCCAGACCGGCCTGGGCCGCACCGGAAAATTCTGGGCCATCGAGCACTGGAACGTTAAACCGGATATGATTTGCATGGCCAAAGCCCTGTCCGGCGGATTCGTCCCGGTCGGCGGGGTTGCGATGACCCAGAAAATCATGGATACCGTTTATAACCGCATGGATCGAGCTGTCGTGCACGGCTCGACCTTCTCCAAAAACAATATGGCGATGGCAGCAGGCCTTGCCACGCTGTACGTTATGGAAGACGAAAAGCTGGTGGAAAACAGCATGAACGTCGGCACCGACATTATCGACAGCCTGAACGCGATGACCGGGAAATATGAGTTCCTGAAAGAAGCGCGCGGCAAAGGCATGATGATTGCGATTGAATTCCAATCGCCTAAGAGCCTGAAACTGAAAGCGGCCTGGGCGATGCTGGAAGCGGCCAATAAAGGTTTGTTCTGTCAAATGATCACCATTCCTTTATTTAAAGAACACCACATATTAACGCAGGTTGCAGGACACGGCATGAACGTGGTCAAGCTCTTGCCACCGTTAAACTTAACGCAAAAAGACCGCGACACCATTGTTAATTCATTTGATAAAGCCATAGCCGATACCCATCAAATCCCCGGTTCGATCTGGGAATTGGGCAAGAATCTGGCGGGGCATGCCTTGAAAGGCAAAAAGTAAGTAAACGTTAGAGAAATAGGCCGCGGATGACACGGATTTAGCTGATAAGCGCTGATAAAAAATAAAATCCGTTTAAATCCGTCTAATCTGTGTCATCTGTGGCCTATTATTAAAATTAGCATCACAAATAGTTACAAACTGGAAAAAGCAATGAAAAAAATCATTCCAATATGTTTATTATTTTTAACTTTGTGCCAAACGCAGGGGGCTTTAGCTCACGCGGTGATCACCGATTATTCGCTAAAAATCACGCCGATTCATGTCAACAGTCCAGCCCAGGTTGAACTTATCTTTAATTCGCAGATAGAACTGGGCTTGTCGCAAATTTTTTTGGTCAGCAAAGGCGACAAGCACCAGCTATTAACCGCCGTCACCGGCAGCAAACAAGGTCAGGTTTTAATCCAAATACCGTCACTGGGGGCCGGTGAATATGCGCTCAGATTTAAAGTCTTCGCTGCCGACGGTCATTTAACCGAAGACGTTATTCATTTCTCCGTTCCCAACTAGGACCCGCAATGGCAGGCATAGCTGATTTTCTTGATTCTCTGATTGGCGGGTTTGATCTGATTTGTTATTCATTAGCAATCGGCAGCCTGTTCTGGGGACTTTTTGTGTTGCGTCCATGGCAGCATAACGATGGCTACTCGGTCGTATTACTGCAAAGAACCATCACTCTGCTCTACAAAGGCGGTTTTTGGCTGGCTGCGGCTCAACTTTTCAAAGTCATTCTTAAAATCTGGTTAATGGCCGCCGTACTTGAGCGCTGGCCGTTTCCCGAATTCGCCGACACCACGCAATTTATAGGCGGCATAGTACGTACGCTGCTGACGGTTATGTTGGCCGGTTATTGCTACGTTTATTTACGCAATAATCCCAGTTCCAAACAGCACTGGATATGCGCAGCCGCACTAGCCGTGCCGATGATTATCTCCGGTGCTTGGCTGGTGCATGGCGCCGGTCGTTTTGAACATCAGTACCTATTAATGACGCTGACGGTCATCCATCAACTGGCGGCGGCAGCCTGGATCGGTGGGGTTTTTCAACTGGTCAACCTTTGGCTGTTGCGTCGCAGCAATGAGGCTCCTGCCGAGTTATGGCCTTTATTTCTAAAAAAATTCTTTATTTTCGGCATAGCCTCAGTTGCGATGATTCTTATTTCAGGCGTGCCTATTGCCTGGCAATACATCGATACCTGGAACGGCCTGATCGGCACCGGTTACGGTAATTTATTGATGGTAAAAGTGACTTTATTGACTATCGCTTTGGGTTTTGCCTGGTTAAACAAATCCTCTATTTTGGAATACGGGGTTTCCGGCAATCATCATGCCTTAAATAATCGCGTTCCTTACTATATTGAAGCGGAATCCTTTGTGCTGGTTACCTTGTTATTTACCGCCGCCAGTCTGGCTTCCCAGCCCCCCGCCATCGACATACCCAGCCTGACGGCAAGCTGGCAGGAAGTTATCGGCACCTTTAGTCCACAAATCCCCAGAATAAGTTCCCCCACGCATACCGATTTGATTGCCGGAGAAGCCGGACGCGTAGCCATCATCGGCCAAGTGCCCTCGCTTGCGGCTACCGAATGGTCGAACTATAACCACAATATCGCCGGGATTTTTCTGACGGTGATGAGTTTCTTTGCGATGCTGTCTTATGTAAAATACACCAGAATTGAATCCTTCAAATACTGGCCCTTGGGTTTTGTCGGACTGGGTATTTTTCTATTTTTCCGTAGCGACGCGGAAACCTGGCCCTTGGGTCCTTTAGGTTTTTGGGACAGCACCTTTAATAACGGTGAAGTGTTGCAGCATAGAATTGCGACTTTACTGGTATTTGTACTCGGCGTGATAGAGCTTTGCGCCAGAATAAGCAAAAATCCGAACAGCAAATTAGCTTTCGTATTTCCGTTGCTGGCGGCTTTTGGCGGTTTGATGTTACTTACCCATTCACATGTCGGCTTTCAAGCCAAAAGTGCTTTTCTTATCCAGGTCGGTCATACCACCATGGGGATTTTTTCTCTGATTCTGGCTTGCGGGCGTTGGCTGGAATTAAAATTGGACAGACCGGGCAGTGATATCGCCAAGGATGGTGTGTATGCCGCAAGCCTGCCGGGAGCAGGCGCGGCGATTGCCGGTTTTATTTCCGTTGCCGCCCTGTTTCAGATTGGCCTCATCCTGATGTTCTATCGCGAACCCCTTTATTAATATGAACACACTACATAACTACCCACTGCTCAAAGACATCAATATCCCAGCCGATGTGCGCAAGCTGTCGAAAAATCAGCTTAAGCCCCTAGCCAAAGAACTGCGTGAATTTTTAACCCATACCGTGAGCATTTCCGGCGGTCACTTTTCCGCAGGTTTAGGTACGGTTGAGTTAACGATAGCCTTGCATTATGTGTTCGACACACCCTCCGATCAGCTGGTTTGGGATGTCGGTCATCAGGCTTATCCACACAAGATTCTGACCGGGCGTAAAGACCGGATGACCACCATACGCACCAGGGACGGGGTGTCGGCATTTCCCAATCGGGCGGAAAGCGAATACGATGCTTTCGGCGTCGGCCATTCCAGCACCTCGATCAGCGCGGCCTTAGGCATGGCGATTGCTTCTGAGCTGAAAGGCGAAGACAAGCAGATGGTGGCCATTATCGGCGACGGCAGCATCACCGGCGGTATGGCCTTTGAAGCGATGAACCATGCCGGGGCCCTGGACGCCAATCTTTTGGTTATTCTGAACGACAATGATATGTCGATCTCGCCACCGGTCGGCGCGATGAACAATTACCTGACCAAAATCTTGTCCAGCAAATTTTATTCCTCAATGCGCGAAGGCAGCAAAAAAGCCTTAAGCAAAATTCCCAGCGTCTGGGAGCTGGCCCGACGCACCGAAGAACACATGAAAGGCATGATAGTGCCGGGCACTTTGTTTGAGGAGCTGGGCTTTAATTATATCGGCCCGATAGACGGGCATGACATGGAGATGCTGGTGTCCACGCTGGAAAATCTTAAAGCTATTTCCGGGCCGCGCTTTTTGCATATCGTCACCCAAAAAGGCAAGGGTTATCTGCCTGCCGAAAAAGATCCTCTGGCCTATCATGGCGTACCGGCTTTTGATCCGAGCAAAGATTGCCTGCCCAAATCCGCGCCCTCCCCGCATCCGACTTATACCGAAGTGTTCGGCAACTGGCTCTGCGATATGGCGGCGCAAGACGAGCGTTTATTGGGCATAACTCCAGCTATGCGCGAAGGTTCGGGGCTGGTCAGATTTTCGCAGTGTTATCCGAAACGTTATTTCGATGTCGCCATTGCCGAACAACACGCCGTAACGCTGGCCGCAGGACAGGCTTGCCAGGGCGCCAAGCCGGTGGTGGCGATTTATTCGACGTTCTTGCAACGGGCTTACGACCAGATGATTCATGATGTCGCCATCCAAAACCTGGATGTGTTGTTTGCGCTGGATCGCGCCGGTTTAGTAGGCCCCGACGGCCCGACCCATGCCGGTAGTTTTGATTACAGCTATATGCGCTGTATACCCAATATGCTGGTGATGGCGCCTGCCGATGAAAATGAATGCCGACAAATGCTCTATACCGGCTTTATGCATCCGGGCCCGGCTTCCGTGCGTTATCCGCGCGGCAAAGGCCCCGGCGTTGCAGTCAATAACACCATGACCGCATTACCGCTGGGTAAGGCCGAAGTTCGCCATCAAGGCAGCCGCATTGCCATACTGGCCTGGGGCAGCATGGTCACTCCGGCTCTGGAAGTGGGAAAACAGCTGAATGCTACCGTCGTCAACATGCGTTTCGTCAAGCCTATCGATGCCGAACTGATACTTGAATTAGCCAAAAGCCACGATGTGCTGATCACTGTCGAAGAAAATGTGATCTCCGGTGGAGCGGGCAGCGCCGTGAACGACTTCCTGCAAGCGCAAAAAATCCTGATGCCGGTATTGAATATCGGCCTGCCGGACAGCTTTGTCGAGCAAGGCACAAGAGAAGAATTGCTGGCATTGTGCGGCCTGGATATACAGGGAATTCTTGCTCAGGTTGAGAAATTTTGCGCTTAGAGATCTGATATTGTATCGTCCCGCCAAAAGCCGACGGGCGTTTCAGCCAAGGTAGGATTGCACCGCGTACCCTAAGCCAAACACTACCTCTAGGTCAATATAGGTACGCGGTGCGTACCCTACTAACGTTAAGGATTTAGCAATGAACAATAGCGCGGCATGGGTCTTGGTTCTGAGTTTATGCTCTATCAATACCGCATTTGCACTCAGATGCGGACACCAGCTGGTTCAGTTGGGCGATTATAAAGGCGATGTGTTTGATCGCTGCGGTGCGCCGGAATCGGTTGAAACCCGCACTAAAATAGTGGGCAGCACGCTTCATCATCCGCGCAGAACTTTGGATCTGCAACAATTTGAAGAAATCCAAATAGAAGAGTGGGTGTACAATTTCGGCTCTTACCGTTTGCAGCATTATCTGCGCTTCGAAAATGGCGTATTAAAAGAGATCAAAAGCTTAAAACGGGGCTATTAAAGCCGGTGTCACACCGAAGACTCAAGATACGACGCGTGAGGACTTTAAACCATGTTAACTATCCGGCAACTCCCGGTCTTAAACGATAATTACATTTATCTCATTCACGACCCGGTATCGGGCGCAACCGCTGCGGTGGATCCCGCCCTCGCCCAACCGGTTCTGGATGTGCTCGATCAAAACAGCTGGCAGTTAACCGCCATCCTAAACACCCATCACCATTCGGATCATGTCGGCGGCAATCTGGAGCTGAAACAACAAACCGGCTGCACGGTTATTGCGCCGCTTGCCGACCGGCACAGAATCCCCGGTTTTGATCGCGGCGTAAGTGACGGCGATACCATAAACCTAGGCAAGCATGTCGCCCGAGTCATTGCGACGCCGGGACACACCAGCGGCCATATTGTTTATCATTTTGCGGGCGACCATGCGCTGTTTTGCGGGGACACTTTGTTTGTAATGGGCTGCGGCCGCTTGTTTGAAGGCACAGCCGAACAGCTGTGGCAATCGCTGCAAAAATTAAAAGCCTTGCCCGCAGCCACCAAAATCTATTGCGCCCATGAATACACCCAAACCAATGGCCGCTTTGCCTTAACCGTAGAGCCTGATAACCTGCAATTGCAGCAAAGAATGACTATTGTCGATCAACTAAGAGCAAAGCATTTACCGACCGTGCCGTCGACGATAGAAAAAGAACTGGCGACCAATCCGTTTTTCAGGGAAGACAGCTTGGCGTTGCAGGAAACGATTAACAGTGTGGGTAAAACACCGGTGGAGGTTTTTGCGGAAGTCAGGCGCTTGAAAGACAATTTTTAATTAATGTTACGGACTGTCCACGCTTAGCACGAAATAAAATATAAATTTCGTGCTAAGCGTGGACTTTAGGTTAGCCCTTAGGCCGCGGCCGCATATGCGGAAACAACAGCACATCGCGTATTGACGGTGCATCGGCGAACAGCATGACCAGACGGTCGATGCCTATGCCCTCGCCCGCTGTGGGCGGCATGCCGTGTTCCAGCGCGATGATATAATCGGCGTCAAAGTGCATGGCTTCATCGTCGCCGGCCTCTTTTTCTTCGACCTGTTTCTGGAAACGCGCGGCCTGATCTTCGGCGTCGTTCAGCTCGGTAAAACCGTTGGCGATTTCCCGTCCGCCGACAAAAAATTCAAACCTATCCGCAACATGCGGATCATCATCATTGCGGCGCGCCAACGGCGATACTTCAACCGGATACGCAGTAATAAAGGTCGGATTCATCAGCTTGCTTTCCACGGTTTTTTCAAATATTTCAATCTGGATTTTGCCCAGACCGTAACCGTCTTTAATCAGAATCCCCAAGCCTTGGGCGACTACTACCGCAGACTCACGATTATCAATATCACCGGTTGTTAAATTCGGATTAAAGTGCAAAATCGAATCGAACACAGTCATCCGGTCAAACGGTTTGCCGAAATCGTATTGCTCGCCCTGATAAGTAATCTCTGTTTTCCCCAGCACTTCAACCGCGACGCCGCGCAACATGGCTTCGGTCAAATCCATCAAATCCTGGTATTCCGCGTAAGCCTGATAAAACTCCAGCATGGTGAATTCGGGGTTGTGACGGCTGGACAAGCCTTCATTGCGAAAGTTGCGATTGATTTCAAACACCCGTTCGAAACCGCCGACCACCAGACGCTTTAAATACAATTCCGGCGCGATGCGCAGATACAATTCCATGTCCAGGGCATTATGAAAAGTCGTAAAAGGCCGCGCGGTCGCCCCGCCCGGAATCATCTGCATCATCGGCGTTTCAACTTCCAAAAACTGACGCTCGATCAAAAACTGGCGGATATAAGCGACCACTTTGGAGCGGATCAAGAAGGTATTGCGGGAGCTTTCGCTCATGATCAAATCCAGATAGCGCTGGCGGTATTTGATTTCCTGATCGGCCAGGCCGTGGAATTTTTCCGGCAAGGGCCGCAAGGCTTTGGTCAGCAGGCGTATGTCGTCTATCTTGACGCTGAGTTCGCCGGTTTGAGTGACAAACAATACGCCTTCAGCGCCGACAATATCGCCTATATCCCATTTTTTGAACTGCTCGTTGTAGAAATTTTCAGCCAGCGCATCGCGGGTCACATAAAGTTGAATTTTTCCGGACATATCCTGAATATGCGCAAAACTCGCCTTACCCATCACCCGCCGGGTCATCATGCGCCCGGCCAGTTTTACCCGAATGGGTTCCGCTTCGAGCTCTTCCTTGGTTTTTTCGCCGTATTCGGCCAGCAACTCGCCGGCCACCACATTGCGGCGAAAATCGGTAGGAAAGGCAATGCCGCCGTTCTCGCGCAAGTCGTTTAATTTGCTGCGGCGTTGCTTGATTTGTTCTTGTTCGTCTTGTTGGTTTTCGGACATGGGTTTTTAATAATTTTAATTTAAGAAAGTAAGTGATGCGCATCTGTCACGGCGCTGTTAGCAGGCATTAATCAAGCCGCTAACGCCACTAATAAAACAATTAAAGCTATGAGACTGAGAATAATTTTGCTGAATAGTCATATGGGCAGCGATCTTTTTAGCTCCACTGACTTTTCGATAACCTTTGACTAACTTTTCCAGCTCTTCCGATGCATTGGATAACTTATCAGGTTCTTTATATTTTCTATTTTGTTGTTGACCTGCAAGTTTTTTGATATTGAAGGCTTTTTCAACAGCAGCTAGATCACCTAAAAACCAAGATTCCAGTTCGTGGCAAGCTATGCGCACCAGGCTATCGCTACGTCCTGCTTGCTCGCATAATTTCACCAAGTGATTTTTAACTTCGAGGCAATCGGCTCGATCTTTATCGCGCACAATGACAAACGAGGTTCCTGGTGTTTGCCATGCCCGTAATTTGATGGGTATTGATTTTTCAAGGTCTTGCTTACCTTCGTGAGGGATGCAAATAAATGTAATATCAGCCGGTAATATCTGGGGTAACAAAACATCCAGCAAAGCTTTCATTGACTCTTCTTCCAGTAGAAAAACCAGTTGCTTCATTGAGGATTAAGCCCATTAAACAAACCTTGTTTCCATAAAGCTCCTGGCAAATCACCTTCTTTGGTCAAATTAACTAACAGGTCATTTTCACTGGCTCGCTCAATAACAGTAATACCTTGCTTTTTAGATAAACAAAATATCTCACTAAGTTTAATATAATTTAAAACATCGGGCGAATGGGTGGAAATCATGACTTGTCCGCCTTTGTCTGCATAGTCACGAAATTCTTCCACTAAACCGCAAAATAGGCTCGGATATAACTGATTTTCCGGTTCTTCTACACACAATAATGGGTGTGGATTGGGATCATGTAACAAGAGCAAATAAGCAAACATTTTTATTGTGCCGTCTGAAACATAACGGGCAATAAATGGGTCTTTGAACGAGCCGTCTTGAAATTTTAAAAGAATATGTCCGTCTTCAGTATCTGTTGCTTCAACATTGGAAACACCTGGTACTCTCTGTGCCATCTTTTTCAGAATATCATCAAAAATTGGGCGATGATTCTCATACATAAACTGAGCGACTAACGCCATATTTTCGCCGCGCGTTGAAAGATGTTCGGCATAACCTGTTTCTTGCCTTGATCTTGCATTCTCGATATGAAAATCAGAAACATGCCAGCTTTCAATTAACTTACGAAAACTATTAGCCGCTTTAAAACGTTGAAATTGACCTAAACCTTTTAGAGCCAGAATGTCCGGCGAATCAACAGTCTGTTCCTCTCTTTCTTCTTTAGATTCTTTGTCTTCGTAGCTATTTTCGTTTGTAATGGCCATGCCAGAGCCTTTCTTGAAATCTAAAAAATGCCAAGACTTCCCTTTTGCACCACGTCTATATTTTAGTATTTCGCGTTTAACTACAGGTTGATTATTATCCAGCTCAATAATTAAAGAATAAGTGACTAAAGGGCTATGTGTACCCTCGTCATGTTCCCGAAATTTAATTTCAATTTCAATCGATCCTTTTTCACCACGTGTTATAACCTCTTTAAAACCACCCCGTTTTTGTAAAGCAACACGAACATTATCTTGTAGAGCATCACGTAAGAATCCGAAAACATCAAAAAGCGTGGTTTTCCCCGTTCCGTTTGCACCTATAAAAACAGAAATTGCCGGCAAATTGGTTAATTTAATGTCTTTGAAGGTTTTAAAATTTTTAACACGCAATGCTTCTATTTTCATAATGATTGATATTACAGGTACAAAATGAGCGAAAAGGTGGATTCGCAATAAAAAATTTTACAGTTTATCCCTACAAACCACTCTTCAAGCTGGCTTCGATAAACTGATCCAGATCGCCATCCAGTACCGCCTGGGTGTTGCCGGTTTCGACATTGGTGCGTAAATCCTTGATCCGCGACTGATCCAAAACATAGGATCGAATCTGACTGCCCCAACCTATATCGGACTTGGTATCTTCCAAGGCCTGAGCTGTTTCACTGCGTTTGCGCATTTCCAGTTCGTACAATTTGGCTTTTAACTGTTTCATCGCGGTATCGCGGTTTTTATGCTGCGAACGGTCACTCTGGCATTGCACGACTATTCCGGTCGGGTTGTGGGTCATGCGCACCGCCGATTCGGTTTTGTTGATATGCTGACCGCCCGCGCCGCTGGCGCGGTAAACATCGACGCGTATATCGGCGGGATTGATGTCGATATCGATGTCGTCGTCGATTTCCGGCGCTACAAATACCGACGCAAACGAGGTATGGCGGCGATTGCCCGAATCGAATGGCGATTTTCTGACCAGACGATGCACGCCGGTTTCGGTGCGCAACCAACCGTAGGCATATTCGCCTTCAAATTTGATCGTCGCGCTTTTGATGCCGGCCACATCGCCCGATGATTCTTCAATCAATTCGGTTTTAAAGCCTTTACGTTCGCCCCAGCGCAAATACATGCGCTCGATGATCGATGCCCAATCCTGGGCTTCGGTGCCGCCAGAACCGGACTGTATGTCCAAAAACGCATTATTGGCGTCCATTTGCCCGGAGAACATCCGACGAAACTCCAGGTCTGCGACTCTTTTTTCAAAGTGTTCCAGATCATCGATGACGGTTGCAACCGTATCTTCATCGTCTTCTTCAACCGCCATGAACAGCAGTTCTTCAGCATCGCTTAGGCCGCGTTCCAGGTCATTAATGGTGTTAACGATGACTTCCAGCTGGCCGCGCTCTTTGCCCAAAGCCTGCGCTTCTTCGGGCTTGTCCCAGACTTTCGGATTCTCCAGCTCTCTTAAAACTTCGACTAAACGCTCGCTCTTAAGGTCAAAGTCAAAGATACCTCCTAAGCGCATCGCCACGGCTTTTTAAGTCGGCTATTTTGTATTTGATCGGATTTATTTCTTGCATGAGGTGTATTTAACCAATGACAGTCGAGACCAACGCACGAATGATCGTCGGTCGAGGAAGACTTTAAACAGAGGGTGATTATAAACTATAAGCCGGGGCGGTTCATTCCAAGTTGGCGATATTACTGAGCCAACACATCCAAACCGGCATTCGCCGCACCAGTTCCCGACTGGCTAGCGGCATACACACCATCCCTGGCGATAAATGTCATGACCTGATCTTCGACGTGCTGACTGCGCATTAACCCTGAAAAATCGAATAACCGGGTATCGGCCAACTGGGAAGGCGCGACATTTTGCAAGCTGGTGAAAATGGTTTCCAAGCGCCCCGGAAACTGTTTGTCCCAGGTTTTTAACATGACCTTCATGGCCTGGCGTTGCAGGTTTTCCTGGGAGCCGCACAAGTTGCACGGAATAATCGGGTAGTTTTTAAATGCGGCCAGACGTTCAATGTCTTTTTCACGGGTGTACGCCAAAGGTCTGATGATAATGTTTTTCTTATCGTCGCTTAACAACTTGGGCGGCATCGCTTTTAATTTTCCGCCGTAAAAAATATTCAGGAAAAAGGTTTCTAAAATATCGTCGCGATGATGTCCCAAGGCTATTTTGGTGACATTATTGGCTTCGGCATAACCGTACAAGGTGCCGCGCCGCAAGCGTGAACACAAGCCGCAGGTAGTGTTGCCCTCGGGGATGACCCGCTTTACCACGCTGTAAGTATCTTTTTCGATAATATGATACGGCACGCCCAGCGATTCGAAATAATCCGGCAAGATGTGCTCGGGAAAACCGGGCTGCTTCTGATCCAAATTGACCGCGATCAGTTCGAATTCAACCAGCGCGGTTTTTTGCAAGTGCATCAAAATATCCAGCAGGGTGTAGGAATCCTTACCGCCGGATAGACACACCATGACCTTGTCGCCATTTTCGATCATGTTGTAGTCGGCAATCGCATCGCCGACCGTGTGCCGCAATTTCTTTTGTAGCTTGTTGAACTGGGTTCTGGATTTTTGCATTGTGTCTGCTAGGGTCGAAGAAGATTTTTCTTGCGTAGGTCGGGTTAGCGTAGCGTAACCCGACACAAGCTGCTGGCTTGGCTTATTGTGTTACCCATTTTGTTATTTCGTCTGTTTGTTCGCGATTAAGCATTTCGGCAAAAGCCCCTTGCTTAAAGCCTCCATTTTTTGGATTAAATAGGTTAGGAGGGATAATCTCAGCTTTTGATAATCTATTGCAGACAAAAGAAACACTTATTTTTGGAAAAGTAGAAATTTTTTTGCCGAAAACAACTTTAACTGGCTTTCCTTCATTTTTACTTCCAGAGGCATCTGTTAGCATTTCAATCCTTGAAACCTGATAAATATACTTAAGACATGAATCTGAACAAATTATCAATTCATCATTTACCTAAACTAACCCAAAATCAGCAGCCAGTATCTTTTTTGTTTCGTAGTAAGCAGGATTTGAATAAGCAATTGGATACCCATCATATCCTTGCTTTGTTTTAATATTTTGATTATGTGGGGGCATTAATTAAAAACGTATTTGCCATTGATTCCGACCCGTATATTGTCGGGTTACGCTATCGCTAACCCGACCTACATAAGCTATTGTTAGCCGTGGTAACGCTGAAAAATCAGTGTAGCGTTGGTGCCGCCAAAACCAAAACTATTCGACATAATGGTATTTAAGGTGATGTTGTCTTTGCGTTCACGCACTATGGGAATACCTGCTGCGCCCGGATCAAGCTGGCTAATATTGGCCGATGCGCTGAGGAAGTTTTCTTCCATCATCAACAACGAATAAATCGCCTCATTGACACCGGCAGCGCCCAGTGCATGACCGGTCAGTGACTTGGTGGAACTGACTAAAGGCACATTGCCCTCACCGAACACATTACGCAAGGCCTCAAGTTCCTTGGTATCGCCGACCGGGGTGCTGGTGCCGTGGGCATTGATATAATCGACCTTGCAGTCCTTGATGGTCGCCATCGCCTGCTGCATACAGCGCACAGCGCCTTCGCCTGATGGTTGCACCATGTCGTAACCGTCGGATGTTGCGCCGTAACCGGTCAGTTCCGCGTAGATTTTCGCGCCTCGGGCTTTGGCGTGCTCCAGTTCTTCTATTACCAAAACACCGCCGCCGCCGGAGATCACAAAACCGTCACGGCTTGCATCATAAGGCCTTGAAGCGGTAGTCGGCGTGTCATTGTATTTGGACGACAAAGCGCCCATCGCATCGAATAACACCGACATGGTCCAATGCACCTCTTCACCGCCACCGGCAAACACGACATCTTGTTTGCCCATCTGGATCAACTCCATCGCATGACCGATACAGTGGGCGCTGGTTGCACACGCCGAGCTTATTGTGTAATTGACGCCTTTAATTTTATAAGGTGTCGCAAGACATGCAGTATTGGTGCTGGACATGCTTCTGGGCACCCTATATGGCCCGACGTGTTTAATGCCTTTTTCGCGCAAAATGTCGGCCGCTTCGACTATATTTGAGGTTGAAGGGCCGCCGGAACCCATCACCAGGCCGGTTCTGAAATTTGACACGTCTGTTTCGCTTAAGCCCGAATCGTCTATTGCCTGTTGCATCGCGATATAGTTGAACGCCGCGCCATCGCCCATAAAGCGTTTTATTTTTCGGTCGATGTGCGCGTCTAAATCTATGTTGATAGGCCCATGGATTTGACTGCGAAAACCCATGTCCTTATAAACATCGGAAAAAACGATACCTGAGCGACCTTCTTTAAGGGAATCGACAACGTCTTTTCGATTATTCCCTATACTGGAAACAATGCCTAATCCGGTTACTACGACTCTTTTCATTGCTAATACCCCTTAGAAATCTTCTGTGGAAGTAAATAAACCCACTCGCAAATCGGTAGCCTCATAAATTACTCTACCATCAACTTCCATGGTCGCATCGGCGATGCCCATGACCAACTTGCGCATGATCAATCTTTTTAAATTGACCCGGTAAATCACTTTCTTAGAGGTTGGCAAAACTTGCCCGGTAAATTTAACTTCCCCGACACCCAAAGCTCGCCCTTTACCTGGGCCGCCCATCCAGCACAAGAAAAAACCAACCAATTGCCACATGGCGTCCAGACCCAAACAACCGGGCATCACTGGATCGCCCTGAAAATGACAGGCAAAAAACCATAAATCAGGGGTAATATCAAGCTCAGCAATAATCTCGCCCTTTCCGTA
>JAYTLW010000262.1:0-6885 GCA_043729025.1 Methylobacter sp.
GGCGGTGATTGACGCCGGGTTCTGAATGCCTGGAATTTTTGCTTTTTCGTGCAAAAACCTTGTCAAGCATTATTTTAATTTTTTACGCTGAATAGTTACTAAATATTTAGCTCATCAACTGAGGAAATTGCCATGTTTTTTGATATTGTGCTGGTCAGCATTTTTTGTAGCGCTGTTTTTTATGCGCGTATTTTTATCATCAAAATAATGACCGAGGAATCAAACTCATAGCGTATGAACAATGACATGCCCCGAAATAGCTCGGGCATAAGCGCAGCGCGGTGTTTACACGCCATCTTTGTTTAAACCCAACACCGAAGATGGCTGCTGCCGACGCAAGTTGAGCGGGTTAAGCTGCGACTTGCGGAATAGCTTCGGGTATTATGGGCGCTCTGGCAAAGTGAGAAGAAGTGGCTATTGCCGGTGCATCCACAGGGTGGGGGGCGATTGAACTTAACCAGATCCAAATTTTCCGGACAGGAACTTTTCTTATGATTACAAACTGTTACTTTAAATGAAACCGATCTTTTACCGTCCTGCCCAGCGTCGTGGCTTGGCTTTTCTGAGTTTGTTGTTACTGGCGCTGGCCATACTCGGCGGCATGATCTGGCGCAATGCCCATCACTTTGAAACGGTTTTTTCCTATGTTAACTATTCCCACCGCATCCAGAATGTATCGGTAGGCTTGCAGCAATCGCTGATTGAACATCTCACCGAAACAGTATCGGATGCGCAACCCGACGCACTGACCAAAACCCTGGAGGAGATGGACGCTTTAATGGCGGATAAGCGCTATTTGTCTGCCGCGACCCGAACCAGCCTGGAAACGGTCAAAACCATGCTGGTAGGTTTATCCGGGCTAAAGGACGAGGATCAACACAACCGCCTGTTGACGGCGCTAAAATTAATGAGCGTAACCCTGGATAATGAGGCCTTGCAGCGCGAACAATTGTTGGAGGACATCAGCCGCGATACCCAAACCGAATTGTATGTGGCTCTGGCGGTATTTCTGGCGATATTGTTTATCGCGGTTTTATTTTTACGTTACCGAATCCTGCATCCCTTGAATGATTTAAGAGAGCTGCTGCAACACTTGACCGAAGAAAATTTCACGCCGATCACCACCGATCATCTCGATCCGCTGCTGTTGCCGGTGTTTATCAGTTATAACGAGATGGTCAAACACCTCGCGGAACTGGAAGATGCCAATCGCTTGCATGCCCAATCACTGCAACATGAAGTCAGACTGGCTACCCAAGCCCTGTTGGAACAGCAATACAGCCTGGCCAGAGCCGACCGCTTGGCGGCAATCGGCGAAGTCGCCGCAGAATTAGCGCATGAAATACGCAATCCGCTGGCCGGCATTCAAATGGCCATCCTTAATTTGCGCCGTGAAATAGATGATAAAGACCAGCTGGAAAGACTGGATTTGATCAATGCCGAACTGAAACGGATGGCGAGATTGCTTAACGACATGCTCGATCAAAGCCGTCATTCGCCGGAAGTTCCCACTGCTTTTGATGTGCGGACATTAATCCGCGACTTGGCTGCATTGACGCGCTACCAAATTGCCGCATCCATTCATCTGGAGATAGACGCGCCCTGCCCCTTGCCGGTGCATTTGCCTGAAAGCGGGATACGGCAAGCTTTATTGAATTTAATATTAAATGCCGCCGATGCGCTTGAAGGCAATTCCGGGACTATCTGGATCAAGGCCCGCACCGATCGGCAGGGATTACGTATCGACGTGATGGATGACGGTATCGGTTTTTCCAAAGATATGTTGGCGCATGGCATCCGGCCATTTCGCACCAGTCGTCAACGCGGCACCGGGCTGGGACTGGCTATGGTGCAACGCTTTGTAAAAGACGTGGGCGGCACCATCAGCCTGTCCAATCAACAGATCCATGGCGCATGCGTATCCCTGCTGCTGCCCAATGACTGCATTACCAGAGCTAAATCATGATAGAAACCCTGCTCATCATTGAAGATGAAAAACTGTTAGGTTCCGAGCTATCCCGTCATTATCAACAATCCGGCTGGGAAGTGGTGCTGGCCACAAATCTTGCCGAAGCCAGGGATCTATTGCTGACTAAAAAACTGGAGCCCTTACTGATACTTTCCGATATGAATTTGCCGGATGGCAATGCACTGGATTTCATGGAAAAAATCAAAAACAATATTAATTATGCCGACGACTCCAAGAATGGAGGAGGTACGACCCCACGGATGGGGGAGATAGAGCAACGCATGGATCGGTTGCCGAGAGCATTGCCGGGAGCATTTGCCGACGACTCCAGGGATGGAGGAGGTAGAGCATTGCCGGGAGCATTTGCCGAGTGGCTGTTCTTAACCGCTTACGGCAACGTGCCTGATTCGGTCAGGGCATTGCGGCTGGGCGCTTATGACTTTCTGGAAAAGCCCTGCGATCTTGAACGCCTTGATTTGATAGTCGCCAGCGCCGCGCGAAGTGCGACTATTCAGCGACGGGTTGTCGATCAAACCAAGCAAGGGCATCGGCGTTATTCGCCGGATGCTTATGTCGGCCATAGTCGGCAGGCGCAAGGCGTACGCCAGTTATTGGCAAAGCTGACAAAAGTGCCGTTCAGCGCACTGATTATTGGCGGCGAGAGCGGCACCGGCAAAGGCTTGGCGGCGCGCATCTTGCACTACGGCGGTTCCCGTGCCCAACAGCCGATGATAGAAGTGAACTGCGCGGCCCTGCCCCGAGAATTGCTGGAATCGGAATTGTTCGGACATGAACCCGGCGCATTTACCGGAGCCGCAGGACGGCATCGCGGCCTACTCGAACAGGCCGATGGCGGCACACTGTTTATGGACGAAATCGGCGAGATGCCGCTGGATTTGCAGGCCAAATTGCTCAAAGTGATAGAAGATCACAAAGTCCGGCGCTTGGGAGGAGAAAAAGAAATCCAGGTCGATGTGCAGATAGTGGCCGCAAGTAACCGTAATCTGGAAAAAATGGCCCAGGGCGGCAGCTTTCGCGCTGACTTATATCATCGATTAAGCGTGTTCAAACTGATCTTGCCGCCGCTACGCGAGGCCGTAGAAGATCTGGACGAACTGGTGCCGTTATTTGTCGCCGAATACAACGCTAAAGCCGGACGGCTGGTTAAAGACATACCCGATGCGGTATGGGAAAAACTGAAAGCGCATGACTGGCCGGGCAACGTCAGGGAGTTGCGCAACGTCATAGAACGCTGCGTATTATTCGCCGACGGTCCGATATTTCCCGGACAATGGCTGCAATTGCCCGGACAGCCTACCGTAGAAGCTTTGCATACCGAAGCAGGCATTTGGTTGCCCCTGGATGGCAGCATGGCGCTGGACGATATGGATTGCTTTATTATCAAGATCGCCCTGGAACGGGCGGATAACAACCTGACCGCAGCAGCCAGGGCGCTGGGCGCCACCCGTGAAACGCTACGCTACCGGGTGCGGAAATATAACCTGAAAATAGCTGATTGATTTTGATGATGTATTTTTATTGACGATTGTAAGTTAACCATGCAGACAAATTAATGGAGTTACAGCTCAATCGAGTTTGACCCTGAGATATCTCATTTGCCCCCCGAAACTAACTTAGATTAAATGTAAAAGATAGTTTACTGAGACAGTCCATAAAACGTCCGTTTTATGGACATCACCCGATCCATCGTCGTCCAAAACCAGCAGTTAAGATTAATTCCGAATTATCTCTTGATGCTATCCAATTTCTGGATAGCACTCATAGGATGAATGGCGAAAATTCCTGAAATCTGCGATAAAGATCACAAAAACTGATATTTAGTCCTAGGCTTACACAAGGCTCAGCTTTGGCTGCCATACTTTGGTAATTTTTTGAGTCACAATGAGGCCGTCGCTTAATCCGTTCAATCATGCTGGGCTTTCCTGTCCGGCATCCTGCTGGTGAGTGCATGACATGGGCGCTCGGAACTTAGTCGCCAAAGTGATGACGAAGAATGCCCGTAGGTAGTTTGGGTCTCTTTAGATTGAGGAGCCGATAGGATTATCGAAGGATAGCCTGAACCCGTATTGCTTGAACACACTTCCAGCTGTCTTTATAAAACTGGCAATTTATAAGCATGGCAAGACATTTTTTATAGGGATGATTTTATGATTGATGATGTTCTTTTCTTTTTATCCGGCATGTCATGCGCTTGCGCGATAACTGGTGGTTTTTCCCATGCGTAAAATAATCATATTTTTGTTTTTAATATCTAAATTTGCGGTTGCTGATACGTATAGTGCCACGCCTTTTTATATTTTCACCGCACCTGGATTTTCCATCTATGCGACTATGGAATCTGCTTGTTATGATGCAGAATGGGGGGTTTTTCCATATGTTGACATGACAATTTCCGGCATGGATTGCGTCTATCCCCCTGATGGTCGGAAGGTTAGCTTTCATACTGCTATTTTTTATTATTCATGTCCCAATGGTGGGGCATTATCTGGTACTTCTTGTATAAATGCTCCTGCCTGTATTAATTCCCAAAAAAGAAACGCAACTACCGGCATTTGTGAATTACCATCTACCCCAGCCATCATCCCCCTCAAAAACACCGGAAAGCCTCCACTTTGTTCGAGCGGCGGCAACCCCATCAACATCGGCACCGGCAACAAATACCAGCCCGAGACCGATTATCAGGGCGCTGGCGACTTTCCGCTGGTTTTCGAGCGCACCTACAACAGCGATGCCTCAACCGTTAGCGAACGGCTCGGAACCGGCAGCGGCTGGCGGCATAGCTACGAGCGCTCGATTACCAGCGCCGCCAACAGCAGCTTGGCGACTGCCTACCGCGCAGACGGCAGCGCTTACGATTTTACCCTAACCGCTAATAATTGGTTACCGACCGCCGATGTCAACCTAAAACTCAGCCGTAGCGCCTCGCCCGATACCTGGCTGTTAACCACCGAAGACGGCAGCCTCGAAACCTATAACGCCACCGGCAAACTGCAATCGATCAAAAGCCGTTCGGGCGCTACCCAAACCCTGGTCTACGATGCCAATGGCCTGCTGACCGCCGTCACCTATGCCAACGGACGCAGCCTGACCTTGAGTTACGACGGCAACCTTCGGGTTGCAATCCTGCAAGATCCGGCAGGCGGCCTTTACCGTTACGGCTACAACAACGCCACCGGCAATCTTGAGACCGCGACTTACCCGGATCAAACCACACGCACCTACCTGTATAACGAACCGGCCAATGTTGGCGTCGATATGCCGCACGCCTTGACCGGCATCATCGACGAGAGCAATCACCGCTTTGCAACCTTCCAATACGATGCCCAAAAACGCGCCGTCTTGACCCAACACGCAGACGGAGCCGAGCGCGTCAGCGTCGCCTACGGCAGCACTAGCAACACCGTCACCGATGCGCTGGGCACCGCGCGTACCCACCGCTTTCAAACCCTACAAGGCGTAGTCAAAAGCATCGGCAGCGACCAACCGGCGGGCGCAGGATGCAGCGCCGCTGCCAGCGCCATCAGCTACGATGCCAACGGCAATGTCGCCAGCCGCACCGACTTCAACGGCAACCGAAGCTGCTATGCCTACGACCTGAGCCGCAACCTTGAAACCACCCGGCTGGAAGGCCTCGCCCCCGGTTCAAACTGCCCCGCCGATCTGGCGAGTTATACCCCCGCCAACAGCAGCGAGCGCAAAACCAGCAGCCAATGGCATGCCGGTTACCGCCTGCCGACCCAAATCGACCAAGCCGGACGACGCACCAGCTTCAGCTACGATAATCAAGGCAACCTGCTGCAAAAGACCGTCAGCGCAGACGCCCAAACAAAAACCTGGACACTGACCTACAACAGCAACGGCCAACCCTTAACCCTCGACGGGCCGCGCTGCGACGTTAACGACGTCACCCGATTTAGCTACGACGCCAAAGGCGACCTCAACACCGTGACCGATGCCCTGGGCCATGTCACCACCATCACCGGCTACAACGCCAACGGCCAACCGTTAGCTCTTAAAGACCCCAACGGCTTAATCACCACCTTCCAATACGACCTGCGCGGAAAACCGGTTGCCTCAACTGTCGGCACAGAAATCACCCGTTACAGCTACGATGCCGCAGAGCAGCTGATCAAAGTCACCTTGCCGGACGCCTCCACCCTTGCCTACAGCTACGATAACGCCCACCGGCTGGTCAGCATTGCCGATACACAAGGCAACCATATCGATTACATCCTGGATAAAATGGGCAACCATCTCACCAGCCAAGTCACGGATCCCGCCAACAACCTGACCCGTACCCGCGCCCAGGTTTTCGACGGCCTCAGCCGACTGGCGAAAACCATCGGCGCACAGAACCAGACCGCCAACTACGGCTACGACGCCAACGGCAATGCCACCAGCATGACCGACCCGCTGGGCAACACAACAATCCTCGCTTACGACCCGCTCAACCGGTTAATAAACAGCATCGACCCCACCGGCAAAGCCACCCAAAGCACCTACGACAGCCATGACAACCCGCTATCCATAACCGACCCCTTGGCGCACATCACCGACTACAGCTATGACGGCTTCGGCAACCGGCTGACCACCGACAGCCCCGATACCGGCCAAAGCCAAACCAGCTACGACGATGCCGGAAACCCGCAGAACACAACCGATGCACGGGGACAAGCTACGACGCCTTAAACCGCGCCAGCCAAATCACCTATGCCAACAAACCGCCCATTACCTTCAGCTACGACCAGGGCAACAACGGAACCGGCCACCTTACCCAGATGACCGACGAGGCAGGAACCACCCGTTGGACTTATAACTTACAGGGTAAAGTGACCAGCAAAACCTTCAACACCGGTACGCTGACCCTGGCAACCAAATACGGTTACAACGCCAAC
>JAYTLW010000263.1:0-3157 GCA_043729025.1 Methylobacter sp.
AATCCGGCGGCGGCAAGGCAGCCCGGCGTCGCCAAGCAGATTAAAAATCGCGGTTACGACGATATGGTGCGGCTGGCGGCTGTGTTAGAACGCCTGCCGGTCGCCAAAAAAATACAATTGGGCACATGGCTGTTAAAGCGCCTGGAAAAAGCCGGGGAATCCAGCCAGACCTGGTGGGCGGTCGGGCGCATCGGAGCCAGAATGCCGTTTCACGGCAGCAGCCATAATGTGATCCCTGCCGACATCGTCTGTCTGTGGTTAAAACAGATTTTGGCGGTAGACTGGAAGAAAACCCCGCAGGCAGGCTTTGCTGCTACACTGATTGCCCGGATGAGCGGCGACCGGGCTCGGGATATTGATGAAACTATGCGCCTACACATCATCGAAAAACTAAAATCAAGCAAAGCGCCTGCATCCTGGATCGACATGGTCGAGCAATTAAAAGAGCTGGACGAAAAAGAAGAAAAGCAGATTTTTGGCGAAGCATTGCCGCCGGGTTTAAAACTCATTAATGAAGCATAAAGAGGCACGTCATGAAACTAGTCAGTATCGTTATCATCGCAGGATTTATCCTGCTGTATTTTATCGACTCGGCATTTAAACTTAACCCGTTTAATGCGGAAATGTTAATACACAGCGGCTTGAGGTTTTTGGTCGGCTTTCTGGTACTCGGAATCGGGGTTTTTTATGCGCATAAAATCAGTCTGGAATTTGCGATAGCTTTGGTATTAGCGTTGGTTTTGGCCGATGACATCTGGGATTACACCCGCAACGTGAACAGTTTTAGTTTTGAAGTCATGTTGCACAGCATCTACATGACGCTTTGGGGTTCGTTGACAGGCTATGTGCTGATGAAGCGCTGGATGGATGTTGATGATTAGTTTAGATAAGTAGGGTGGACAGCGTTTTTCTGCCCACCAAATTATTTGTGAAGTTTGTATTTTTCGCGACTCGCTCCGCCCATAACAGCAGTTTGATAGGAAACCATGACTGAAACCGATGTCATTATTATCGGCGCGGGCGCAGCCGGGCTGATGTGCGCAATCGAGGCGGGCAAGCGCGGCCGCAAAGTGCTGGTGTTGGATCATGCCAACAGGGCCGGAAAAAAAATCCTGATGTCCGGCGGCGGTCGCTGCAATTTCACCAATTATTCAATAGAGCCGCAACACTTTATTTCGCATAACCCGCATTTTTGCAAGTCGGCGCTGAGCCGCTATAGCCAATGGGATTTTCTGGCCTTAATCGGGCGCTACCAGATTCCTTTTCATGAACGAGAGCACGGTCAGTTGTTTTGCAATGACAGCGCCAAAGATATTTTAAATATGCTGTTGGCGGAATGCGCCAAAGCCGATGTGGTCGTTCAGCTGAACACCAGCATCGATAGCGTTGAACGGCTGGCTGATCGCTTCCATGTTAAAACCGATCAGGGCATTTTTTCCGGTCAGTCATTAGTCGTTGCGACAGGCGGCTTGTCGATACCCAAAATGGGTGCGACGCCTCTGGGCTACCAGATCGCCGAACAATTCGGCATCAAGGTATTGCCTACCCGTGCCGCACTGGTGCCGTTTACCTTGCAGCCGGAAGATAAAGAAACATTCTCGGCCTTATCGGGCATCGCCGTGCCCTGTGTAGCCAGCAATATCCGGCAGAGTTTTAGTGAAAATATATTATTTACGCATCGCGGCTTAAGCGGCCCTGCGATGTTGCAGATGTCATCTTATTGGCATGCCGGGGAGGCGCTTGCGATTGACTTGTTGCCGCAGTTAAATCTGGAAGCGGAATTAAAAGCCAAGCGTCAGCAAAAAATCAAAAACAAGTTAAAAACGATTTTAGAAGGCTATTTGCCCAAACGGCTGGTCGGCAGTTTTTTGCCCGAGAATTTGCTGGATACGTCGCTACAGGATGTGTCGGATAACCAGATCCGGCAGCTTGCTGATCGGCTGCAGCGCTGGACGATCAAGCCCAACGGTACTGAGGGTTATCGCACCGCCGAAGTGACTTCCGGCGGCGTAGATTGCGATGCTATTTCGTCCAAAACCATGGCCAGCAAACAGGTGCCGGGGCTTTATTTTGTCGGCGAAGTGCTGGATGTCACCGGTTGGCTGGGCGGCTATAATTTTCAGTGGGCGTGGTCATCGGCCTGGTGCGCAGGGCAATATTGCTGAACTAAGCCGATGATCGCTTTGGGGCCAAATTGTCACTTAGCTTTCAATTTGAATTTACGATAAAAGCCGTGCAATTTCCCCGATACTTCATCATCAGACTGTTGCTCTTCAATGGGCAGCGCTTCCTCGGAATTTGCGGCTACCCACTGCGGTTCTGTTTTAACCGGCTGCGGTTTTTTGCCGAACAGGTTTTTGATTTTTCCAAGCGATCCTTGAGCGGGTTTAACCGGCTGTTGCTCGATGTCTAATGATAAGTACGGCGATACTTTCATAGCCGCTTGCGGTTTTATGTCTGTCGGCACCGGCGCAGCTGCTTCGACAGTCGATACTGATTCAACAGCGGTTGCCGGTTCCCGCCAGGAAACCGCCGCGTACGGTTCATTATTCATGTCCGGGGCATTCGGCGCAGCTTGAGTCCCCAGAATTGGGCTTGCTGCCGACGGCGTAACCGGCTGACTCGTTTCCTGATCCAATTGCGCCGGGCGCGGCGCATCGATACGGTAATTCTCCAGGGTATCGGCTAAAAGCTGTTGGGCATGATCTTGTTGTTGCAGCACAGCTTTTTGTTGTTCAAACGCCAGTTCCAGTTTGGATAGCTGATCGGCGTGGCCGGCTAAAGTGGTTTGCAAGGCCTCAAGCAGCGCTTCTTTTTCGGCCAGTTTGGCCGTTTTGGCCTGACAGGTTTGCTGAAGTTCAAGCTTTGTTTGCTGCTCGGTCTTGAGACGCTCTATTAATTGCGTCATGACTTTATCATGTTGCTGCCACAACAAGTCCGCCTTAACATCGCTGTCGGCAAGCAAGGGACGTACGCCAAGATCAAAGCCGGTAGCCAGCGTCTGCAATAGACCTGCAATCTGCTGGTTGCGTTGAAAAATCAGCTGTTCCAAGGTCAAAGCCCGTTGGCTTTCATGTTGAGCCGTACTTGCGGCTTTTTCCATGTGCAGAACAGACTCGGTCAATTCCTGTCGGCCTTGTTGCAGCTCCACTTGCAA
>JAYTLW010000264.1:0-4869 GCA_043729025.1 Methylobacter sp.
GTAACCCGACATTTGCCGCTTCAATGTGTCGGGTTACGCTACGCTAACCCGACCTACGACTCAAGGAACATCCCATGATTTGGTTAATCGCATTATTCATTATCGCTGGCGTTCTGGCTTATGTCAGGGCATCTCTACGCTGGACTACGCTGGTTCTGTTCGGCTGGTTGGGGCTTTATTCCCTCGCGCAGGGCGGCGGCAATTTTGTACTCCTGCTCTGGGTGATTTTCGACGCGATTTTTATCCCGCTCAATTTTCCGGCTATCCGTAAACGATTATTCAGCAGCGCAGTTTTCAAAATCATGAAACAGATGCTGCCGCAAATGTCGCAGACAGAGCGCGAAGCGTTGGAAGCAGGCAATACCTGGTGGGATGCCGAGCTGTTTTCCGGCAATCCTGATTGGAAAGTATTGTTGGATTTGCCCGCCGCGAAACTGAGCCCCGAAGAACAAGCCTTCATAGACGGCCCGGTGGATACCTTGTGCAGCATGATCGATGACTGGGACATTACCCATAATCGTTTCGATCTGCCGGTCGAAGTCTGGGACTATATCAAAAAGCAAAAATTTTGCGGCATGATTATTCCCAAGCGCTATGGCGGCCTGGAGTTTGGCGAGTGCGCGCATTCCGAAGTGGTGATGAAAATTTCCAGCCGCAGCAGCACCGCCGCTGTAACAGTCATGGTGCCCAATTCCTTAGGCCCCGCCAAATTATTGCTGGCTTACGGCACCGAGCAGCAGAAAGATCATTATTTACCGCGTTTGGCAACCGGCCTGGAAATCCCCGCATTTGCGTTAACCGGCCCTCTTGCAGGTAGCGATGCCGGGGCCATGCCCGACACCGGCGTCGTCTGCTACGGCTGGTTCCCAAGCTCGAGCTTGGGAACCAGTGGCAAGGACAAGGTGCTGGGCATACGGCTCAACTGGGACAAACGCTATATCACATTAGGCCCCGTCGCTACGGTGTTGGGCTTGGCATTCAAGCTTTACGATCCCGAACATCTGATTGGCGACAAGGAAAACATCGGCATTACCGTCGCGCTGATTCCCACCGATACCAAGGGTGTCTCGATCGGCAGACGCCACTTTCCGCTGGATTCGGCGTTCCAGAACGGCCCGAACTGGGGCAAGGATGTGTTCATCCCGATGGATTGGATCATCGGCGGCGTCGAGCAAGTCGGCAATGGCTGGAAGATGCTGATGCAATGCCTGGCTACCGGCCGGGCGGTATCCTTGCCTGCGCTCAGCACCGGCGCGTCGAAAATGGTCAGCCGCAATACCGGCGCTTATGCCCGTATCCGCAAACAATTCAATCTACCGATAGGTGAATTCGAAGGTATTGAAGAGCCGCTGTCGCGCATAGCCGGTGAAACCTATATTATCGATGCCGCGCGCAAAGTGACTGCCGCCGCGCTGGATGACGGGCAAAACCCGTCGGTAATTTCCGCCATTATCAAATACGAACTCACCGAAAGGATGCGCCGCGTCGTTAACGACGGCATGGACATACAAGGCGGTTCCGGCATTTGCCTGGGGCCTAAAAACTATCTAGGGCGGATGTACCAGGTGATTCCGGTCAGTATTACCGTCGAAGGCGCAAATATCCTGACCCGCACCATGATGATTTTCGGCCAGGGCGCGGTGCGTTGCCATCCTTTCATCCAGAGGGAAATGGAAGCTTTGGGCAATGACAATCCCGAATTGGCGTTGCAACAGTTTGATGAAGTGCTGTTCGAGCATATTGGTTCGGTGCTGCACAATCTGGCGGCCGGTTTTTGGCTGGGATTAAGCAACGCCCGTTTTGTCGATGTGCCCGGCGATCAGGATACCCAAGGTTATTTCCGGCAGATTGCCAGACTCAGCGTCGGTTTTGCGCTAGTCGCAGATTTTGCGTTGCTGACGCTGGGCGGCTCGCTTAAACGCAAGGAAAGAATCTCCGGGCGCTTTGCCGATGTGCTGAGTAATCTTTATTTGTGTTCCTGCGTGCTTAAAAATTACCAGGATCAAGGTAGCCCCAAAGACGACTTGCCGTTGCTGCATTGGGCCTGCCAGCAAACCCTGCACCGCGCCCAGCAATCACTGCTGGCTATTTTTCATATCTTGCCGATGCGCATTCCGGCTTACCTGTTAAGGGCCGTGCTGTTCCCCGGAGGCAAACCTTACTCGCCGCCCGCCGATCATTTGGTACACCAGACTGCGGCGCTGCTGTTGAAAAACTCCCCGACTCGCGACCGCTTGACCCACGGCATTTACATTAACCATAAGACTGATGATGTCACCGGCAGGATTGAAATTGCCTTCCAGGCCGTGCTTGCCGCGACGCCTGTGGAAGCCAAAATCCAGGCCGCGCAAAAACAAAAACAATTGCCGAAAGGCGCAATTCTCGATGTGCTTGATGCGGCGATCAGCACGGCTATTGTTACCAAGAAAGAAGCCGAGTTGATAGTGACCGCCGAAAAAGCCAGATTTGCAGCCATTAGCGTGGATGATTTTAGTGCTGAGCAATTAGGGCAGCGTAGGATTGGGTAGAGCGCAGTGAAACCCCATCGTGCAAGGAGTAACTCAGGTGTTGGATGGGTTTCGTTATCGCTCTACCCATCCAACGAGCTACAATTTACCCGCAGCATAGTCGCTGGCTATTTTTTGGGGGTATACAACCCAGATTTTTTAAAACAGACATAAAACAATAAACATAACTAATGAGTAACGAACGAAAAACAGAAAATTTGATAAGGGATTCGCTGCGCAAACTAGATTATTACGATAGTGACTGCTTAACCCGCGTGGAGGAACAAAAAAGCGAAACCGAAGCCATCAAACGCTTGCTTAAATCTGCCAGTAAAACGGGAAAAGGTGGTAAAGGCGCACCCGAATTTATCATTAGTGATTCAGACACGCCCGACTTTTTGGTAGTGATTGAATGCAAAGCCGATATTAAACATCACGAAAGTAGCAATCGTGACAATCCTGTCGGCTTTGCTGTCGATGGTGTGCTTAATTATGCGGAACACCTCGCCAAAGGTTTTAATGTGATTGCTATTGCCGCCAGTGGACAAACCCAGTCACAACTTAAAATATCAACGTTTCTGCATCCTAAAGGCGCGGCGAAAGCTAAAGAATTACATACCAAATCAGGCAAGGCGATTACTGAAATTATTCCGTGGAATGATTACATTGAACACGGCACATTCGACCCAAGCGTACAAGCCTTACGTCATGATGAACTGATGGCATTTTCGCGTGAATTGCATGAATTCATGCGTGACCACGCCAAACTAACCGAAAGCGAAAAGCCGTTGTTAGTCAGTGGCACATTGATTGCGCTACAAAATATGGCGTTTACTAAATCATTCGATACTTACAAACCCGAAGAGTTACAAACGCAGTGGCTCAGAGTCATTAATGAAGAAATCAACAAAGCCGAGTTGCCACAAGCTAAAAAGTACAACATGACTCAGCCCTATTCAACTATTGCGGTCGCGCCAGCATTGGGTAAACCCAGCGATGCCAAAACCGCATTAAAATATCCCAAAGGCGTGTTGCATGAACTCATTAAAAGCCTGAATGAAAAAGTCAGACCGTTTATCAGCATTTATCATGACTTTGATGTGGTCGGTCAATTTTACGGTGAATTTCTTAAATATACGGGTGGCGATAAAAAAGCCTTAGGCATCGTTTTAACACCGCGCCATGTCACCGATTTATTTGCCCAATTAGCCAATGTCAATAAATCCAGTACCGTGTTAGATATTTGTGCGGGGACAGGCGGTTTTTTAGTGTCGGCTATGTTTCACATGATGCGTCACGCCGTCACCAAAGAAGAAAAAGACCGCATTAAACGTGATGGACTCATTGGTGTTGAGCATTTGCCCAATATGTACGCGCTTGCTGCCAGTAACATGATTTTGCGCGGTGATGGTAAAGCTAACTTGCACCAAGGCAGTTGTTTTGACCCTGCAATTATCAAAGCTATAAAGGAAGACCATCATTGCAATGTTGGTTTACTTAATCCGCCATATTCTCAAAACGATGATGCTTTGCACGAATTGGTGTTTATTCGGCAAATGCTGGATTGTCTTGAACCCAACGGGGTTGGTATTACCATTGTGCCGATGTCCTGCGCTATTTCACCGCATCCTATGCGTGAAGAACTCATGCGTTCGCACACCCTAGAAGCAGTGATGTCGATGCCCACTGAATTATTTTATCCAGTCGGTACAGTGACTTGCATCATGGTATGGACAGCACATAAACCTCATACTGAAAGTGATAAAAAAACATGGTTTGGTTATTGGAAAGACGATGGTTTTGTTAAAACAAAACATCGAGGGCGTATTGACTTGCATCATCGTTGGGAGGCGACTCGTGACCGTTGGGTAGAAATGTTTAGAAATCGTGAAGTTCACGCAGGCGAAAGCGTGTTGCAGAAAGTGACTCATGCGGATGAATGGTGTGCTGAGGCTTATATGGAAACGGATTATTCCGCAATTACTCAAGCTGATTTTGAGAAGGTTGTTAGGAATTATGCAATATTTAGACTATTGGGAAAACAGGCGACTATAGAAAATATTGAAGAAGGCGAAGATGAAACTTGTTGAAATATCAGAACTGTTTTCTGTTACTTATGGCCATAAGTTAGACCTGAACAAAATGAAAAAAAAAACCGATGGGGTGGCTTTTGTAAATAGAACAGGGTTTAACAATGGTGTTGTGGCTTATGTCGAACAAATACCAGACCTAGAGCCAAGTCCAGAAGGTTCTTTAACTATTGCGGGTAATGGGTTAAATATGTAGTTTGCTGTATTATTAGCCGCATGACATGCTATCAAGAAATCGTCTGCCCCGAGTGTGGCAGCAACCAAATTACCAA
>JAYTLW010000265.1:0-7952 GCA_043729025.1 Methylobacter sp.
CGCATTAAGCGGCCTGAAGCGCAAATCATCATGTGTATGGATGAACGCGAGGAAAGTTTCCGTCGTCATCTGGAAGAGCTGAATCCTGATATTGAAACCTTGGGTGCTGCCGGATTTTTCGGCGTTGCGATGAATTACAGGGGCCTGGACGACAGCAAGGTAACGCCGCTGTGTCCGGTCGTCATAACGCCTGTGCATGAAATTCAGGAACTGCCAAGGCTAGGTAGCGAATCGGCGTTGCTTAAGCATAAGCGTGGACGTAAGCTGAACCGGTGGCTTGCCAATCAGGTTCATCAGAAGCTGCAACGCAGCCTTTTATTGTCACATGCTGCTATCGATTTTCTGGCGCCATTTATCTTGGCCGGACTGCTCGGTAAAGCGCTGCTGCCGCGCTTCCATAAGGCCATTGCCGACTGGCTGCATCGGCTCGTTGTGCCTCATGTCACTACCGAATTGCAGTTTACGTCGACCGATACGGCAACTGCCGCCTCGATTGAACAACCCAAACTGGGTTTTACCGACACTGAGCAAGTCGGGCGCGTAGCGGCACTGTTGCGCAGCTTAGGCCTGACCGGCAATTTTGCGCCTATTGTCGCGCTGGCAGGGCACGGCTCGACCAGCCAGAATAATCCCCATGAAGCCGCGCATGATTGCGGCGCTTGCGGCGGTCGGCAGGGCGGGCCGAATGCGCGCGTATTCGCAGCTATGGCCAACCGGCCTGAAGTGCGTACACTGCTGGCGCAACAAGGCATTGTCATTCCAGACGACTGTTGGTTTGTCGGTATGCAGCACGATACCTGTAGCGATGCGATGACTTGGTATGATCTGGATACCATACCGGCGGCGTTGCGTGAACATTTCAATCGTTTCAGGGCGTATATCAGCCGGGCGCAGGAATTATCGGCGCATGAGCGTTGTCGGCGGTTTTCCTCTGCCGAGCGCTCGGCTACGCCCACCCAAGCCTTTCAGCATGTAACGCTGAGAGCCCAGGATTTAAGCCAGGTTCGCCCCGAATTCGGCCATGCAACCAATGCTGCGGCGATAATAGGCCGACGCGCCTTGACTCAGGGACTGTTCCTGGATCGGCGTGCATTTCTGATTTCCTACGATCCGACCCAAGACCCTGAGGGCAGCATCCTCGAGTCGATTTTGCTGACCGCAGGCCCGGTCGGCGCAGGTATCAATCTGGAATATTATTTTTCCACGATCGACAACGAGCGGTTCGGTTGCGGCACCAAAGTACCGCACAATGTGACAGGTCTGTTCGGGGTTATGGAAGGCACGTCCAGCGATTTGCGCACCGGCCTGCCTAAGCAGATGGTTGAAATCCATGAGCCGATGCGTTTGCAGATTCTGGTTGAGGCGAAAACAGAGGTGCTGGAACAAATTTACGCTCGTCAGGAAAGCTTACGCGAACTGATAGCAGGCGGTTGGGTGCATCTGAGCGCTAAAGATCCGGACAGCGGTGATATATTCATCTTCGAGTGCGGCAGCGGATTTGTGCCGTGGCAAGCCGAAGCCAAAGAACTGCCGGTTTGCGCAAGCTCGCCGGATTGTTACCGGGATCAAACCTTGCCCGTCTCACCTATGCTGATCAAACAACCTGAAATGTTGAGGCTTTAGAATTATGGGTGCTTTAGTATTTATACTGCAATATAGTCGTAGGGCGGTTTCGCGGCAGCAAACCGCCAACCAACGCACAACGCTGATGACAGCCCTTCGGCTACGCTCAGGAGAGCTCTGTTGTAGTTGCGGTGGATTGCCTCGGCAACTGCTCCTGCGTTGCTCTACCTCCTGCATCCATGCAAGTCGTCGCGGCGAATCCACCCTACAAGGCTCGGGAGTTTAAGATATGGATGCATTGGTCGTTTTCATTCTCTTAATGCCCTTGGTTGCTGCTTCGGCTATCGGCATCGGGCATCTATTCGGCGTAATCAGCGGTGAAGCCGGTGAAAGTATGACAGCCGATATTGCAACTTGGGCCATCAGCATGTCCAGCCTGTTGGCTTTGACCTTGCTGGGCGCCGATTTGCTGGAAAAAAATACCGGCTCTTACAATGTAGGACATTGGTTGGACAGCGATACGCTGGATGTTCAGGTGAACTTTATCACCAGCGGTTTTAATGTCCGCTTGGCAGCCCTGTTTTCAGTATTGTTAGCCATCGTCACCCGTTTTTCAATTGACTACATGCATAAAGAAGCGGGCTATCACCGGTTCTTTTTTATCCTGAGCCTGTTTGCTTTTGCAATGCTGTTGCTGGTGTTGTCGGGTAACGCGGTCGGCACTTTTATCGGGTGGGAAGTTGCAGGATTATGTTCCTATTTTTTAATAGCCTACGCTTATGACCGCCCGGTTGCCGCCGCTAATGCGACGCGCGTCTTTGTTACCAATCGTATCGGCGACGCCGGTTTCATTTTAGGCATCGGTTTGAGCTACCTTTGGGTTGATAGCGTTAACTGGAACTCTATCAATGCTGCAGTTGCACAACTGACCCCAGGTGAAGCCACCGCGATTGCGCTGTGTTTTGCACTCGCCGCCTTCGCCAAATCGGCGCAACTGCCTTTCACACCCTGGCTGGCGCGCGCCATGGAAGGGCCTACGCCGTCGAGTGCGGTGTTTTACGGCGCGGTCATGGTACATGCAGGTGTTTACTTGGTCATTTTGCTAAGGCCACTGTTCGAGCAAGCGCCCTTGGCGATGGCGGTGCTGGCTATTCTGGGCCTGCTCACCGCTGTTTACAGTTATGTCGTTGGCCTGACTCAAACCGATGTTAAAAGTTCTTTGGTTTTTGCGACTTCCGGCCAATTGGGGCTGATGTTTTTGGCCTGCGGCTTAGGCTTTTGGCGACTGGCCGCCTGGCATCTATGCGCTCATGCTGTGGTGCGCGGCTATCAATTCCTGACTGCGCCGTCGCTGATGCATAATGTGCGGGATTTGTCCGTCGACACTTCGAAGCGCAAAGCTTCCGCTCACGCTCACAGCCATCGCCTACGTCGTGTAGGCGATGTCCCGGCCTGGGTTTATGTCGCCTCTTTACAACGCTTCTGGCTGGATCAGATTACCGACTGGGCGCTGGTAAAACCGATCCGCGGCCTGGCGCACGACCTGAGCTATTTTGATGATCATATCGTTGACCGCATGATGGGGGCTCCTGCTCCTGCAATCCGGGCCATAGCGTCACTGGCGCAACTGGAAGAGCAGCGGATAGGCGCACATCTCGATAACACATCGGATCAATTCGCCCACGGCAGCGGTCTGGCTGGAAAACTTACCGAATGGGCGGCGGCCCTCCTGCACTGGTTCGAAGACCGCTTCGTGTTGCGCGGCATCGGCAAAGATGCAATCAATTATGGCCGTCGGCTAGGCCATTTCGCCAACACCTTTGAACGAGCCGTGCTGAGGCCCCGCTATCTGCTGTTGTTTGTATTGATAACCTTGCTGGTTGCATTTTGAGGCTCTGATGGATATGACGGTTACTCCCTGGCCGGAATCGGTGGCCTTTCCCCTGCTTACGATGCTGACGCTGGTTCCGCTGGCGGCGATGATCGCCATTTTGTGGTCCCGATCGTCGAAGCACGCATGGTATTTTGGTTTTGCCGGAGCGCTGTTGACGGTATTGCTGAGCACTTATCTGCTCATCGTGTTCGATACGGCGCACCCCGGCATACATCTGGCTGAACAGGCGCATTTTGCGGGCTTAAGTTACCGGGTCGGAGTCGATGGAACGAATATTTTATTTATCCCACTGACCGCTGTTTTAACCTTGCTGGCTTTGATTTATACCCTGATTACCCGGCATGCGACCGACCGGCTGTTCATCGCCTGCCTGCTGGGTTATGAAACCATACTGATCGGCGCATTTGTAGCGCTGAATGTGCTGCAATTCTGGTTTTGGTGCGTGCTGGAGCTGATTCCTGTGACTCTATTGACGATTCACGCCGGAACCGGCCATAACCGGCGGCGGGCGGTCGTGACCTTGTTGCAATTCTGGATCAGTGCATTGCTGTTGACGTTGAGCGGATTTTTATTGCTGGCCTTCGGTTTAATCGATGCCGAGCATGCGCTGACCTTCGACTGGTTGACGTTAAAACAAAACAATGCCTATCTAAATGACGAAGTGCTGATTTTTGTATTGCTGTTTTTCGGCTTTGCTATCCGCATGCCGTTATTTCCGTTTCACGGCTGGTTGCCGGTGTTGGCCGAACAAGGCACGGTCGCCAGTGCGGTCATTTTTCTGGTGGGTTTGAAGTTAGGTCTTTATGCGGTCATTCGCTTCATTTTGCCGATGGTGCCCGGGGTCGCCGAACAATGGGCCGAATTTGTAGTGACGCTGAGTCTTATCAGCATTTTTTACGGCGCGTTACTGGCGCTGATGCAAATCAATATTCGCCGCTTACTGGCTTTCGCGGTTATCAGCCAAACGGGCATGCTGGTTATCGGCATATTCTGTTTTAACGAGCAGGGGCTGGAAGGCAGCTTACTACTGTCGGTGGCCTACGGTCTGGCGATGGCGGGCATGCTGTTTTGCGTCGGGCTGATTTACGAACGCACCCGTACCGCTTATCTGCCGCGCTTGGGCGGATTGTTCGACAGCAACGCCACGCTGGCGGTGCTGTTTTTGATTTCCGCATTGAGCACCATGGTGATGCCCGGTACGCCTGGATTTGATGCGGCGCATGTGCTGGTTGAGGGAATTATTGAGGAAGACGGCTGGCTGCTGGCCATCGCTATTTTGGTCGGCAACGTGATGTCCGCAGCCTTTTTATTGTGGGCTTTTCAGCGGATTTTTATGGCGGCGCCGCAACGCGCCGAACAACCTTACAGCTGTGCGCACCACCCGGTTTGGCAGGAGCGCTTCATTGCCGCAGTGATTTGTTTGTTGCTGATCGGCACCGGCTTTTACACCACGCCGTGGTTGAATTTTATCGACCAGGATGCCGCCGCTATCAAGGCGCAATATCCAATGCACGGTGCCGAGGCCGGCGCCCAGGACGGTCATCATGAATAATGCTGGTTTTCCGGTGTTAAGCCTGCTTATTTTTATGCCTTTATTGGGCGCGATTAGCGTAGCCCTTACCCCTAACATCCGCCTGGCTAAAATCATTGCGCTGTTGATTGCCGTGCTGGAGCTGCTCGCCACACTGACAGTGGTACAGTTATTTAACGCCGAGATCGACGGCTTTCAACTGGTCGAACGTTATGATTGGATACCCAGCCTGAATATCGCCTACCTAATCGGCATAGACGGTATTTCGGTGTTGTTTTTGCCGATGTCGGCGCTGCTGACCTTTATGGTAATTATCGCTTCCTGGAACTCGGTGCAGCATCTGACCCGCTTGCATTTCGCCTTATTGCTGGCCCTGGAAGGCGTCACCATCGGCGTATTTTTAGCGCTGGATACGGCGCTGTTCTTTTTGTTCTGGGAACTGACCTTGCCGCCGATATTCTTTTTAATCGGCTTATGGGGCATCGGTTCGGAACGGCGCAGCGCAGCGATAAAATACACCTTGTTCATGCTGTTTGGCGGCGTGCCGTTACTGTTTGCGATTATCCTGCTGGCGGTCAACCACGCCACTGCCGTGGGCGGCAGCATCCCGCAGGACTTGACCTTCAGCTTGCCGGTATTATTGGCAACATCATTGCCGGATGACTTGCAAGCCCTGGTATTTTTATTATTGCTGCTAGGTTTTGCCGTTAAAGCGCCGTTGGCGCCGTTTCATACCTGGCTGCCCAGCGTCGCAATGGAAGGCCCGACGCAGTTAACCGCGCTATTGATCGGCTTGAAACTCGGCGCTTACGGCATCATTCGTTTGGCAATGCCGCTCGCCCCTTCCGCCGCCGTTCAATACAGCTGGGTGTTGGGCATAGTCGGCGCGATCACGCTGGTTTACGGCGCACTGATCGCCTTGCAGCAAACCAATTTGCGCCGCTTACTGGCGTATGCCAGCATTAGCCATGTGGGGTTGGTAATCGTCGGCATCGCATCCTTGACTATGCAGGGTCTTCAGGGGGCGATTATGCAATTGCTGAACTTCACGATGGTTTCCGGCTCCCTGATGCTGATAGCCGGTTTTATCCAGCATCGATTAGGCAGCACCGAAGCGATACATCTGGGCGGCCTGGCTAAGGTGATGCCGCGCTTGACCTGCTTTTATTTTTTATTCGCGCTGGCCAGCATAGGCTTGCCCGGAACCAGCGGCTTTCCGGCCGAATTGTTGTTGATACTCAGCACCCTGCTCTCGCATCCCAGTATCGGCATCGTCGCGTTGTCCGGCGCGATCCTCGGCGCCGCGTATATGCTGTCCTTTACCCGCAGGGCTTTTTTCGGCCCCGTCACCCGAACCGATATAAAACAGCTACAGGATTTGCGGCCCCGGGAACTGACGCTGCTGAGCATGTCGGCAGTGATAATCTTGGCTGTGGGATTTTTTCCAAATAGCGTGTTGAACACCAGCCGCACAACGGCCGAGGCCTGGTTGAGTCGGCTCACGGATCAACCGGTTTTGGCAAGCAAGGCTGTTCGGGATTAGGAGCGTCGCTGCTCAGCACAGCTTATTGGGCTATACGATGTCGGCAAACTGTTCGGTAATCTGACGAAACTCGACTTCGTTTGTTAAAAAACGCATGAATACGAGGGTTGCACTTCGAAAGGAAAAAAAGGGGGCTGGTTATACCAATCCCAATAAGTTGTTGTTTGAATCCCCTCAACCTAACCTTCTCCCGCTGGAGAAGGGATAGAGACTGTGAAAGTATTCATGTGGGAGGGGCTTTAGCCTCGACCTTCGGGGCTAAAGCCCCTCCCACATCGCATAAAACAATGACTTACAAGTTGCTAAAAATATTATGTGCATACTTTCAAGAATACTTTCACAGTCTCAATAGCATGTGAACTTATTGGGATTAGTATTATTTTACGCGCGCTACGCTGTTAACCAATTTTTCCAAGAATTCCATCCAGCTCTTCTAAACTGGAATATGCGATGACCAGCTTTCCGGCGCCGTTTTCTTTATGTTCAATGACGACCTTTGTACCCAACTTTGCGATCAGATCTTCCTGCAAACGCAAGGTGTCTTTATCTATTTCCTTCGGTTTAGGTCGTTTAGGCTCCGCCTGACTGTCTTTAACCAGGCGTTCCGCCGCCCTCACCGTCAAGCCATCTTTGACGATTTTGTTAGCCGCAGCCACCTGTTTTGGGCCATCCAGAGACAGCAGCGCTCTGGCATGACCCATTTCCAGCTGCCGGGTGATTAATAATTTTTTCACATCCGGGTGCAGCTCTATTAACCTTAATAAATTAGTCACTGTAGTGCGTGACTTGCCCACCGCATCGGCGATTTGTTGATGGGTCATTGCAAACTCATCCAACAACCTTCTTAGCGCATCCGCTTCTTCCAAAGGATTCAGGTCTTCTCGTTGAATATTTTCAATCAGCGCGATCGCCATCGCGGTGCGGTCGTCTACCGCCTTGATAACCACCGGGACTTGCTGCAATCCGGCCAATTGCGCGGCGCGCCAACGTCGCTCACCGGCCACTATTTCGTATTTTTCCGGCTCAAGCTTGCGCACCACTATCGGCTGTATGATGCCTTGTGATTTTATGGAATCCGACAGTTCCTGCAATTTTCCGGGATTCATATCCTTTCTCGGCTGATACTTGCCGCGCTGCAGATACTCGATAGGCAAGCTGTGAAGCTGATAGCCTTCCCCGGTTTCCCGCTGATCGTCAGCCTCGAATACATTGCCTAATAACGCATCCAGGCCTCGATTTAATCCCCGCTTTTTAACAGCCATAGTATGCTCAATTTTTGTGTTTTTTTATCATTTCACTCGCCCGCAACCTTAACTCATGCCGCTAAGGAACGTGCATGAAATAAAATCACCAATGACACATTGGTCAGCCAGCGTGTAGGGGCGGATTTATCCGCCCTGGGCGAATGAATTCGCCCCTAC
>JAYTLW010000266.1:0-3422 GCA_043729025.1 Methylobacter sp.
ATGGTAAGCTTAAAGCCATCCATGGAGTCTGGATTCCGGCAATCCATGCCGGAATGACGAGCTTGGAAAATAGTGATCATGTAATCTGACAAAGTAGAACTAAGGTCAAAACAGTCGAATAACTGTGCTATAAAGCTCTTTCGTGTATTTCATGGGCAGTGCGGCATGTTTGAAGTTTGCGAGCTATAATCAAATCATAACAAAGTTTAGAGGTTGTAGATGATGGCTAAGGTCAACAAGGCGAAAACCAAGAGTCGTAGAGCTTATTTTCGGATTTACGACGAAGTTAATCTGTTTTATAAAAAGATAAATGAAAAGCTGGTGACCGATACCGATCCTGTTGTCCATGCTGTTTTGAACAGCTATTCATTGTCTACAGATCATAAAATGGGATCTCAGAATTCGGCGGAATTGTTGAGTCGTCTGGAAAAAAACCTGCCGGATGTGGCGGATTACTTACGGTTAATCGACACTAAAATGGATCTTCTGGCTCAGGATGTCGTCATGCCAGGCTCTCAATTTAACGAAAAAGACACCCGCAACGTTAACCTCAGCGCCAGCGGCATGGCTTTTAATTCGAGTGAAATGCTAAAAGCTGGCGATTATCTGATCATCAAAATCTTGCTGGAATCTTGCGAGACCGCCATCGTGACTTACGCCAAGGTTGTTTATTGCAAAATGAATCCGGTTAATGAAAGTCGGCATCCTTATGTGGTTGGCGCTGAATTTATCAAATTGAAAGATCAAGACCGGGACGCGCTGATCCAGCATGTGGACAAAAAACGCTGGCGACAATTAGGGCTTAGGGGATTTATCCTGGCCGCTGCGATTACCGTTATCACCCTGCCTGACGTGGTGTTCGGCTTATTGTTCGAACTGCTGCATTTTCTGTTTGAGCATATCTTAGAATTCAGCCATATTGCTTTTGAGTTTGTCGAGTTGGCACTTGATAATCTCGTCGAGCATCTTTTTGAAACCGACCTGCAGCAAACCCAAGTTATTGTTTTCTATATCATGCTTTCTTTCGTATGCTATGGACTCTACCACCTTTGGCGGGTAGTGCCGCGGTTTTGCCTGCGCTGCAAACAAAAGCAGATCCTTTACTGGTCGCGGAAGAAAGCCGCCCTGCTTTATTATTGGCAGGAGCAATCTTTGTTCAATAAAATCAAACTGCTTGCAATCGGCGTAGCGGCTATCACCGGCTATGTTCTTTTTGGGATGTAGGCCGGAATGACCGCGATGGGGGGATCAAGTCATCAAGACTTTGGCGCATTTGCTGCGTCAGCGCTTGCGTAGGCAGGACAGCGTAGGTCGCTATGGCGGCGAGGAATTTGCGATTGTTCTGCCTGAATGTGATGCGTCTGCTGGACGATGTTCGGCAGCGATTCGCTGAGCTACGTTTTATGCATAAAGGCCAGAGCTTCGCTGTTACGCTGAGCGCCGGTATTGCCACCACTGAGCAATGTGCCGATGCACAGGCTTTGATTGTGGCAGCGGATGCCGCTCTTTATGCTGCCAAACAGGGAGAAGTTTACCTGGCATGAGCGTAAAAACCCTCTGTACAGGCTCTGGTAACGCAAGTGACGAGGCCCAGGGCGATATAGAACGGGTTGGCTGGTTTATCCTGAAACGAAGATGAACCTATGCCTTAAGCTCAGTAGTTTGGAATGATTTTTTTTTGCGGGCCATGGGTGCGGTTATTTTGATTTCCAAGCTGTCGCCATCCCTGGCAGTCGACAATGGGGTATTAGCCGCAGGCGTTTTCGTTAGCGAACTCGGTCTTAAAACGAATCGGCTTACCATCTTCCTGGGTAACCCTCGCTCATTCCGTTGCCCAGAAAAGACCCTGCGGCGGCGCCAAGTCCGGTAGCAAGAGGATTGCCGCTACCCAGTTCATAGCCAAAAACGCTGCCTATGACGCCTCCCGCCAATCCCTGGTGGGAGCGAGGATCGTCATACTGCGCTTGCGGCTGATAATAATTAACCTGAGGCTGGGGGTAGTAATTAACCTGTGGCTGGGGATAATAGTTAATTTGCGGCGCCGGGTAATAGTTGATCTGCGGCTGAGGATAATAGTCGTGGTGATGACCATGATGACCATGATGACCATGATGACCATGGTGTCCCCAATCGTCGTCATCGGCGTAAGATGCTGGTGTAAAGAGGATTACAGCGGCAGTTAATTGAATTAAAAAAAACAATTTTTTCATGGCTAGTTCCTTTTTCTTAAGTTAGTGAATTCGGTAGAGATAACATAACGATAAATAAATGCAGCTTAGCGTCTTCCGGCGATTCCATTGCCGAGATAAGAGCCTGCGGCTGCACCCACACCGGTAGCAATAGGGTTGCCGTTACCTAGCTCGTAACCTAAAACGCTGCCTACCACACCACCGGCCAAACCTTGGTGAGAGCGCGGATCCTGATAATTCGAATAGCGGGGCGGCTCCTGATAATATCTTGGCTCTTCGGAATAATGATGCTTGTTGTGCCCCCGGCCATGACCGCGACCTTCACCCCCGGATGCATAGGCTGCGGAGGAACAAAGCATTGCAAACGCGTACAGGGTAATTGAAAATAGCGATTTATTCACGGATTTTTCCTTAAGTAGTTGATTCTGTTTTATTCTATATAGAGTCGGCAAAGGCGGATTGACCGGCGCCGGTGATTAACTTTGGCTTCATAGTATTCGTTTAAACCTTAATGGCTGCTTAATCAATGCACTCGTTTAAAGGGCGGGGCTAAAGCCCCGAATCATGCCCCGCACAATTAATTGCCGGAATAATTTAGCCGTGTCGCATATAATAGTAGCCTATTTGTATCCTTGTTTACTCAATCTTAATGTGATCTTAATAAATGGAACAGTTTATCCCCGGCCAGCGCTGGATCAGTAATACCGAGTCGGAGCTTGGTTTAGGTCTTATTCTTGAGGCCGCGCACAAGCGGGTCACGGTGCTGTTTTTGGCTTGTGACGAACGGCGTATGTATGCGCAAGACAATTCGCCGTTAACCCGGGTTCGGTTTTCGGCGGGCGACGTTATCGAGTCGATTGATGAAGATAAAGTGACGGTCACCGGTTTAATCGAGAAAGACGGCCTGATTACTTATCTGGGTATCGATCAAGATGGACTGGCAGTTCAGCTGGATGAGGTGGAACTGAATCATCATATTCAATTTAACAAACCCCAGGATCGCTTGTTTATTGGGCAAGTCGATCCGTCCGCCTGGTTTTTACTGCGTTATGAAACCTGGCGTAAATTGCAACAGCATCAGCAATCGCCGGTAAAAGGCTTGCTGGGCGCACGGGCTACGCTGATTCCGCATCAGTTGTTTATTGCGCATGAATCGGCTAACCGATCCGCGCCGAGAATCATGCTGGCCGACGAGGTGGGCCTGGGTAAAACCATAGAAGCCGGTTTGATTTT
>JAYTLW010000267.1:0-7635 GCA_043729025.1 Methylobacter sp.
GCGCAGGAATGAAGCGTCTCGGCAATTGCTCCTGCATTGCCCTGCCTCCTGCATCCATGCAGTCGTAACCCAACCTACGGCCTGTTCTGGTATCCGCCAGAAAGCATTTATAGAGGACAAGCTATTGAAAGATTTAATGAATTTCTTAAAACGTCAAGGTCGTGCCGATGATTTTGACGGCATCAGCATTGGTTTGGCTTCGCCGGATATGATCCGTTCCTGGTCTTACGGCGAAGTCAAAAAGCCTGAAACCATCAACTACCGCACCTTTAAACCTGAGCGCGATGGTTTGTTTTGCGCCAAGATTTTTGGCCCGGTCAGCGATTACGAGTGTCTTTGCGGCAAATACAAAAGATTGAAACATCGTGGCGTAATCTGCGAAAAATGCGGCGTCGAAGTAACGCTTTCCAAAGTTCGCCGCGAACGAATGGGGCATATCGACTTAGCCAGTCCTGTCGCGCATATTTGGTTTTTAAAATCGCTGCCCTCCAGAATAGCCTTGTTGTTGGATATGACGCTGCGTGAAATTGAACGCGTGTTGTATTTTGAATCATTCGTGGTTTTGGATCCGGGCATGACTCCTTTGGATAAGGGTCAGTTGCTGACCGACGATGATTATCTGGATGCGGTTGAATTACATGGTGATGATTTTGTCGCCAAAATGGGTGCAGAAGCGATCTATGATTTGCTTAAGTCGATAGATTTAAAAGAGCAGGTTGAAATCCTGCGTCAAGAAATCAACTCGACCAATTCAGAAACCAAGATCAAAAAATATTCAAAACGTCTGAAAGTGATGGATGCGTTATTGAGTTCGAAAAACCGCCCGGAATGGATGATCCTGAAAGTGCTGCCGGTATTGCCGCCGGAATTGCGCCCGCTGGTGCCTCTGGATGGCGGTCGATTTGCTACATCCGATTTGAATGATCTGTATCGCCGGGTAATCAACAGAAACAATCGGTTGAACCGCTTGCTGGATTTGAATGCCCCTGACATTATCGTGCGTAACGAAAAGCGTATGTTGCAGGAATCTGTGGATGCGCTGCTGGATAACGGTCGTCGCGGTCGCGCCATTACCGGAACTAACCGCAGGCCGCTTAAATCCTTAGCGGACATGATTAAAGGCAAGCAAGGACGATTCCGGCAAAACTTGTTGGGCAAGCGCGTCGATTATTCGGGTCGTTCGGTCATTGTCGTAGGCCCTACGTTAAGACTGCATCAATGCGGTCTGCCGAAAAAAATGGCTTTGGAGTTGTTCAAGCCGTTTATATTCAGCAAGTTGCAATTTCGAGGGCTAGCAACGACCATTAAAGCGGCGAAGAAAATGGTTGAAAGGGAAGGCGCTGAAGTCTGGGATATTCTTGAAGAAGTTATCCGCGAACATCCTATTTTATTAAACCGCGCACCGACGCTGCATAGATTGGGTATTCAGGCCTTTGAACCGACTTTGATCGAAGGCAAGGCGATACAGCTGCATCCCTTGGTTTGTAGCGCGTTTAACGCCGACTTTGACGGCGATCAGATGGCAGTGCACATTCCATTGTCGATTGAAGCTCAGATTGAAGCCAGAACCTTGATGATGGCGACCAATAACATCTTGTCTCCCGCCAACGGTGAGCCGGTCATTAATCCGTCTCAAGATGTGGTGTTGGGGCTTTACTATATCAGCCGCGAAAAAATTAATGCCAAAGGCGACGGTACTATTTTCGTCAGTGTCGGCGAAATTCATAAAGCGTTGTTGACTAAAACAGTCGAATTGCAATCGAAAATTCAGTTGCGCATCACCGAAAAAGTGGCGAATGAAAATGGAGAGCTTGAGGATAAGACGCATCGTGTAGAAACGACCGTGGGTCGCGCGCTGATCTGGGAAGTGGTTCCTGATCGCATGCCTTACGAGCTTGTTAACTGCGATATGACCAAAAAGAACATATCACGGCTGATTAATTACAGTTACCGTTATTTGGGCAACAAAGATACTGTCATACTTGCCGACCAATTGATGTATCTGGGCTTTAGGTATGCAACGATTTCCGGTGTGTCTTTTGGCATCGAAGATATGGTTATCCCTGCCAAAAAAGTCGACATCATTAAAGCTTCAGATGCTGAAGTTAACGAAATCCAAAGCCAGTATGCGTCAGGCCTGGTAACTGACGGCGAACGCTATAACAAGGTTGTTGATATTTGGTCGCATGCCAATGACCAAATAGCCAAGGTAATGATGGACGGGTTGGGTGAAGAGTCGGTTGTTGATGCTAAGGGCAATACCGTAAAACAGAAATCGTTCAATTCAATCTTTATGATGGCCGAGTCTGGGGCGCGGGGATCTGCTGCACAGATTCGACAGTTAGCCGGTATGCGCGGATTGATGGCTAAACCGGATGGCTCGATTATTGAAACACCGATCACTGCAAATTTTAGAGAAGGCCTAGATGTATTGCAGTATTTTATTTCTACGCATGGCGCCCGTAAAGGTCTGGCGGATACTGCGTTGAAAACGGCGAACTCCGGGTACCTGACACGCAGACTGGTCGATGTGGCCCAGGATCTGGTTATTAACGGCAATGATTGCGGCACTACTAACGGCCTGATCATGACTCCGATTATTGAAGGAGGCGATGTTGTTGAGCCTTTGTCGGAGCGCGTACTAGGCCGCGTTGCAGTCAATGACATCATGGATCCGGCGGGAGACATTATCGTAGCCCCCAAAGGCACTTTATTAGACGAGCACTGGGTTTCCGTTCTTGAAGCGCACAGTATTGATCAGGTTTTGGTGCGATCAATCATTACCTGTGAAAATCGGCACGGCGTATGTGCGGCCTGTTATGGGCGTGACTTGGGTCGCGGCCATCTGGTGAATATCGGTGAGGCGGTGGGCGTGATAGCCGCGCAATCGATCGGAGAACCCGGCACGCAGTTGACGATGCGCACCTTCCATATCGGTGGGGCGGCATCCAGATCTGCGGCTATCAGTAATGTTCAGGTTAAATCAGCGGGTACTGTGCGGCTTAATAATCTGAAGTCGGTCGTTAATCGCGAAGGAAATCTGGTTGCAGTGTCAAGATCAGGTGAAGTAGGCGTGGTTGATGATTACGGCCGGGAGAAGGAGCGTTATAAAATTCCTTATGGCGCGATACTTTCGGTACAGGAAGGCTCACGGATCAATGCTGGCGATATTATCGTTAACTGGGATCCGCATACACATCCCGTCATCACCGAAGTTGATGGTGTGGTTGAGTTAATCGATTTTGTCGATGGCGTTACCGTGCAAAAGCAATCTGACGAAGTTACCGGCTTGAGTTCATTGGTAGTGACCGATCCCAAGCAGCGGGGCAGTGCGGGCAAGGAGTTGCGGCCAATGGTGAGGTTGTTTGATGGCGAGGGAAATGCCATTTGTTTGCCGGGAACCGAAATTCCGGCGCAATATTTCCTGCCGGCAGGCGCGATTGCCGGCATCAAGGATGGAGGGGAGGTCAAGGTCGGTGATGTTTTAGCGAGAATCCCGCAGGAGTCCAGTAAAACCAGAGATATTACCGGCGGTTTGCCACGTGTTGCAGATTTATTTGAAGCGCGTAAAACAAAAGACCCGGCTATTCTTGCAGAAACCAGCGGCACCATTTCGTTCGGGAAGGAAACAAAAGGTAAGCAGCGGGTCATCATTACAGATTCTGTGGGCGAGCAAGTTGAAACGCTGATACCCAAATGGCGACATATTACGGTTTTTGAAGGCGAGTATGTTGAAAAGGGTGAAACGATTGCTGAAGGCGAGTTAACGCCTCACGATATTCTTAGATTAAGAGGTATTGAAGAGCTGGCTAACTATCTGGTCAAGGAAATTCAGGATGTGTACCGTTTACAGGGTGTAAAAATCAATGATAAGCATATCGAAGCAATTATTCGCCAAATGCTCAGAAAGGTTGAAATAACTGCATCCGGCGATACAGGGTTCCTGAAAGGCGATCAGGTTGAACGTGCTGCGATGAGGGAAGAAAATGACAAGATGGAGACGGAAGGAAAAATACCGGCTAGTTACAATTCCGTGCTGTTAGGGATCACTAAGGCATCCTTAGCGACAGAGTCATTTATTTCTGCGGCGTCATTCCAGGAAACCACTCGCGTCTTGACTGATGCGGCGGTGCGCGGACTAAGCGACAGCTTGCAAGGATTAAAGGAGAACGTTATCGTCGGACGGTTAATCCCGGCAGGAACTGGGTTGGCTTACCATGAAAGCAGAAAAAACAGATTTGCTCAGCATGAATTAGTGGAAAATGACGCGCCTATAGCAGTAGATGCCGGGGATGTGGAAGAGGCCCTTAAACAGGCTTTAAATATATAGAATTCATTCTGTAGATCATTTTTAAATTGGGCTTGACCTACCTGGCATTAGCAAGTACTATGTCCAGCTCAATTGAGCTAACGTGCTTGGGGTCTGGTCAAAATGAACACACCGTCGGCGTTTATATGTACGGCGGTTCTTTTTATTATCTGACAGTTAAATTGTATATCGGAGTGAAATAATTTATGGCCACGATCAACCAATTGGTTCGTAAGCCTCGTGCTAAAAAAATAGAAAAAAGTAATGTTCCTGCTTTAGAGGCATGTCCTCAGCGCAGGGGCGTGTGTACGCGTGTTTATACGACGACGCCTAAAAAGCCCAACTCAGCACTTAGAAAAGTGGCCAGAGTAAGGTTGACCAATGGGGCTGAAGTAAGTAGCTACATTGGCGGAGAAGGGCACAATCTTCAGGAGCATTCCGTGGTTCTGATAAGAGGTGGTCGTGTCAAGGATTTGCCGGGTGTCAGGTACCACGTTGTTCGTGGTAGTTTGGACGCATCAGGCGTGACTAACAGAAAATGTGGTCGCTCTAAATATGGAACAAAACGGCCTAAAGGCTAAACGTTGGTTGGTGAGATAAATGTCTAGAAGAAGAGTTGCTACAAAAAGAGAAATCATTCCTGATCCACGATTTGGCAGCATAATGCTGACTAAATTCATGAATATGATCATGGAAAGTGGCAAAAAATCTATCGCGGAAGGGATAGTTTATGGTGCATTAGATGTAATTGAAAGCAAAGGCCATAGTGAGCCGCTTGAAGTGCTGTCTAAGGCTCTGGAAAATGTTCAGCCCAGGGTTGAGGTAAAGTCTCGACGCGTTGGTGGCGCGACATATCAGGTGCCGGTCGAAGTGCGTCCTTCAAGACGAATGGCTTTGGCGATGCGTTGGTTGATTGATGCTTCACGTAAAAGAAATGAAAGGAATATGCCTGCTAAGTTGGCGGGTGAATTACTGGATGCTTTTGAGAGCAGAGGCTCTGCTGCTAAAAAGCGTGAAGATACGCATAGAATGGCGGAAGCAAATAAAGCCTTCTCTCATTACCGCTGGTAATCGATACATTACATCGAATTTTACATAGTTGTGGCGCGTAAAACTCCAATAAAGTTTTATCGAAATATCGGTATCATGGCTCACATTGATGCAGGTAAGACCACTACTACAGAGCGAATACTTTACTATACAGGTGTTTCTCACAAGATAGGCGAGGTGCATGACGGCGCTGCAACCATGGATTGGATGGAGCAGGAGCAGGAGCGAGGAATTACCATTACCTCAGCTGCTACAACCTGCTTTTGGTCTGGGATGGATAAGCAGTTCCCGTTGCATCGAATAAATATTATAGATACGCCGGGGCATGTTGACTTTACGATAGAGGTCGAGCGTTCGCTGCGGGTTTTAGATGGTGCTTGTGCTGTTTTCTGTGCGGTGGGCGGTGTAGAGCCTCAGTCAGAGACGGTTTGGCGCCAGGCAGATAAGTATAATGTGCCGCGACTGGTTTTTGTGAATAAAATGGATCGCTCTGGTGCTGATTTTTTGCGGGTCATCGAGCAAATAAAATCGCGGTTAGGTGGTACAGCAGTTCCAATGCAGTTGCCAATCGGTGCCGAAGATGGATTTGAAGGTGTCGTTGATCTTATCAAAATGAAAGCCATCTATTGGGATGAAGCCAATTTGGGTATGGTCTTTAAGGAAAAGGAAATTCCGGCTGCCATGCTAGGGCTCTGCGAAAAGTGGAGAGATCTTATGGTCGAGGCGTCTGCGGAGGCAAACGAAGATTTATTAGAAAAATACTTATCAGATGGGTGTTTATCGAACGAAGAAATCAAGCTGGGAATCCGCAGTCGGACGATAGCAAACCAAATCGTTCCTGCATTTTGCGGGTCAGCTTTCAAAAACAAAGGTGTTCAGGCGATGCTGGATGCGATTATTGAGTATTTGCCTGCGCCTGTCGATGTTGAGTCTGTAAAGGGGCATCTTGAGGATGATTTAACAGAGGCGGTTCGTAATGCCGATGATGAAGCGCCTTTTTCAGCGCTGGCATTTAAAATTGCTACAGACCCATTCGTGGGAACCTTGACTTTTTTTAGGGTTTATTCGGGTGTGCTGAATTCCGGGGATAGTATTTATAACTCGGTAAAAAAGAAAAAAGAGCGAATTGGACGTATCGTGCAAATGCACGCCAATAGTCGTGAAGAAGTGAAAAGTGTCTGCGCTGGAGATATAGCGGCAGCAATCGGCCTTAAGGATGTGACAACAGGCGATACGCTTTGTGATCTCAAGGACGTTATAGTGCTTGAGCGCATGTTTTTTCCTGAACCGGTGATTTCAGTTGCAGTGGAGCCGAAAACAAAAGCTGATCAGGACAAGATGGGGATGGCTCTGGGTAAGTTGGCTCAGGAAGACCCGTCTTTTAAAGTGCACACTGATGAAGAATCAGGGCAGATAATTATCTCAGGAATGGGCGAATTACACCTTGAGATTATTGTCGACCGTATGAAGAGAGAGTTCAATGTTGAAGCTAATGTTGGAGCTCCGCAAGTCGCATACAGAGAAACAATTCGTAAGACGGTTGAGCAAGAAGCTAAGTTTATAAGGCAGTCCGGTGGTCGCGGGCAATACGGTCACGTATGGCTGCGCATTGAGCCCCAAGAAATCGGTGCCGGATACTTGTTTGTTAATGAGATTGTTGGCGGGGTTGTTCCAAAAGAATTTATACCTGCTGTAGATAAAGGTATCCAAGAGCAGTTGAAGAGTGGTATTCTAGCCGGCTATCCAGTATTGGATGTAAAGGTATCGTTATTCGATGGTTCGTATCATGATGTGGATTCGAGTGAAATAGCCTTCAAAATTGCCGGTTCGATGTGTTTCAGGGAGGGAGCTCGGAAAGCAAGTCCTGTATTGCTTGAGCCCATAATGAAAGTTGAAATTGCCACGCCCGAAGAATACATGGGCGATGTTGTAGGTGATATCAACAGGCGGCGTGGAATAATACAGGGTATGGAAGATGTTCCATCAGGCAAAGCTGTTAGCTGTGAAGTGCCGTTGGCGGAAATGTTCGGGTATTCTACTGATTTACGTTCGGCGACGCAGGGCCGAGCTACCTACAGTATGCAGTTTGAAAAATATAATGAAGCGCCGGCAAATATTGCTGAGGCGATTATTAAAAAGTCTTCATAAAATTGAATGTAATTTAAAGGTATTAACTCATGGCCAAAGAAAAATTCTCACGTAGCAAGCCCCACGTAAACGTCGGCACAATCGGTCACGTCGATCATGGTAAGACTACTTTAACAGCCGCATTAACC
>JAYTLW010000268.1:0-3140 GCA_043729025.1 Methylobacter sp.
ATTAACCTGGGTCGCCGTCTACTGGAAAAAGAGCTGCAAGCCATGCATTTACATCTGGATGACATCGATAAAGCCAAAATTCTAGCCTTGCTGCAGATCATGTCTAAACCATCACTGGATGACTTGCTTGAAGACATAGGATTGGGTAACAAGATGCCGTTTCTTATCGCCAAACGCATCGCTCAGGATGATATTAATGCCGCCGTCAAACTGAATGACGGCGAACAAACCAAAAAAAAACCGCTGATCATAAAAGGCACGGAAGGCATGGTCATTACTCTGGCAAAATGTTGTCGGCCGATTCCGGGCGATTCGATCATCGGTTATTTTAACCCCGGCAAAGGCATCGTCGTGCATCATCACGAATGCCGTAACAGCAATGTGGTCAGAAAAAATCAAACCAACTGGCTGGATGTCGAGTGGAGTTCGGATGCCGTCGGCGATTTTCCGGTTGAAATTCGCATAGAAATACTCAATCAGCGCGGCTCGCTGGCGACTATCGCCTCGACTATTTCGGAACTCAATTCCAATATTGAAAATGTCACCGTCGTCGATCAGGATGACCGTATTTGCGTCGATTTAATCACCTTAACGGTCAAGGATCGGGTGCATCTGGCCAAAATCATGCGCCGTTTGAAAGAGTTATCCATCGTGTTAAAATTGACTCGCGTTAAAGCCTAAAGGATCGACCATGACCAAACACTTCATTCAGACTGATAAAGCGCCGCAAGCCATCGGCACCTATTCGCAAGCAGTCAGGGTTGGGCGCACGGTTTATCTTTCCGGACAAATACCTTTAGTGCCTGCAACCATGACGCTGATTGAAGGCGATATTTATGCGCAAATCACTCAGGTGTTCGATAACCTGAAAGCGGTTGCAACAGCCGCAGGCGGCGATTTTTCCGATATCGTCAAGTTGAATGTTTTTTTGACCGATTTAGCGCAGTTTCCGATAGTCAACGAAATCATGGGGCATTATTTTCAGGAACCTTACCCCGCACGCGCAGCTATTGGCGTTGCCGCTTTGCCTAAAGCCGCCGATGTGGAAATGGATGCGATTATGGTATTAAAGCCGCAGGAATATCCGGCGTCTTAGCCCTTGAAAGTGTATAGCAAAGCATCAAAACCTGTGGGAGCGACGCCCACGTCGCGACTAAAAGCTCGCCTTTTAGGAGCAATAACAAATTGCCAAGTAGCCGCATGAACATCCTGAATCAACCCGTCGGCCTATTGACCGGGATAGGCGCACAAGCTGCAAAGCGCATGGAAAAACTTAGGCTGTGCACACTTCAGGACTTGGTTTTTCACCTGCCCCTACGCTACGAAGACCGCACCCGCGTTTACCCGATCGGCTCGCTAAAGTCGGGCATGACCGCGTTGATCAGCGGCACCGTTGAATTTATCGACGTTTTACCTCGAGGCCGGAAAGGCTTGGTCTGCAACCTTAGCGACGGCACCGGCTTTATTAATCTGAAGTTCTTCCACTTTAGCGCCAACCAGCACAACGCGCTAAAACCCGGCACTACCCTCAGTTGTTTTGCCGAAGTTCGTTACGGTTATGCCGGGCTGGAAATGGTTCATCCCGACTACAAAATCATCGCCCATCCTGACGAGTGCGTTACCGAAAACCATTTGACTCCGGTCTATCCCTTGACCGAGGGCCTCAGCCAGAATGTCATACGCAAGGCGGTTAAGCAGGCTTTAGCCCTGTGCAGCCAAGATTCTGCACTGCTGACCGACTGGATACCCGAGGCGATCTTAAGGCAATACCGTTGGCCTACGCTTAAAGATGCGCTCCAAACCCTGCATGCGCCGGATGATTCGGCGTTGGCGGTTGGTCGCGAAACCGCCCGACAACGGCTGGCCTTCGAAGAGCTGCTGGCGCATTATTTAGCTTTAAGAGTAACGCGCAATAAAACCAAAGCCTGGCTGGCGCCCCAGTTCCTTGCTCCTAACACTAGGTCAAGACACAGTCATGATGATTGCGGGGGCGACTTCAGTCGCCCAGTCAGTAAAGATCCAGCTGCTCAATGGGCGACTGAAGTCGCCCCCGCTGAACATTTTTTAAACTCCCTGCCGTTTAAGCTGACCGGCGCTCAGCAACGGGTGATTGCCGAAATCGAAAAAGATTGCGGATTAGCGCATCCGATGATGCGTCTGGTGCAGGGCGATGTCGGCTCCGGTAAAACCGTGGTTTCCGCTTATGCGGCGTTACTGGCCTTAAGCGCAGGTTATCAGGTGGCAGTGATGGCCCCGACCGAATTGCTGGCAGAACAGCATAAGCAGAATTTTAGCGCTTGGTTTGAAGACTTTGATACCCAGGTGGTGTATTTAACCGGACAACTCAAAGGCAAGGCCAGGAAAGCCGTGTTACAAGCGCTGGAGGAGGGCACGGCCGGGATTATCATCGGCACTCATGCCTTGTTTCAGGACAGCGTGAACTTTCATAGACTCGGCCTGATCATTATCGATGAACAACACCGTTTCGGCGTCCATCAGCGTCTGGCGCTCAGGGAAAAAGGCCAGCACGGCGGGCTTAGGCCGCACCAGTTGGTGATGACCGCGACGCCGATACCCAGAACGCTGGCCATGCTGCACTATTCCGATCTGGATATATCGGTTATCGACGAGTTGCCGCCGGGCCGAAAGCCGATCGTCACCAGCGTGATTCCCGCCGAACGGCGCGCCGATGTGATCGATAAGATCAACGGCTGGGTAGATCAAAAAAAACAGGTGTATTGGGTTTGCACGCTGATCGAAGAGTCTGAAGTTTTGCAATGCGAGGCGGCGGAAAAAACCGCAGAAATGCTGAACCACGCCTTGCCGAAAGTGCGCGTTGCGCTGATCCACGGGCGTATGAAATCCTTGGACAAAGACGCCGTGATGCAAGATTTTAAAAATCGCCGGATCGATTTGCTGGTCGCCACCACCGTCATTGAAGTCGGCGTCGATGTGCCCAATGCCGGGTTAATGATCATCGAAAACCCGGAACGCTTAGGTCTGTCCCAGCTGCATCAATTGCGGGGTCGGGTCGGTCGCGGCAATGATGATAGCTATTGCCTGCTGATGTACCAAGCGCCGTTGTCCGATACCGCCCGCCATCGTCTGGGAGTGTTACGCGACAGTAACGACGGTTTCGT
>JAYTLW010000269.1:0-3265 GCA_043729025.1 Methylobacter sp.
TCCAATGATTCCGGGGCCAGCCCTAAGGTTTTTCCGGTGCAGTAGGTCAGCATCGGGCGCATGCGCTTTCCGCCGTCCAGTACGCTGTAGCGCATCGCCCGATGCAGTTTTTGCGGCAGGATATTTGCGCCGGGCAGACGAGCCTCTAAAGCCTTTTCTACGTGGGTTTGACAAAAATCGAGATAGTCTTTTAACGCATTACTCATCGGTAAATGGCTCCAGGGTTTGAGTGCCGTTTTTTTCAATTAGAATTTGAACTTTCTGTTCGGCCTCCTGCAAGGCCTTTTGACAGGTTCGGGTCAGGTTAACCCCGCGCTCAAACGACTTTAATGATTCTTCCAGCGAAATATCGCCCTGTTCAAGCTGGTTAACTAATTGTTCAAGTTCGGCGAGGGAATCTTCAAATAAAGTCGCGGTTTTCTTTTTCGGCATGAGATAAAGGTATTTTTAGTGATACGATAAATAAAGGTGCAAGGTTAAAGGTACAAGGAGCAAGGTTAAAGGTACAAGGAGCAAGGTTTTTTCGCCTTGTACCTTTAACCTTGCGCCTCTGTATTATATATGAAATCGAATTGAGAGTGATTAGGAAGTATGAGTAACGAATATAACGCGGCGGCAATCGAAGTTTTAAGCGGACTGGAGCCGGTACGAAAGCGCCCCGGCATGTACACGGACACCACCCGACCCAACCATCTGGTGCAAGAAGTCGTTGACAACAGTGTCGATGAGGCGATGGCGGGCCATGCTACGTCAATTGATGTGATCTTGTATAAAGACGGTTCGGTGCAGGTTACTGACAATGGCCGGGGTATGCCGGTGGATATTCATCCCGAGCAGGGCATTCCCGGCGTCGAGGTGATTTTGACCCAACTGCATGCGGGCGGTAAGTTTTCCAATAAAAACTACCAGTTTTCCGGCGGTTTGCACGGCGTGGGCGTGTCGGTCGTTAATGCCTTGTCGGCCAAGCTGGAAATAGAAGTCAAAAGGAACGGCAAGATTTATCGGATGGAGTATGCCGATGGCGAAAAACAAACCGAGCTGACCGAGACCGGAAACGTAGGCAAGAATAATACCGGAACGGCTATTCGATTCTGGCCGAATGAAAAATATTTTGATTCCAATAAAATATCGGTTTTAAAACTTAAGCATGTGTTGCGCGCCAAGGCGGTGTTATGTCCGGGCTTGAAAATCTCCCTGAAAGTCGATCAAACCGACGAAGAGTATTTTTGGTGCTATCAGGACGGCCTGAAGGAATATTTGCTCGACCGCATTGGCGACATTGACTATAGCCCTGAACAGCCGTTCATGGGTAACATGGCCGCCAATCATGAAGCCGTCGAATGGGGCATAGTCTGGGCGGTTGAAAATCCACCGGAAGTGCTGGCCGAAAGCTACGTGAACCTGGTGCCGACGGCGCAAGGCGGCACCCACGTCAACGGCTTGCGGGCGGGACTGACAGAGGCGATGCGCGAGTTTTGCGATATTAGAAACATTCTGCCGCGCGGCGTTAAAGTCGCCCCGGAAGATGTCTGGGAAAACTGCCATTTTGTGCTGTCGGTAAAATTGGAAGATCCGCAGTTTTCAGGGCAAACCAAGGAACGACTGAGTTCGCGCGAATGCGTGGCCTTCGTGTCCGGCGTGGCTAAAGACGGTTTCAGTCTGTGGTTAAACCAGAATCCCGCCGAAGGCGAGAAAATCGCCGAAATTATTATTTCCAGCGCCCAGAAACGGCTGCGTTCCAATAAAAAAATCATCCGCAAAAAAATTACCTCAGGCCCCGCATTGCCGGGCAAGTTGGCCGATTGCTCGGCGCAGGATATAGCCCGGACTGAATTGTTTCTGGTCGAAGGGGACTCGGCTGGAGGTTCGGCCAAACAGGCGCGGGAGCGGGATTTTCAGGCGATTATGCCCTTGCGCGGCAAGATTTTGAATACCTGGGAGGTCGAATCCAATCAGGTGATGGCTTCGCAGGAAGTCCATGATATTGCCGTGGCCTTAGGGATAGAGCCGGGTTGTTCGGATTTGCAGAACTTGCGCTACGGCAAAGTGTGCATCCTGGCTGATGCCGACTCGGATGGCAATCATATCGCCACCTTGATCTGCGCCTTGTTTTATCAGCATTTCAATGCGCTGGTGGTCGCCGGTCACGTCTTTGTCGCCATGCCGCCCCTGTATCGCATCGATGTCGGCAAACGGGTGTTTTATGCGCTGGATGAAGCCGAAAGACTAGGGGTGCTGGATCGCATTGCCGCCGAAAAACTCAAAGGCCAGATCAATGTGCAGCGTTTCAAAGGCTTGGGCGAGATGAACCCCAGCCAGCTTCGGGAAACCACCATGAACCCGGACACCCGCAGGCTGGTACAGTTAACGGTAGCCGAAGACGACGACACCAGCGGCCAACTGGATTTATTGCTGGCTAAAAAACGGTCGCAAGACCGGAAGGTGTGGCTGGAAACGAAGGGGAATTTGGCGGATATAGCGTGATATAGCGAGGAGTGATTGCCACGAAATTTCGTGTTCTTCGTGGCAAATAACAAAGCCGGATAGCTAGCCGAACATAGTCTTAGTGGTATATCACCTTTGCTTTACCGGCTGGCTTGATGTTGGTTTTAACTTGATGGAAGTTTTTGCTTTTAGCCGGAACCCTGTGTTTGTTTATGCCGGATTGAGCCTGATGGGTAGCTTTACGCCGAATCATGCTTACTCTTTTGTTGTGAGTCCTGATACGGCTGATTGGCTTGCGCGAGGGCTTATAGTAGCCGCGAATAGAAACGGGCGTTGAATGCGTAACGCCGCCATTACCGCAATCGAGTTGGTAGGGAGGGACGCCCGCCGAATCGGTAGGCATGGAGTTGATGTTTCTCACCGGATAGCCGTCGGTTTGATTGGCGAAACTGGTATCCATTTTTTGCATCATTAACTGGTAACGTTCTTTGCTGGTCATGCCGCCCATGACCACGCCGATTAGATGTTTGCCGTTTTGATGCGCCGCGCCGATCAGGTTGAAACCGGAGCCGCAGGTGAATCCGGTTTTCATGCCTTCGGCGCCGGGATAGTTGGCGGTAAACTTGTTGATGCCGCGCAGCTCCCTGCCTTTGAAATTAAAACTGTGCGCAGCAAAGTAATGATAATACTCGGGAAAATTGCGCTGCGCCTTCCAGGCCAGCACCGCCATATCTCTGGACGTGGTCACTTGCCAAGTGTTGGGCAGACCGGTCGCGTTCATGAAATGCGAGTTGTACATGCCCAATGCATGCGCTTTGGC
>JAYTLW010000270.1:0-7624 GCA_043729025.1 Methylobacter sp.
CAAATGGATTTTTCCGCCACGCCTTACAATGATGTCGGTTCCGGTAAAAATAAACACAAGGTTTATTTTCCGCATATCATCACCGATTTCGATTTGAAAACCGCTATGCGGCAAGGCTTGGTCAAGTCGCTAGTGCTGGACAGGCGCAAGGAACTTGGCGCGTTGCCGCTGGAATTCAAGGCCGAGCGCGATGAAGAGGGTAACCCCGTTTTGAGCGAAGGCCAGCGCGTGATGCTGCGCGCCGGTTTGCAAAAGCTGCGCAAGTTGGAAGCCGATTTTGCCCGTATCGACACCGGTATTGACAAGAGCCGCCACCCGAAAATGCTGGTGGTCTGCGAAGACACCACGGTATCGCCGCTGGTCGTGGCGTTTTGCCGTGATGAAGGTCTGCACGAGGATGACGTGATGGCAATTGACTCAGGCAAAAAGGCGGAACTCGGCGAAAAAGCCTGGGCGGCCGTGCGCGAAAAACTGTTTAATGTCGATCAACACGCCGCACCGCGCGTTATCGTCAGCGTGTTGATGCTGCGTGAAGGGTTTGATGTCAATAATATCTGCGTGATCGTGCCATTGCGCTCAAGTCAGGCGCAAATTCTGCTGGAGCAAACCATCGGGCGCGGTTTGCGGCTGATGTGGCGCGATGCCGAATTTGCCGACAGCAAAAGTGAAAACCGCGAGCGTATCGCGGGCGGTCAGGAGCCAAACAGCCTGATTGATATCCTATCGATTGTTGAACATCCGGCGTTTCAATCATTTTACGATGAACTGATGCGGGAGGGTCTGGCGGGCACTACCAGCGAAGCCAGCGATACTGTCAACAGCGTCGGCGATTTAATCTCGGTCGGTTTGCGCGAGGATTACGAAACCTTTGATTTTGCCATCCCGTTTATTTTGCGTGAGGCCGAAGAATGGCTGGAACATCAGTCGCTGGACATCACGGCATTGCCGCCTTTTTCGGCGATGGATCTGGCGCAACTTAAGGCTTTGCTGGGCAAGGGTGATATGTTTGTCTCGCAGGATTTACAAAGCAGCACCCTGTTTGGCGATTACCGCGTCGATGGCGCGGTGATGAATGTCGCCGGTTACAACGATTTTCTGTCACGCATGACTCGGCGTATTAGTCAGGCCTTAAGCCAGCCGCTGCCGAAAGGCAACAAAATTGCCGCGCATCTGGCTAATCCTTATTTGCAAGTGAATACCGCCGAACTGACCGGCTGGCTGGATCAATATATCCGCGAGCGGCTGTTTTCAGGCAAATTTGAACCGTTGCATGATGAAAACTGGCGCGTGCTGTTGTTGCAACCGGTCATTGACCACATTACCAAGGTCATCGCCCTCGCCTTGGTTGAAGCGGAAGACCGGCCCTTGGTCGGCGACAGCGAGGTGCGTTACCGGCGGTTGTCCGAAGTCAGCAAACTGCCGATGCGCGAGAGCAGCTCGCTGGAGGTGAATAAGTGCATTTATCAGCGATTGCCGTATCCTGCGCGTAACGGCGGACTGGAAAAGGCGTTGATCGAATGGGCGAGTGTCGATAGCAGTGTGCTGGCATTTTGCAAAATCAGCGAAAACCGCCATGACTTTGTCAGGCTCCGCTATGTGAAAGAAGATGGCCTCCCTGCATTCTATTCGACGGATTTTTTGCTGCGCACCGACAAGGCAGTTTATCTGGTCGAAACCAAGGCACAAGGCCAAGTTTCATCGCCGAACGTGCAAAGAAAGCTGAAAGCGGCGGCGGCCTGGTGCGACAGGATCAACGCTTTGCCAGTAGAGGATCGGTCAAATCTGCCTTGGCATTATGTGTTGCTGGGCGAAAGCGTGTTTTGGGAATGGCGGGGTAAAGGCGAGCGGCTGGCGGCGTTGTGTGATTTCGCCAGAATACGCAACGCCGCCTTGTCTGCATCACAAAATCGATTAGAAGGTAACCCAATATGAACATTGAGGGTACAAATCAGGTTTTGTACTCCATTACGACAACCTCACGCGCGGGTCAACCAGGGTGTAGGAAATATCGGTCAGCAACAAGCCGATCACATATAACACCGAGCCCAAAAAAACCATGGCGCGAACGATAGCGAAATCCTGGCTGTTGATCGCGTCTATGGTGTAACTGCCTAAACCTGGGATACCGAAAAACGATTCCATGATTAAGCTGCCCATGAATAACAACGGCAACACCACCACAACCCCGGTCAAAATGGGTATCATCGCATTGGGCAACACATGCCGGAACAAGCTCTGGGTTTCGGTTAAACCCTTGGCTCTGGCGGTGCGTACATAGTCTTTTTCGACTTCTTCTAAAAACAAGGTGCGATACCAGCGCACCCCTGAACCTATGCCTGAAAAAACGCCGATCAACACCGGCAGAATCAGAAATTTAAGCGCCGCCATGCCGTCGTCATAGCCTGAAATCGGCACCAGCCTTAAGACTTTGCCGATGAAAAACTGCCCGCCAATAATATAAAACAAGGAGGAAATCGACATCAAGACCACGCACAATACGATGCCTGCGTGTTCCAACGCCGCACCAGCTCCCGACTGGCCTGCGGCATACACACCATCCTTGATGGTATAACTGTTGCGGAACAACACCAACAGCAGCGCAAAACAAATATTCACCAGCAAGCCGACCACCAAAGTCGGCAAAGCCAGGGCCAGACTGGGCCAAGCCCGCTCTTTAATGTCTGCGCCGATATTCCGGCCGCTATCGGACACGCCGAAACGAAACAAAAACAGGCCGACCGATTTTTGATAAAAAATGGTGTCGGTTATTTTTTCCTCGCCTTGTGCGTCAGAATTCCACAGCAGCGGCGCATCGTAGCCGTGTTGCTGTTTCCAGTTGGCTATGGCGTGCTCGGTGACGTGTTTTTGCCCCAGTTGCATGCGCGCCATGTCGTCCGGGCTGTTGATGACGAAGAACAGGACGAAGGTTAAGATATTGACGCCCATCAACAAGGGTAAGCTGTATAACAGCCGTCGGATAATATAGTGGGTCATTGGACAGTCTCCCTGACGCGGCGGCGATAGGCAACAACCGCCGGAATCAACACCGCGACAAACACCGCGCCGCCCAGCAGCAAAGGCCAGAACACCGGTTGATTCCACTGCCGCCTTTTTGCGTCCCGCTCGACCGTATCGATACGGGTATATTTAAGCTGGTTATTGGCCATCAGATTGGGTTTAAGGTTTTTGTACCAGCCGTGAAACAGCGAAAAATTCTTCGGATGAAAACCGAATACCCACGGCGCATCACGACGCACTATCTCCTGCATGTGCTGAATAATTCGGTAGCGTTGCTCGCTGTTATCCATGTTGCGCATTTGCTCGAATAAACGGTCGAATTCGGGATTTTGATAATTGGCGGCATTTTCGCCGCCGTGCTGCACTTTGGAATTTGCGCCGTACAAGAGAAAAAAGAAGTTCTCGGGGTCGGGATAATCGGCATTCCAACCCCACACGAAGATCTGGGCGTTGCCGCTGCGCATTTTTTCCTGGAAACGATTGTAATCGGTGGCGCGTATCACCAGTTTGATGCCCAGTTTTTCAAATTGTTTGCGATACCAGTTCATCCGGGGGCGGTCGTCAACACCGGAAGCCGCAGTGTCAAAGTACAAGATCAACGCTTCGTGGGTTTTGGGATCTATGCCGTTTGCTAAACCGGCTTCGCTCATCAGTTGCCGCGCGGCTTCGATTTTTTTGCGCTGAGCCTTGCCGTCCAACCAGTCGTAAGCATAAGGATTGATGCCGGTTTTGTCATCGAAGCCGTAGATACCGGGCGGCAAAACCCCTTGCGCCGCGACGCCGCGCCCGTTCATGAATATAGAGATGAACTCTTCGTAATCGACCGCGATAGCAATCGCCTGACGCAATTTTCTAGCCTGCTCGGTCGCGCCGCCCACAGTGGCGTCCAGCATATTAAAGCCCATATAAAAGCTGGAAACCGCCACCGACGTTTGCAGCTGGATGCCTTTTTCCAACATCGACGGGGTTAAGGCCACGCCGCCGCTGCCGGTAAACTGGATGGCCTGGTCGAAGCTGTCCGAGGCGATACCCGAGGCATCGTAATAACCTTGCAAAAATTTGGTCCAGTAGGGAATGGTTTCTTTTTCCAGCATGAACACCACTTTGTCGATAAATGGCAGCTGTTTTCCGGCATCTGCCAGCAAGCCTTTTTGTCGGTCTTCAGCTTCGCCTTCGGCGGGATAGGTTTCCAGATGAAACAGCGGATTTTTAAGCAGCACCATGCGCCGGTTCGGATTATTTTCCGCCATCAAATAAGGCCCCGTGCCTAGCGGAAACCAGTCCAGGGTAATGTTGTGGTCGGCAAGTCCCGCCTGCTCATAAAATACATCCGCTTCCCAGGGCATCGGCGAGAAAAACGGCATGGCCAACCAATAGATAAACTGCGGATATTTGCCTTTTATGCGGATACGGTATTGATAAGGGCCAAGCGCTGTTGCGCCTGCTATCGGCAGGTCTTTAATCGCTGTCTTGGGTTGGTCTTTGACCTGTTTGGAAAAATCATCGAAACCGACGATATAGTTTTTCATGATTTCGGCTATCGGCGACTGGATTTTAGGATGCGCCAGGCGTTTGATCTGATAGACATAATCTTCGGCGGTCAGTTCACGGGAACCCATATCTTTAAAATCATTCAACGTTTGTAGGGGCGAATTTATTCGCCTTTGGGCGAATAAATTCGCCCCTACTACAGCATTGCTTAACTGGTGATATTCATAATCGCCCCGGGCATTTTTAGCCAACGCGGGATGTGGCTGGTAGCGAATACCCGGCTGAATTTCAATGATGTAATCGGTGAACGCAATATCGCTGTCATTTACATCATCGCCCAAGTTCTCGCCTTTTGGATTCAGGTAAATAACTTCGGGCATACGGGTGGCGGTTAGCGGTACAACTTGATAAGGCCTGCGCAAATAATGATATTGAAACGGCGGCTCATAGATTTGCGCGATAAAATTATATTCATTGGCACTGTAGGCTACGGCCGGGTCGAAATGCTTAGGCCGCTCTGCAAATGATTCGTACAAAACAGCCTGTTTACCCTGGTCTTCGCTATAAGGATTATTAAGCTGCGCTAATGCTACGCACGAAAACAAAACGGACAAAATTGCAGCCGACATGATTAGCGCTAACTCAAGCATTTTGCAGGTTTGCATCTTCATACGACTGCCAGGGATGGCGGAAGTGCCGCAATCGGTAGGGAACCGATGCGACCGGCTGCTGGACAAAGATAGTGCTCCTGCCATACCTGCATTTCCCCGTCTATAAGGGAATGCAGGAGGTACGACTGCAAGGATGCAGGAGGTAGAATCGCGTCTGGAACAGCGATCGAGAATCGCGTCTGGAACAGCGATCGGGAGCAATACACGAGACAAAAGACTGGACATCAATAAAAGGCTCATAGATACTTGAATCTCTATTGTAACAACAAAAACACTGGGAGATGATAATGGGTTTTATGCAGGGCAAACGGGTCTTGATTGTAGGTTTAGCCAGTAATCGTTCTATCGCATGGGGTATTGCCCAAGCCATGCACCGCGAAGGCGCTGAATTAGCTTTTACCTTTCAAAATGAAAAACTGCAAAGTCGCGTCGAGGACATGGCTGGAAAATGTAATTCCAGCATTACTATTGAGTGCGATGTCAGCATTGATGAACATATCGACGCGGTGTTTAGCAAACTGGGCAAACATTGGGATGGCTTGGATTGCATCGTGCATTCGGTCGCTTACGCGCCGCGCGACGCGCTGAATGGCGATTATGTCGACGTCACCACCCGTGAAAACTTTCAGATTGCCCACGATGTCAGCTCTTACAGCTTTACTGCCTTAGCTAAAGCCGGGCGTGCGATGATGCAAGGCCGTAATGGTTCATTATTGACCTTAACTTATTTAGGCGCTGAGCGGGCGATTCCAAACTACAATGTCATGGGTGTGGCTAAAGCCAGCCTGGAAGCCAATGTCCGTTACATGGCTGTGGCCTTAGGCGCAGAAGGTACGCGCGTCAATGCGATTTCAGCCGGCCCTATCAGAACGCTTGCCGCATCGGGTATTAATGATTTTAAATCCATGCTCAATAAAGCCGCTGATACCTCACCTTTAAAGAAAAACGTAACCATTGAAGAAGTCGGCAATGCGGCGGCTTTTATGTGTTCCGATCTGGCCTCGGGCATCACCGGCGAAATTACTTTTGTCGATTGCGGCTATAATATTGCCGGCTTGGCGGCTTCTTAACGCACAAATTCAGGCACAAAAAAGGGAGCTTAACGCTCCCTTTTTTATTGCCGATTATGTCGGGTTTAGCGTAGCGTAACCCGACAAACCAACATCAAACCCGTGGGTTTACGACGTAAAAAGCCTGTCTTGAGCACAGTCGATGGGACGCGTCTCGGAAATTGCTCCTGCATCCATGCAATCGTAACCCAACGGTATCTACGGCTTAGCTGCTGCCTTCACTTTTATATCTGCTTCTGCCTGCAAACTGTTGATCAAGGCATTGAATTCAGTCTGACCAAATGCTTTGGCGATATTCTTAGTCGCCAGTTCCAGCTGTTTTTTATCATCCTCAGTCATTACACCTACCTTTACTTTTGACAAACTCACAACCACTTGTTCGCCGGTGGGCAATTCCGCAATAAAGATGCTCGATTTTCCGGCTACAGGTTTAGCGGCCTTGAAAATGGCCTCGCTCAACGCCAAGGGCAGATCAGTCTCACTGCCGCGTGCTAATCCTGCAACGGTCTTTACTTGCAGCTTATTTTCAGCAGCAACCGTTTTAATAGACTCGCCTGCCTGCAATTTTGCCTTGATCCGCCGGGCTTTTTCGACAGCCTGCAGTTTAGCTTTATCAGCCAGCAATACGGCAACGATGCCCGGTTTAACATCTTTTAACTCACGGGCAGCCGCAGCCTTGTGTTCCGACAACCGCAACGCAACGAGGCGATCGGTTCCCAATTCTATCGGCGTACTGTTGTTACCATGCAAAACTTCTTCAGTGAAAGCGGCGCTCCGAATCTTATCTTCAGCGGCAATACCGTCCCCCTTATCTTTAGTGAACAAGGCTGTTTTCTTGATGGTGAGCCCCAACGCTTCGGCAGCCGTTTTCAGATTATCGGGATTTTCATAACTCGTTTCGGTTAACTTTTCACCCGACTCATAAAAAGCATTTTCCGCCTGCGCTTTTTGATAAGCCTTGGTCACTTCAGCCTTGACGGTATCGAACGGTTTGGTCTCACCCGGTATCAACTCGGTCACTTTAATCAAGTGGTAACCGAATGCTGATTTAACGGGATTGGATACTTCGCCCAATTTTAAAGCGCTCGCCGTGTCTTCGAACGATTTCTCCATGACGCCTACATTAAACAAACCTAAGTCCCCGCCTAATTTAGCGCTAAGTTTATCGTCGGAAACTTCCTTAGCTAAAACGGCAAAATCTTTAGTCGCCAAGTCATTTTTTGCTTTTAAGGCTTTTTCCAAAGCGGTTTTTTCATCGGCCTTGTCTTTGATTGCAAACAAAATATGGCTGATTTTTCTTCGCTCTGCCGTAGTATATTGATCTTTTTGCTCCTCATAATAGGCCTTCAATTTGTCATCGCTTACTACTATAGT
>JAYTLW010000271.1:0-2487 GCA_043729025.1 Methylobacter sp.
CGCGATGTCGTAAAGCCTGCATTTTCACTACGCTAAAGCTTCGTGAAAACACATGCACTATCGCTTCTGGGGACTACTCGACTCCTGTCTCGCAGCGAAGGGGTCCGAAAAAGGCGAAAAAGGGGTCCGAAAAAGGGGTCAGGTTTCTTTTAATGGTTCGGGTAACATTACAAAGCCCATTTATCACACACTTATCCGTTATGCCCCATCTTCCTCGGCATAATTTGCCGAATGTTGTGCAGTGTGGCAACAACCGCCAGCCCATTTTCCTTCACGAAGAATTCAATCATTACACTTACCTCAAATACTTGCGTGTAGCTTTGGTGAAGAACAACTACAAGCTTTATGCGTTAGTACAGATGACTCATCGCGTTTACTTGGTGGCGCTGGGTGGGATTTCAAAAATCTTAATACCAGAAATGGGATACTTTAATATAACCTGATTATTCCGGTATTCGTAGATGATGCGCGATGCGCACTCTATTCTGCTTGTGTGTATATTTTCTTGGCTTTTGAGAAATCCGTTTATACCCGTCTAATCGGTGCCATCCTTATTCCATTATTCAATTTAGCATCTCAATAATCGGAGCCTATAATAACCGCAACTTTGTTTATTGACGATGTTGTGACTATGCCGCTTCCTGTCCAGATGATTGCCATTGAAATTGAAAACGGCGCTTTAAAGCCGGGTCAGCGAGCCATACCCACACCATCAGCCAACCAGGTGTTGATTAAAGTCGCCGCCACCGGGGTCAATCGACCCGATGTGATGCAGCGACTAGGCCTGTATCCGCCCCCTCCCGGCGCATCCGACATTCCGGGACTGGAAGTGGCCGGAACTATTCAGGCAGTGGGCGACAATATCCATCATTTAAATAAGGGCGACCGAGTCTGCGCACTGGTTACCGGCGGCGGTTATGCCGAATATTGCCTCGCCTCGGCGGCGTTATGCTTAGCCGTGCCGAAAGGCCTGTCTTTTACCCAAGCTGCCGCATTACCGGAAGCTTTTTTTACGGTCTGGAGCAATGTTTTCGACCGCGCCCGGTTGCAGCCCGGCGAAACGCTGCTGGTGCACGGCGGCAGCAGCGGCATAGGCACGACAGCGATACAACTGGCTAAAGCCTTTAACGCCAAAATCATCGTCACCGCAGGCTCAAGGGCAAAATGCGAGTTTTGCCTGGAATTGGGCGCCGATGCCGCGATCAACTATAAAGAACAAGACTTCGTCCTGGAAATCAATGACTTTACCGGCAACCAAGGCGTCAATGTGATTCTGGACATGATCGGCGGCGACTATCTTCCGCGCAATATAAAATGTATGGCTGACGATGCCAGGCTGGTGCAAATCGCCATTCAAATGGGCCCGAAAGCCGAAATAAACCTGCTGCCGGTCATGCTTAAACGGCTCACCATCATCGGCTCTACCTTAAGAGCCAGGGACGATCATTTTAAAGCCGCAATCGCCAAGCAATTGCTGGAAAAAGTCTGGCCTTTATTGGCATCCGGCACAATCAAACCGGTTATCCATTCAACTTTCGCGCTCAGCGATGCCGCAAAAGCCCATCAATTGATGGAAAGCAGCCTACACATCGGCAAAATCATCCTAACGGTATAAAACTTATGACTTACACCACGCTTGTTTCTACAGCAATACTCCATCAACATCTTAACGATTCCGACTGGATCATTATTGACTGCCGCTTTTCATTAGCGGATGCCCAATCCGGCGCCAGAGCCTATCGGCACGGACATATCCCTCATGCCAGATATGCCGATCTGGCCAAGGACTTGTCTTCGGCAATCACCAATTTTACCGGCCGCCACCCCTTGCCCGACTTTGCTTTATTGGCAAAAAAACTGGGCAACTGGGGCATAATCAATAATTCCCAGGTTGTCGTTTATGACGATGCGGGAGGCGCTATTGCCGCCCGTCTGTGGTGGCTATTGCGGTGCATGGGGCATGACCAAGTCGCGGTATTGAATGGCGGCTTCAAATACTGGCAACAACAAGGACTGCCGATCACCACGACCTTGCCTACGATAAAACCCGCCACCTTCAGGCCTTATCTGAACGATAGCGGATGGCTTAATGCCGTACAGCTGCAAAACAGCCTGGCACGAAAATCCATAAGCCTGATTGACGCAAGAACGCCTGAACGCTATCGCGGTGAACAAGAACCCATCGACCCGATTGCGGGCCATATTCCCGGCGCGTTAAACCGGGCCTTGCAATTCAATCTGGACAGCAACGGTTTGTTTTTACCGGCGGAACAATTGCGCGATCAGTTTAAACAGCTTATCGGCGCTACCGCACCCGAGCACGTCGTTCATTATTGCGGCTCCGGCGTCACCGCCTGCCATAATTTACTGGCAATGGAACACGCAGGATTAACCGGTTCCAAGCTATACGCAGGATCATGGAGCGAGTGGATCAGGAATAAAAATCGGGCGGTTGCGATAGGCTGACCCTTAGCGCCGGTTGGCGAT
>JAYTLW010000272.1:0-3693 GCA_043729025.1 Methylobacter sp.
TTGCAACAGCGCCATAGCCATGGGTATAGCGCAAGTGGGTGTTTTCCCAGTTTTGCGCTTCGGGCGGCAACTTTGAAATATTGATTTCCCGTGCTGCCAGATTAACCTGCCGGGTATGGCCGAGAATGAAATAACGGTCTTCATCGACAGACGAGAATTTGTAATAAGGTCTTATCTCCTGTAACTGCTTATAGTTGTCAATGATAAATTCCCTGTCCCATACCGGAATATTATCAAAATGTTTTTGCGTGCTCCAGGTTTCAACGTCCTTGGTCGCATCCAGCTTGATAGTCATATCAACCGTCTTGATATTCTTCAAATCGTAAGCTGCCAGCGTCGCATCAATATTGTGCTGCATCAGCGACTTATTGGTTTTGACCGGATTCGGGTTGACGATAAATTTTTGGATTAAATCGGGGATAAATTGAATCTTCGGCAAGCCTGCGATACAGAGGAAGACGGTAAGCGATATTAAAAACGGCGCTTTTACCCGGTGTTTTTCGGAAAAAATAAACAGCCCTGCCGTTATCGCCGTCGCCACGAAGGTAACGATTTCCAGCCAGATCAGCGGCAAGTGATAGCGTAATTCAACGAAACCGGGGCCGTAAAATACCGGTTCGTGTTTATCGGTATAAAGCAGCGTAAAACGATCCAGCATGAAGCCCCAAACCACAAACGCAACCACAAAGCCGATCAACACGGTGAGATGAATCTTGGCACCTAAGGGGAACTCGGAGCTTTCATCCGGTATAAAAACATGTTCCAGCCAATATAAAATACCGACCATGCAGAAGATCAGCGAGGCGGTAGTCAGCAGTTCCTGCTGGATCAGCATGTAAGTCGGGTAGGACAGCATATAAAAGCTGACATCATTGCCGTAAACCGTTTCGGTTACGCCCGAATCGCTGCCGAAAAAATACAGCAGTGTCGATTCCCATTGATTATAAAAGGGGAGCGCAATGAAGATGGCCAGAATCAGGGATATCGGCGTATATACCATTGCCGAACCATTCATAAAGGTGTCGGCAAAACGCTGGAAACGGCGGCGTTTATCTATGTTGTTAAGCAGCTCGTCAGCCGGATTGATGCCCAGATAGCGCGAGGCGATCCAGAAATGAAAAAAGAAAATGGCAAAAAATGCCAGCGTGACCCCCCCGGAAAGGAAGAACTTGTAGAGCAGTCTTAGCCAAAAATAGGCTTCAAGCTTTAATGAATCGTACCACCACAAATCGACAAACAGGTCGAGAAATATGAAATAGAAGGCGACATATAAAATGACAGAGATGGCAAGTGTCGCCCCAATGAGCGCGGGTAAAAACTTCAGATTCCGCATAGTGTCCTCTTAGTAGAAAAGTGTTTTTGACGATGCCGGGTTTGTATTTTTTCGATTACAGCTGTTCGATTTAATGCGCATCTTTGATCGCATTCTAACACTCAATAATAGGTTCGTAATGATTTAGACATCTGGTTGTGATTACAAAGTCTGGTTTAAGCTTAAGGAAGACGATCACCACACTTTCGCTTAGGTATATTGGTGCACTGTGCTAATTGTATCGCTGTCATTCTGGCTAAAAAGGATTAAAAGTAACCTGACCCCTTTATTAGAACGATCTGCGCGGCGCTGTCGATAAGGCCATTGCTGACGGCAAGAGCATTCAATGGTTCAGGAAAGAGTTTGCCGGTATTGTGCAAAAGCACGGCTGGGAAGGTTGGACGGGATCTGATACGTTGGCGGGCCGCGACTGGCGGACGCGGGTTATTTACAATACCAACATCCAAGCCAGCTACAACGCAGGCCGCTATGCCCAGCTGACCGATCCGGATTTTTTAAAGGTTTATCCAAACTGGAAATATATCCATAACGATACCGTTGCGCACCCGAGACCACTGCATCAAAGCTGGTCGGGTACGGTGTTGCCGCATGATGATCCGTGGTGGGATACGCATTTCACCCCCAATGGCTACGGCTGCCGCTGCCGCATTGCCTCAGCCGACCCCGGTGAGTATAAAGGCCATCCGGCCCCGGATGACGGAACCTACGAAAAAATAGACCGCAACGGCGTAGTGCATACGCTGCCTAAAGGCGTTGATTATGGTTTTGATTATAAGCCGGGGGCGTCGGTTTCTGGTCAGATGCAGGGGTTTATCGCTAATAAGGCGGCGAGTCTGCCGACTGCGTTGAGTAAGGCATTTAAGGCGGATGTAGGCAATATTAAAGATGTATTGCCGCTGGTCAGTAGTGCATTTAAGCTGCCTAAAAGCGGAGTAGCTAAAGCTGCCGCCGACGTAGCATTACCTGAAATAAACAAGCTGCATGGTATTGAAAACCTGCCAGAGATACCGATAAAAAATAGCAAAAGTGGAGCATTTCAGGGCGCTTATGGATTTTACTCAAACACTGGAGAACCAATTGATATTAAAATATCAACAAGGTCACACCACCCGCCATTAACCCTGGCGCACGAGATTGGGCATTTTATAGATCATCAGGTGCTGGGTGATGCGGGCGCTTTCGCTTCTACAAAATCGCCGCTTTTGGAAAAATGGCGAGAAGCAGTTAAGGCGAGCGAGGCAACGCAAAGTCTTAGCAAGCTATTAACCGACTCGTTGCATAGAGTCAGGGCGACTTATTATCTATCTACCCATGAGCAATGGGCGCGATCCTATGCGCAGTGGGTAGCGACACGCAGCAAAAATGCGACTATGATTGAACAGACTAAAGCAATAACGATGAACAAAAACAAAGTTGTGGCTGCGTCGCAATGGAGTGATGCGGAGTTTGAACCGATAGCGGCGGCCATTGATGAAATCTTTACAACATTGGGGTGGTTGAAATGAGTGAAGATATAGATGTAGACGGCATTATTTCTGACATCATGAAGAAATATCCTGAAAAGGAATGGATGAAGCGTATTAAAAAGGCATTGCCCAATGAAAGTGAGCTTTCTATCATGATGGGCATAGAGATATTAAACGGCGGTGATGTAAGAGTCGTTGAAGAAGATGGCACCGAGCATGGCTTGTTTGTGCCGTGATTGAAATTGATGATCGCGATATCCTTTCCGCCCTGCGCCGCTTGCAAGATCGTAGCGCTAATCTACGCCCTGCGCTGCAAAAAATCGGCGAGAAACTAAAAGGATCTACTCGGCAGCGTTTTGTCAGTAAGACTGGCCCGGATGGGTCGGCTTGGCTGGGTAACGCTGATTCAACTATCGATCGCAAAGGTCGTGATCAGGCGCTGACTGATGAGGGAGGCCTAGGTGGTACCATCAACTATCAACTATTCGGCAATGATAGTGTGGCGATCGGTAGTCCTTTTGAATATGCAGCAATGATGCAATTTGGCGGTACTAAATCTGAGTTTCCAAACCTCTGGGGCGATATTCCAGAGCGTCCGTTTTTGGGTATTTCCGATGATGATAAAACCGATATTTTAGCGATCTTTGAGCGCCATTTATTGTTGTAATTTTTGACGTTTTTTTTCTTTCTCTATGTGAAACTTAATTTATTTTTTACGTTTCGTTTTGTTCTGTCTTATTCCTGTTTATTCCATTTATCTCACTGTTCCTCTCTCAAATATCGCACTCCTGTTCACCATACGCTTGATTTTATGTTTGATAAACGCAGGGCCTGACAGGGCCCGCCCCAGTGCTGTTATTGATAACGACGCACCGGTTAATCCAGCTTCGACGG
>JAYTLW010000273.1:0-19015 GCA_043729025.1 Methylobacter sp.
ATTAATTATCCGCTGCGCACAGCAGCGCAAGGAAAGCCGTGGTTTACATTACACGCTGGATTACCCGGAAGCCGATAGCAGCAAACCGGCGCAAAATACGGTGTTGACGCCGTGACTGACTGCGCTATGGCTTTAGCAGCGGCTTGATCGCTAAAGCCGCATGTTCACAGTCTATAGCCGATTTCTCGACGCGCCGCCGCAAAAAAAGCCCAATGCTTAAGCCGTCAATATCGCGGGAAACGTATTCGTTAAGATCAGAGCATACTTGTTGCATACGTTTTTCAGCCTGCAGTAAATCCGCATGTTTTTGGGTCTCATCACCTTCCAGCAACATCATCACCTCGCTGGTCATTTGATTTTGCAAACGAAACACTTCTTCTACGTGATGGGCAAATTCTTCATGCGACTGACCATTTGCGCCATAGCCGCCGAAAAATGGAACGGCACAACCCGATAGTAACGAAGCGATAGCGAACATTATCAAGCGTCGAAGAATAACCAAACCCTTTATATTCATTATTTGACTTTTTTAACCGCGCTTACAAAGCTTATCAATTGGATCTTAATATACTATGAATCCATCTCATTTGAGTATGAAAACAACATTATTTACTCAACAATATTTCATTTTACAGCGATAAAACGCCAGATTATCTACCTTGTTTTTTTGTATTATTCGCCCGTTCTAGGTGTATACTCCGCTAACCGCTCACCCATAAAAATACAACAAATACGGTGTCAAACTCATGACTGAAAAGACAGCAAGCAAATACCTGCTTAACCTTGAAAAACACTTTGCCGCTGACAATCCGGTATTACTGAAAGCCTCAAAAGTCTTTCAGGAGCTTGATCAAATTGAGTACGATCTGGGTCTCATCGACATGGATCAAACGACTGCCAGTAAAAACTCATGGTGGCCAATTATTAGTTTGATTGGCGGCAATTCAACGGCCAAATCCAGATTTATTAATCATTATCTGGACTCGGACAATCTGTTTTCCGGCATTCAAACATCCAGTCACAAATTTACGGTCTTGCTGCATAATAATCAGTCCACCCCGACTACCTTACCCGGCACAGCGCTGGATGTAGACCATCGGTTTCCGTTTTTTCAAATCAGTCGTAAAATAGAGCAGCAGCAAAAAGGCGAAGGGGATCGCATTAATGCTTATCTGGAATTGAAAACGCTCAACGGCGACCGCCTCAAGAACAAGCTTTTTATAGACGCACCCAACATCAATGCAGCCCCGTCCGACCTGGTTATGTCATTGTTAACAAAACATATCGTCGAAAATTCCGATCTGGTTTTTATTTTTACCGATGTCTTTGATTCAACATCGCCACTGGTCGATGAATTAACAGAAACCATCATTCTACATCAGGATTCCAATAAATTTGTTTACCTTATAGATAGACCTGAAACATTACTGAATTCGTCTACCACCAGCGACATCATATCTTCATGGCAAAGAAAGCTCGCCGGATTGGGCTTAAATACCGGTCAGTTTATTATCCTGCCTAGCCTAGGACTCGGCGTTAGCCCTCGAAATCCGACCGACTTCGCCGCGATAGATCAGCGCATAGCCAATGTAGGGTATGACCGCACATACCGCGTGTTGAACTCATTGGAGAAAAATATTCGTGAAATTAATGGCGTGGTCATACCTGAAGTAAAAAAAGCCATCGCACTATGGAAAGATCGATCAACCTTTTCCAGCCTGATTGTTCTCGGATTTATTGCTACCCTTGCTGTTTTTGCTGAAATACAAATCGGCATTCTGGAGCTCTTGATAGACCCCATCATTGGGCCAGTCATAGTCATTACACTGTTGGCAATTATGACGCCACTGCATATGCTTTTCAGTAAGCTTCAGGCGAAATTAATAATCAGTCAGCTTAGCGCCCGGCAAAAAGAACTTCATTTGTTGGAAAGTTTAGCCGGACTTTTTGAGAAAAACCTGACTTTCAGTCGCATGATGCTGCCGATTTCAGAACCCGTAGGCTGGAATAAAAAAACAAAGCTTCGCCTAGCTCAGGTATCCAATAAGACCAGGGAACTGGTGCAGTTGTTGAATGATAATTTCAGCACTTATGATGGACTGTCTTTAACCAGTTACTCGGATTTAACGGATTTTAAATAGTACCCATATACCGGTGGATAGACTTGTATTTTAGTGGTTATAACTAGTTAATAATAATAAAAATCTAGGTAACTATGGATATTTTAAGGCAATATCTGCCGCTCATCTGGTTAAAAAATAATCCGCTAACGCTTCCGAGATCGGTAGATTTTTTTAAACAAAATCTATTGTTCTATTTCGTTATTGAATATTTCATGCAAGCCAATATGAGCGACGACCCGGTAGAGGCATTTAGCGAAGTCAGTATGGCGACATTGCTGGTGCTGTTATTTGTCGGCGTCATGCTGTTCATCAACCGAACCTTATACGCCTATGTGCAAGTGACGACGGCGATTATGTTTTGCGCCAATATAGTCGCCCTGTTCGTCGTGCCGGTATTGATTTGGTTAACGGTCAGCGAAGACCTCTTAAGTTATTATGTTTTGAGTGTGCTATTGCTGTGGAATTATCTCCAGGTAACCCATATTATCAGGCGAGTTGTTTCGATCAATCTTTTCGCCAGTCTGGTTTTGTCGATGTGTTTTTTTGTGGCAACTTATTTGGGTGCCTTTGCGTTGGGACAATTGCTGTAAAAGCAATAGGTAGAAAAGCATGTCCGCGAAAGGCGCGAAATAAATCAATAAGCTGCCTCGATACAGTATTCACCCCATTGGCTAACGATCAAAGGCGTAGCATCTCTTTGAATATTTTCGTTATTTTTGTGTCTTTCGTGGATAATGCGCAACATCAGTTACAAAGAAATTCGCGAAATCCCGACCGCCTTGCGCAACTCTTTCATAAACGGCACACTGACAGCACGTGCTTTTATTGCGCCTTCCTGCAATTGTTCCTCGATATGCTCAGGCGCCTGCAGCAATGCCTCATAACGCTCTCTTGCCGGAACCAAGTGTTCATTAATATGTTCAAACAACACCTGCTTCATTTCGCCCCAAGCGATGCCTTCTGCATAGCGTTGCCGTATTTGGGCCGTTTCTGCCGGGGTAGCAAAGGCCTGGTAAATGCCGAATAAAGTGCAGCCCTCGGGGTCTTTGGGTTCTCCGGGCGCCAGTGAATTGGTCTTAATCTTGTTAATCAGTTTTTTGAGCTTTTTTTCAGGTTCGAATAAGGGGATGGTATTGTTGTAACTCTTGCTCATCTTGCGCCCGTCCAGACCCGCCAGCGTTGACGCATGCTCTTCGATAACTGCCTCTGGCAGCGTAAAATGTTCGCCGTAAATGTGATTAAAACGCCCGGCAATATCCCTAGCCATTTCAATATGCTGAATCTGATCCTTGCCTACCGGGACTTTATTAGCATTAAACATCAGCATATCGGCGGCCATTAAGATCGGGTAGCTAAACAAGCCCATGGTAATGCCTTTATCGGCATCATTCTCGCCGCCCTGTTCATTTTCGGCAACCGCCGCCTTATAGGCATGCGCCCTGTTCATCAAGCCTTTTGCCGCGACACAGGTCAGCATCCAGGACAGTTCCAGAATTTCCGGCACATCGGACTGCCGATAGAAAACCGCATTCGAGGTATCCAGACCCAAAGCCAGCCAGGTTGCGGCAATCTCAAGACTGGATTGCCTGACCCTTTCCGGCTCCTGACATTTAATCAGCGCATGATAGTCGGCCAGAAAATAAAAAGGCGTAACATCTGCGTCCTTGCTGGCCGCAATGGCAGGCCGGATGGCGCCGACATAATTACCCAAATGCGGCGTACCCGTGGTTGTGATTCCAGTTAACACGATGGCTTTATTCATTAGATGACTCAGAAATCCGGTTATTTATGATGTAATAGCGGCACCATATTACATTGTCAGGTTAATTTCCAGTAATTGACAACGCTGCTGCAAATCACGTTCCCTTATTTGCTTTTTATAGTAAACTTTAAATTTGAGGCCATGCAGTCTGGGGGTGGGCAAGGTTTTCGTGCCCATCGATTAGCGGTGTGTTCTGTGGGTGCACTTTGGCGAGCAAAACAGCGTTGCTCACCCAATCAATTTAACTGGAGGAATAACATGTTGGAATATGATGAGAAACGCAGTTATATTCGTATGGAAATAGACTGTGACATCACCTACAGATTGGCGGATTCAGATGAAGTACATCATGGTCGCTGTTCATCGATCAGCGGCGCCGGCGTTTTATTTATTTCCGACCGTTTTTTTGATCCCGGCAAAGCGATGGAAATAAACGTCATACCCAAAAATACCGTTACCCCATCGATGACCGCTTTTATAGAGGTTATCAGAAGTAGCCGACAAGATGACGGCAGCTATGAGGTTGCCGGAACTATAAAGAGCATAAAAGGGGGTTGAGTTTTTTATCCTGCTTTCAAATCAACGGAACTGTTTAATGTATACGATTACCAAAGATGTGTATTTTTGTTACGGACACCGATTAATGAATCATCCCGGAAAATGCCGAAATTTACACGGACATAGCGTTAAGGCCTCGATTTCCATAGCGCAGGAACAACTCAACGAGCAAGGCATGGTCTGCGACTTTGCCGATATTAGAGACTGTGTTGAGGCCTATATTGAGCTGCATCTTGATCACAATTTTCTGCTGCATAAAGATGACCCCATTATCCCTATGCTTACGGCAAACAAGGAGCGCTTCCTTGCCCTGGACGAGCATCCCACCGCAGAAGTCTTAAGTAAAATGATTTATCAACACCTCAAACAGTCCGGCTTTAGCGTTACCCAGGTGGTGTTATGGGAAACCGCAAGCGCCAATGCCTGCTACCGGGAAAACTGACCTCGGCCATGAGCTTTGTCAATCCGGTCAATAAATCAATTTGTCTTGAGCAAGTTTGCGAATCAAACTATCAAAAGCTGTTTAAGTTAATTCCAGACTTAATGGCAGTGCAAGTGACCGCCATCGGCTTAGCTCCCCATCACACTACACTGTATCTTGAAATCATCGAACGAACGCCGTACACCTTGACCGTGGAGCTTAGCCATTGCTTCAATAACGATAGCGAAGGGAGTCTGGCGCCTGCTGTAAAAATAAGAGTTTACCTGGATGCGCAGCTGGCCGAAGTATTAAGCGATCATGCCCGTGCCGGTGTGGCGCAGGTTTTTAAAGATCCCGGATTAAGCCGTGAAATCATGAATTACAAATGGCGATTAAACTATTTCCTGCAAAAATGGCTGGATCATTGTTTGAAGAAAGACTACTTATTCCGCCCTAATGCTGAAGCGGTGGCTTAATCCTGAGAAAAACAGTTTTTTCCACGAAAGACACGAAAAACACGAAAGTATTCAAATGAGATGCCAAACTGTAGGACGTTAGTACAAGAGTGAATGGCCTAAGCAATACAATATCTGATTTATTTCGTGTTTTTCGTGGACAATCGCCGTTTTTAAGTTAATCCGTTCGTGGTGAGTCCTTTTAAATAAATCATCCGCTAATGCGCAAAAAGAACTCCAGCTTAAACCTGTTTAAAGTGTTGCCGGGATTATTTCGCTTAAGTTACAAGCACCCTGTATTGCTGTTAATTATGATCGCACTGGGTCTGGCCGACTACGGTTATGAAGTAAAAATTGCCCGTCCTGCATTGCTTTATCAAGGTGCCCCGCACCCTCTTAATGCCAAAAACAGCGACACATGGTTTCGCATATTGCGCAACCATGGCTTTATTCTGGGTTATTCGGATTTGCGCGGCAACCCGTTGTGGGTGGAGTACGCGCTGGATCCCGGTGAAACAAATGCGCGGTCTTTTAAACGCCCGGCTCGCTTTGAAACCGATTGGCGCAGCATCAATCGCGTCAGTCGCGACAGCTATCAAGGCAGCGGTTACGACCGTGGGCACATGGCGCCCAACTATGCGATGAGCCATCTTTACGGCAGGGCTGGGCAGATGGACAGTTTTTTGATGACCAACGTCACCCCGCAAAAGCCTAAACTCAATCAGCAACTGTGGCAGCATCTGGAAGAGACGGAGATCAAACATTTTGCCAAGCTGTTCGGTAAAGTATGGGTTATCACCGGGCCTATTTTTAAGGGCAAGGTCGAGCGTTTAGCCTCAGATTGGACGGTACAAATACCGGATGCCTTTTATAAAATTTATATCACGGAAGCCGTCCAGGGCAAACCGCCTGTTGCGTTGGGCTTTTTAATACCGCAAACCGTCAGCGGCAAGGAGTCGTTGGCGCAATTCGTGACCAGCATCGACACCATAGAAGCGCAAACCGGCCTGGATTTTTTTGCCCAATTAGATGACCGCACCGAAGCCGCTTTGGAAGCGGCGGTTCTGGCGCGGCCTTGGGATTTACCGGCACTGATACCTGTCTCATTACACCCCATACGGCCACTTACTTAGCGACTGCTGACCCAAATGAATAATTCAATTATATATGCGCTGGATTTTGACGGCGTTATCTGCGATAGCGCGGTGGAAACGGCGATAACCGGTTGGAAAGCTGCAAGCAGTATTTGGAGCGACATGCCCAAGACTGTGCCGCTAGCGATGGTTGATCGGTTCAGGATAGTCAGGCCGATTATAGAAACAGGTTACGAAGCCCTATTGGTCATGCGCCTGCTCTATTTGGAAGAGACTGTAGAGGCGATTTACAGCGGCTATGGCGACAAAGTCCAAACTTTGTTGCAACAGACGAAAGTCACTGTCGACGACCTAAAAAAACTGTTTGGCGAAACACGGGATGTCTGGATAGCCAACGACTTGGCCGACTGGATTGACATGAATCCGTTATTTGTCGGCGTAGCAGCCAAGCTGCGGCAGTTTGGGCAGCATCGACCCTGGTATGTGGTCACCACCAAGCAGGAGCGCTTCGTTAAACAGATATTGAAAGCCCACGCGATAGAGCTGGCGGACGAACGGATTTTCGGGTTGGATCGCTCAATGAGCAAGATCGAGGTATTAAAGGAGCTGTTAAAAATCCATCCTAACGAAACGGTCTATTTTGTCGAAGACCGACTGCCGACGCTGTTGAATGTGTTGCACAGTGAGGAGCTTGTGGGTGTTAAACCGATTTTTGCAGCGTGGGGATATAACACCGCCGAAGATAAAGCGTTAGCCTCAGAGCATGGCTTCGCCTTACAACAGCTGGAGAATTTTCTTGTGTTATAGTGTTCAAGTAGCCATCTTATTCACACTGGAGAAAAAATATGTCGCTGACCCTTTATCAAGCCTCTATCCCCGTTTTTATCCGTATGCTGGGCAATTTATCGGCAATACTCGATAAAGCCGCCGCACATGCCGAGGCGAAGAAAATCGATCCGGCAGTTTTTATCAATGCGCGTCTGGCGCCCGATATGTACCCCTTGAGTCGGCAAATACAAATTGCCACCGATCTAGTAAAAGGTTGCGCTGCCCGTCTTGCCGGTGTCGAAGTGCCAAGCTATCCGGATAACGAAGCGACATTTCCCGATTTACAGGCTCGCATTGCCAAGACTGTCGCTTTTTTACACAGCGTGAGCGCCGAGCAGATTAACGGCAGTGAAGAGCGAGAGGTTGCGCTAAAAATGCGCGATAAAGACATTCATCTTTTAGGCCAGCCTTATTTGCTCAATTTTGCGCTGCCTAATTTCTATTTTCATGTCACAGCGGCCTACGCCATTTTGCGGCATAATGGCGTGGAAATAGGTAAAATGGATTATGCGGGCCCTTACTGAACTCTAATCCGAGCGCGCCGTCAGCCGCATAGGCTTTAATCTGAAAGTCATCAAAATCGGCCGGAGGCTGCTGGTGTTGCCGGGCAAGTCGAATAATAAATGAGTGCATGTCTAGTTCCCGAGCGTAACCTTCGATAATTTTTTTAAATACTACTTGTTGATATTAAAGCGCTTAGTCCGGGGATAAAGAGTGTTTTTTAACTGTAACTAAAACAGCAGACAGTATATAATCCCACGCTTTTATTCAATTATTTACTAAATTCAGGCTGGAAGAAAACATGCTGGGTAAGTTGGTTAGACTTGTTATAGGGAGCCGTAACGACAGGCTGATAAAGAAGAAAAAGTCATTGGTCAAAAAGATCAATGCGCTGGCTTCTGAATACGAAAAATTATCCGACGAGGCGTTAAGAGCAAAAACTCAGGCGTTTCGTGATCGTCTGGCGCAGGGTGAAAAGCTGGACAGTCTGATTCCGGAAGCTTTTGCAACCGTTAGGGAAGGGGCGTCCAGAGTCTTTGGTATGCGCCATTTCGATGTGCAATTGATCGGCGGCATGATACTTCATGACGGCAAGATTGCCGAAATGAAAACCGGCGAGGGCAAAACCCTGATGGCGACGCTGGCAGCCTATCTGAACGCCTTGCCGGGACGCGGCGTGCATGTGGTTACGGTTAACGACTATCTGGCCAAGCGCGACTCGGAATGGATGGGCAGGCTGTACGGCTTTCTGGGCCTGACGACCGGCGTGATTATCAGCCAGATGGAAAGCGACGCACGGCGCAAGTCTTATGCGGCGGACATCACTTACGGCACCAATAACGAATTCGGTTTTGATTATCTGCGCGACAATATGGCTTTCAGCCTGGAGCAGAAAGTCCAGCGTGATTTGAGCTTTGCGGTTGTCGACGAGGTGGATTCTATCCTTATCGATGAGGCGAGAACGCCGCTGATTATTTCCGGGCCAACCGAGGAAAGCACCGAGATCTACGTCAAGGTCAATAAGATCATCCCCTTTCTGACCAAGCAGGAAAAAGAAGACGCGCCGGGCGATTATTCGGTTGATGAAAAAGTCCGTCAGCTGTATCTGAGCGAAACCGGTCACGAACATGTCGAACGCTTGATGGTCGAACACGGCTTGATGGCTGAAGGCAGCAGTTTATACGACGCCACCAATATTCGCCTTATGCACTATCTGACCGCTTCATTGCGCGGTCATGTGTTATTTAAAAAAGATGTTGATTATATCGTCGCCAATGATGAAGTGATTATCGTCGATGAATTTACCGGTCGGATCATGCCGGGGCGGCGTTGGTCGGAGGGCTTGCATCAGGCGATTGAAGCCAAAGAGCATGTCGCTATTCAAAATGAAAACCAGACCCTGGCCTCGATTACCTTTCAGAATTATTTCCGCTTGTACGAAAAACTGTCGGGTATGACCGGCACCGCCGATACCGAAGCCTTCGAACTGAACAAAATTTACGGCCTTGAAGTGGTGGTCATTCCTACGCATCGCCCCATGATACGAAGAGATTTGGGCGACGTGGTTTTCTTAACCACCGACGAGAAATATGTCGCCGTTGCCGATGATATTAAGGAGTGCGTCAGCCGTGGGCAGCCGGTGTTGGTGGGCACCACGTCGATAGAAAACTCCGAGCGCTTGTCCGCGTTATTGAAAAAACAGGGCATTAAACATGAAGTGCTTAACGCCAAGCAGCACGAGCGCGAAGCCCATATCATCGAACAGGCCGGCATGCCGGGAGCGGTCACCATCGCGACCAACATGGCCGGGCGAGGCACCGATATTGTGCTCGGCGGCAATCTGGAAGCGGAACTGAAAGCCTTGGGCGAAGAGGCCAGTGAGGCCGATAAGGAACGAGTTCGTGGCGCCTGGCTGGACAGACACGAGCAGGTTATCGCCACCGGCGGTTTGCATGTGATCGGATCGGAGCGTCATGAATCGCGCCGCATCGACAACCAGTTAAGAGGCCGGTCGGGTCGTCAGGGCGATCCGGGTTCAACCCGTTTCTACCTGTCGCTGCAAGATGATTTAATGCGTATTTTCGCCTCGGATCGGGTGGCCGGTTTAATGCAGAAATTGGGCATGGGTAACGGCGAGGCTATAGAACATCCTTGGGTAACCCGCTCTATCGAAAGCGCTCAGCGCAAGGTTGAGGGTCGTAACTTCGATGTGCGCAAAGAAATCCTGGCCTATGACGACGTCGCCAATGATCAGCGCAAGGTGGTCTATGCGCAGCGTAATGAACTGATGGCGGCGGAAGAAATCTCCGGCATTATCAGCGCGATACGTGAAGACGTGGTCAATAATGTGATTACCCAGTACATCCCGCCGAAAACCATGGTGGAGCAATGGGACACCAAAGGCCTGGAGGAACATTTACATCAGGAATTTAATGTTGAAGTTCCGGTGCGTAAACTGCTGGCTGAAGACCACGCGTTACAGGAAGAATCTTTACGCAAGCGTATCATTGCAATTCTGGAACAAAACCATAAAGACAAAGAACAGCAGATGTCCAAGGAAGTGCTGCATCATTTTGAAAAATCGGTGATGCTGCAAGTGCTGGATAACAGCTGGAAAGAACATTTGGCGGCGATGGATTATTTGCGTCAGGGCATACACTTTAGAGGCTATGCGCAAAAAGACCCCAAGCAGGAATACAAGCGTGAAGCGTTTGAAATGTTTACCAGTCTGCTTGAGCATATCAAGTATGAAGTGATAGGCATCTTGTTTAAAGTCCAGGTCAGGCAAGAAGAAGATGTTCAGGCTATTGATCAGCAACGGCAAGCGCCCCGAGAAATGCATTTTGAACATGCGCAGGCGCCCGCTTTGGACGCCTATGAGCAGTCGTTAATCGAACAGGAACAGGACGGGCTTGCTGCTACAGAACAGCCGTTTATCAGAGACGGCAATAAAGTGGGCCGTAACGATCCTTGTCCTTGCGGTTCAGGCAAGAAATTTAAGCAGTGTCACGGCAAGTTAAGCTGATTTAATTGATTGTCGGGTTACGCCTGATGGGCTAACCCGACTGACATATTATTAATTCAAAACAGCTCTTCTGTGGGTTTTTCATTGGATTGATCGAAATCAGTTGCTAAGCCATCGGATCGTGGAGTGAACCGGGTCGGCACCTGATCCGCTTGAAAATACTCCCATATTCCGTCCTTATTTGCGGCGGCTGTCAACAAGCCGGTTTTAGGACTAATAAACGCTTTCACTATGCCTGCAGGCGCTACAAGAGGCGTTTCCGGTGTATCTTTTAGTGCTACCCGCATAAAATCCACCCACATCGGTAATGCGGCCACGCCGCCTGTTTCCAGATTTCCCAGTGGGGAAAAATCATCAAAGCCTATCCAGGCAGTGGCGACATTCGACTCTGTGTAGCCATTAAACCAGGCGTCGCGCTGCTCATTGGTAGTGCCTGTTTTCCCGGCAAGATCTTGCCTGTTCAGTATTTTTGCGCCTGTCGCCGTGCCGTGTTGAACGACATCTCTTAACAACGAATTCATCAAAAAACAAATTTGCGGCGAAATAATTCTCGGTGCGTAACCGCGCTTTAATTCCTGGTTGCTGTCGCAGCTAGGGCAGGCAGTTTTAGGTTGGGCCTGATAGACAATATCGCCTTCGTTGGATTCAATACGCTCAATAAAATAAGGTTTAATCAAAAAACCGCCGTTGGCGAATGTGGCGTAAACCCGGGCCATTTGCAGCGGCGATGCATAACCGCTGCCTAGCGCCAGTGACAGGGTTTTAGGTATTTGTTGTTCGGTAAAGCCAAAGCGTAACGCCGTTGCAACGGCTTTTCCAACACCCATTTCCTTCAACAAGCGTATCGAGATAATGTTTCTTGAATGGGTTATAGCTGATCTGATACTGGTTGGGCCGGAGAATGTCTTGTTGTAATTTTCCGGTCGCCACTCGTTTTCCTGTCCGGGATTGTCGATGACGATGGGCGCATCATTAATAAGGCTGGCGGCAGTGTAGCCTTGTTCCAAGGCGGTGGTGTAAATGATGGGTTTAAAGCCCGATCCCGGTTGTCTTTTCGATTGAGTCGCCCGATTGTATTTGTTGCGGAAAAAATCGAAACCGCCGGTTAACGCTAAAATGGCGCCATTGACAGGATTTAACGAAACAAATGCGCCTTCCGCCTCGGGTACCTGCGTTAAAGCCCAGGTATTATCGGGCAGTTGACGAACTCGGATCTTATCGCCGGATTTCAGGATATTTCCGATAGCGTTGCCGGCCCATTTAAGATTCCCTCCCGGTATTTCAATGAGGGTTTGGTCTTGGAGGCCTGTTGTGAGCATAGCCGAACGGCCTGTCGCGAGCTTAGCCGTTGCGAGATTGTTTTTTATGCGCAGAACGGTGGCGGGCAGTGTGTCGCCGATGATTGTAGGGGCGACTTCAGTCGCCCTTTGGCACACTGGACGATTGAAGTCGCTCCTACAATGGCGGTATCCATGGCGCTCATCATAGGCGTGCAAAGTATGAGTAAGCGCTTCATTTGCCGCAGTTTGCAAGGCTCCGTTAAGGGTTGTATAGACCTTGAAGCCGGAAGTGTAGGCATGTTCGCCGTAGAGTTCGAAAAGTTTTTGGCGCACCATTTCGGCTACATACAGCGCTGAAATATCAGGCGTAACCGATTGCAGCTTTGCGCTGGAAGGTTGTCTTGATGCGTCCTCATAGTCCTGGCGGCTGATGTGGTTCAGTTCGAACATGCGCAGCAAGACATAATTACGCCTTTCTATGGCTCGCGTCTCATTAGTGACGGGGTTGTAGAGTGAGGGCGCTTTTGGCAACCCTGCAATCATGGCGTGTTCGGCCAAGCTCAGCTCGTTTAAGGATTTGCCGTAATAAACCTGAGCGGCAGCGGCAACGCCATAGGCTCTGTGACCCATGAAAATCTGATTTAAATATAGTTCCAGGATTTTGTTTTTCGGGTACTCGCGTTCTATTTTTAATGCCAGCATGATTTCCTTTAATTTACGGGTATAGGTTTTTTCACTGCTCAGCAGGAAGTTGCGGGTAACCTGCATGGTGATAGTACTGCCGCCCTGTTTTTTCTTGCCGGTTAAGGCGAGTTGCAGAGCGGCTCGAAGCAGGCCTTTAAAGTCGACGCCGGGGTGCTCAAAAAAGCTGTCATCTTCTGCGGCAATGAAAGCGTTTATAAGTTGCCGGGGAACCTCTTCTATAGTGACCGGTATACGTTTCTTCTCGCCGAACTGTGCAATCAACAGCTTATCCTTACTGTAAATGCTTAACGGTGTCTGATATTGAACATTGTGCAGAGTCTTGACGTCAGGCAGGTCAGCTGCAAGTTTATGGTATAAAAAATAGCCAAAAATGGCCGCGCCCAAGAGTATGGTTATTAACAAAGCAAAGAACCATTTTATAACTTTAGCCACGAGTGATCCTGGGAAAGTGGTGCGGTAGTGATAAATACTAGGAGGGCAAATAAGTCGCCCGGTGTTTGCGCTGAAAACAAAAGGCAACAGCCGAAACAAATAAATTGGTCATTTTAATCATCAAAATAAAAAAGACTACTATACTTTCGCCAGTAAATTAAGTTTTGTGACGGTTGATTGTAGCTGACGACTGCATGGATGCAGGAGGTAGGGCGTCTAAATAGGCGCTTTAGGCGAAGCAGGAGCGATTGCCGATAGGGCGTTTATAACAACTGATCAATTGTCCACAATCACATAAGGCAGCACGTTTTTCAAGGGTTAATGCATGCGTTGGTTTAGTCAGAAACAGAGTGCTGTTCTTGGTATTGATATCAGCACAGCGGCGATAAAATTGCTCGAATTGAGTAAGGTCGGCGCTCGGTACCGGGTTGAAAGCTATGCGGTGGCTCCCTTGCCGCAGGACGCCGTGATTGATAAGAATATAGCAAACATCGAGGTGATAGCCGATGCCTTAAAAATCGCTTTAAAGCAATCCGGGTCGAAGCTAAAGCAAGCATCTGTCGCTGTTGCAGGTTCCTCCGTGATGACTAAAGTGATACCTATGCCTGCTTCACTCAGTACCGAGGACATGGAAGAGCAAATCATGGTTGAAGCGGATCAGTACGTGCCTTACTCGCTTGATGAAGTTAATTTCGATTTTGCGGTACAGGGTGAAAATGAAAGTAACCCTGAAATGGTCAATGTGTTGTTCGCCGCATCGAGGAAAGAGATTATTGAAGACCGCGTTGCAGCATTGGCAAAGGCGGGTTTAAAGGCCAAAATTGTCGATGTCGAAGCCTTTGCGATGGAAAATGCCTTTGCTTTGTTGATAGACCAACTGCCGGAGGCTGTAGAAAATCAAACGGTTGCTATCGTTGATATTGGGTCGACCATGACCGCCTTAAATATTTTATATAACAGTCGCACTGTATATACCAGAGAGCAGGGTTTTGGCGGCAAGCAATTGACTGAAGAGATACAACGCCGCTACGGATTAACCTACGAAGAGGCTGGCTTGGCTAAAAAGCTGGGCGGATTGCCGGACAATTACACCGTTGATGTACTCGATCCTTTTAAAAGAGCAATGGTTCAGCAAATTCAACGGTCAATACAGTTTTTTGTATCATCCAGCGCGAATAGACGCATCGATAGCCTTATTCTGGCTGGCGGCTGTGCATCGATAACGGGCATCGACAAATTGGTTCAGCAAGCGATAGGGGTGCCTGTCGTGATAGCCAATCCTTTTATCAATATGTCTTTATCCGGCAAGATAAAACCCCAGGCTTTAAGCAATGATGCTTCGGCGATGATGATTGCCTGCGGCTTAGCATTGAGGAGTTTTGACTAATGGCAAAAATCAATTTACTCCCTTGGCGCGATGAACTGCGAGCCCAAAAAAAACAGGACTTTATTCATGCTATCGTTGCTGGCGTGTTGTTTACGGTGCTTATTTTTTTCGGGGTACATTTGTATATTGAAGGACTTAAGGCCTATCAGGAACAAAGAAACAAAATAATACAAGACGAAATAGCGCTGTTGGATATAAGGATTGCCCAAATCAAAACTATTGAGGAACAAAAAGCCAAGTTGTTGGCCAAAATAGACCTGATTCAGAAGCTACAGGAAAGTCGACCGGAGATTGTCCATTTGTTTGATGAATTGCCCAAGGTTACACCCGACGGCGTTTTTCTCATGAAGTTCACGCAGCTAGGCGCCGATCTGACTTTTGAGGGCAAGTCACAATCAAACGCGCGCGTTTCTGCATTCATGAGGGCCATTGAAGCTTCGGCTTGGTTGACAGTGCCAACGCTGAATGTGATTCAGTCGGCAAATAAAGCTAATCCTGAGCAGCTAAGTGATTTTACTATGCATGCCAAGCAGGGTAATAAAAATGCGCAAGCTCCGACGGAGAGTAACTGATGAATCTGTCAGAAATAAATTGGGATCCTAATGAGGCCGGGACTTGGCCGTTGCCCATTAAAGCGGCAACGATTTCAGTGATATGCGCCCTGGTTTTCGGCGCCGGTGTTTACTATGACACCTTAGACCAGTTGGCGGCACTTGAGGCTGCACAGAATAAAGAGCAGGAGTTAAAACAGTCGTTTGAGACTAAACAAAAGAAATCAATCAATCTTCAGGATTATCAGGATCAATTGTCGCAAATTGAAACGCAATTGGAGGATATGATTCGGCAAATGCCGACCAAAGAAGAAGTTGCAAGCTTGCTGATTGACATTTCTCAGACAGGATTGGCCAGCGGTTTGGAATTTCGATTATTCAAGCCTGGTGCTCCGGTTCGCAAAGACTTCTACTCAGAGCTGCCCATCAGTATTGAGGTTATTGGGAAATATGAGGAGCTGGGTTTGTTCGTGAGTGGTTTAGCTTCGTTACCCCGAATTGTTACCGTACACGATGTAAACATTGCTCCCGAAGGTAAGGAAGTTAAAGAAGGGGAGATGAGGATGACTGCCACGGTAAAAACTTATAATGAAGGTGGTGATAGTGCTGCGACTGCTGTGGTCAAAAAGAAAAGAGGGCAAAAGTAATGATAAATCCCCCCAGCCCCCCTTTTAGAAAGGGGGGTGCAACCCCACCGCCTTACATGAGCAAGCTCTTGTATCACTTTAGTAGTGCAGCCTCTGATCAGCCCCTGATCAGCTACAAATCCCCCCTTTGTAAAAGGGGGGCAGGGGGGATTTTACAAATCAGTAGCTTGGTTTTCATGGCGTTGCTGGCGGGTTGCGGCAATGGTGATTTTTCGGATTTAAATCGTTATATCTCCGAGGTTAAGGTTAGGCCTAAAGAACCCATTAAACCCTTGCCTGAAATCAAGGTAATTGAGCCGTTTATGTTTAAACCGGAAGGTCTGCGCGATCCCTTCAAACCGTTGGAGCAGCCTGAGCAGGCGGCAGGGGTAGATGTTTCAACCGGTAGCGGTATAAAGCCGGATACCGTCCGGCGCAAAGAAGAGCTGGAAGCATTTCCGTTGGATGGTCTAAAAATGGTAGGTACTGTAGATATGAAGTCGAGTCTGTGGGGATTGGTAAAAGCGAGTGACGGCACAATTTATCGCGTCAAGGTTGGGAACTATATGGGTAAAAATTACGGAAAAATTATACGGATAATCAGCGATAAGATCGAATTGATGGAAATAGTCTCCGATAAGCCTGGAACGTGGCGCGAACAACCCACTTCAATAACGTTGTCAGAGTGATCGAGGATAATGAAATGAATATTAAACACGGCGGCGTTATGATGAATACCTACAGCGCGCGAATAAATTCGCGCCCACAGTCATTTTGTGGCTACATAGTCTTAGGTCTATGCTTATTTATATTTCAAAGCGCAGCTGTCAGAGCCGATGAGTTGGCGCTATCAGGTATAGATTTTGCGGCACAATCAGGCGACAAGCTGCTGATTGAAATGCAAATGACGGGGGCCGCCGTTACACCCAAAATATTTAAGACGGATAACCCTGCACGTATCGCCCTGGACTTTCCCGGGGTAAAAAACGCCCTGGCAAAAAAAATGTACCCGATAAATCAGGGCGCGGCGAGCAGTGTTTATGTGGTTGAGGCAGCCGGCAGACTACGTGTCGTGGTTAATTTGATTGAGGCGACACCGTTTGAAACCAAGGTGGTTGGCAATAAAGTGCTGCTGACCCTGACCCGTGCAAAAGCTATGCAGCCTGCTGCATTAAAACCTGTTGCCGCAACGCCTGCTCCAACATCAGTTCCAATAAAGTCAACCAATGCGGTGGTTGCCTCGTTAATACCGGCCCAAGCGATTAGCGGCTTTGATTTTAAACGCGGCGACAAAGGCGAAGGACGCATCCTGGTTACCCTGGCTAATCCCAATACCATTGTTAACTCTAAAACAATAGGCGGGAAAGTTGTGATCAGCTTTCTAAACACTCTCTTGCCCCAAAGCCTGGCTAAACGACTGGATGTTTCCGAGTTTGCAACGCCCGTAAAGTTCATTGATACGGTTTCATCCAATCAGGAAACTACGATTACGGTTGCGATGCAAAATGAACTTTACGATTATTCGGTGTTTCAAGCAGACGGGTTATTGACGGTTGAGTTTCGTCCTTTAAGCAATGAAGAGAAAGATGCGCTGGACAGATCGCGCACCAAGTATACCGGCGACAGGTTGTCTTTAAACTTTCAGGATATTGAAATACGCAGCGTTATTGCGATTCTGGCCGAGTTTACCGGACAGAATGTGGTCGCCGGTGATGATGTAACGGGCACGATTACCTTGAAATTGGATGATGTACCTTGGGATGAAGCATTAGACTTTATCATGATGACCAAGGAGTTGGGCAAGTTTGAGACCGGCAATGTCACCTTGATTTCACCGTTGGATAAAATCAAGGATTACAAGAAAAAGCAGCAGGAAACCGAAGCAGTAGTTGAGCAACTGGATCCCTTGGTGACGGAATATATAAAAATCAATTACGCGAAGGCCGAGAACTTTAGAAACTTGTTGAATGGTCGTGATACCGGCGCTTTTGGCAGTTGTGGGGTAACCGGTGCGCCTACCGCGACAGCAAATGTCGGCTCATCAACGGGTGCTGTTTCTACCGGAGGTGCTTCGGGTGGCGGGCAAGCTAGCCAAAGTCAGGGGGCAGGTGGCTCAACGGGAGAAAATGAAAAGTTTGGCTTACTGTCTGCTCGCGGTTCGGCCGTTGTCGATTCCAGAACCAATACCTTGATTGTGCGGGAGACCACCAAGCGTCTGGACGAGATAAAGAAGCTGATACGTAAGCTGGATGTGCCTGTACGCCAAGTGATGATAGAGGCACGGGTTGTTATTGCCGATGATAATTTTGCTGAAAATTTAGGCGTCAAGTTTGGTGTGGCAAAACAGAATGCTGATATAGGTGGCGACAAATCTTTCGCTATAGGGGGGACGAATACGCGAGGAAACACCACAACCGGAGCAGGGACTCCTACTAATTTGCTGGTTGATTTGGGTGTGGCGGCGTTGACTACGACCCCCCCTGGCGCTTTGGGCATGACGCTTGCCAGAGGCGCCGATTATGTGTTGAATCTTGAACTTCAAGCATTACAGGTTGAAGGGAGAGGCGAAATAGTATCCAACCCCAGGGTAATGACCATGGATCGTTGCACGGCGGTGATGACGCAAGGTGTTCAAATTCCGGTGACTACGCCTGGCTCGGCCAATTCACCGCCAACAGTGACTTATATCGATGCGGTGCTTGAATTAAACGCGACGCCACAGATTACCCCCAATGGCTCGGTGATCATGAATCTGCTGGTTAAGAAGGATAATGAGAATAGAACGCTAACTGTATCGGGTAATCCTGCGATTGATAAAAGACAGATTAAAACATCGGTACTCGTTGAGGATGGCGAGACGGTGGTTTTAGGTGGGGTTTTTGAGGGTGAGGAAAGAATTAATAGGAATAAAATCCCATTTTTCGCCGATTTGCCAGGTATTGGATTTTTATTTACAAATTCGGCCACTAGTAAGACCAAGAGAGAACTGTTAATTTTTGTCACGCCGAAAATCATGAAAGATAATCTAGCCAGCGATTGAGTGCTTCTACTTGGAGCAAAAAGGGGGCATAATGCCCCCTTTTTTAATGGTTTAACTTAGCAAGGAAGGCAGGTCATGACGCGATCAGAAAATATATATTTAGTTGGCCTCATGGGTGCAGGAAAAACCACGATAGGGCGGCAATTAGCGCGAGCGCTGTCTGTGCCTTTTTATGACAGTGACAAGGCGATTGAAGAAAGAACCGGCGTAGATATTCCGACCATATT
>JAYTLW010000274.1:0-2677 GCA_043729025.1 Methylobacter sp.
TGACAAAACTCAGAAAACCGAACAGCTTACCGATGCGTTTCGCATTTTTAACGAGCTATCCCAACATTTATCCGTAGCTTACCAGGGACTGGAAGAACAGGTTGCTAAGCTGCATGGTGAACTTGCCTTCGCCCATAGCGACCGACTTACAACCCTTGAGGAAAAAGAAAAGCTTGCCAGTCGTTTAGAAAAAATACTGTCCGCGCTACCGGCCGGTGTCATTGTGCTGGATCCGGACGGGAAGGTTGTGGATTGCAATGCGGTAGCCGCAGATTTTTTAGGCACGCCGTTGCTGGGCGTGGATTGGCAGGTTGTTGTCGCGCGTAGCTTGACGCCTGTTTTGGGTAACCCGCATGAGCGTCAATTGAGTAACGGCAGACGGGTGAATATGAGCATCAGTAAAGACCTTGTATGCAGTGATTCTGTCGATTCCGGGCAAATTATCGTGCTCTCGGATGTCAGTGAAATGCGCAATCTCCAGGATATGTTCAACCAGCAAAAACACTTATCGGCAATGGGGGAAATGGTGGCGAGTATGGCTCATCAGGTCAGAACGCCGTTGGCGACAGCAATACTCTACGCATCGCAAATGAGCAACCCGGCACTGGACAAGCAAATGCGGCAACGGTTTTCACAAAAAATTCTTGAGCGGCTACACTATTTGGAAAGGCAGGTTAACGATATGTTGATTTTTGCTAAAGATGGACGCATGGCAATGGAGACTTTTTCATTGGCCGGGCTATTAAATCACCTCAGGGAAACGGTGCAGGAAGATTCCGGTAACGGTGGGATTGACTTGCAGATTGTTAACAAAGTCCAAGATGATGCGATGCTGGGAAATGAAAATGCCCTGCGCGGTGCGTTGCTTAATTTAGTCAATAATGCGCTTGATGCCGTAGGGCAGGATGGCTGTATACAGATTTTGGCGGTTCAGTTGGAGGGTTGTAAGCTGCGGCTCGACATTAAGGATAATGGCCCGGGCATTGCCCAAGAGCACTGCCTGCGGATTTTTGAGCCGTTCTACACCACCAAGACCCACGGTACCGGATTGGGTTTGGCAGTCGTCGACAGCGTAGTCAAAGCTCATGGCGGCTATGTGCGGGTTGAGTCTGCTCCGGGGCAGGGCGCTGCTTTTTCGATAGTCCTGCCCTGTATCAATGCAGCATTGAGTGTGTTGCCGGGCGGTTTTTCACATCAGGCTATCCTGCCTGATGCCCTTCGGGTAAATGCAAATCTGTTCCAGACAGATTTGTCCGGAAAAAATCACCGGCATTCGGAGATCAGACATGAAACAGTATGATGTGTTGGTTGTTGAAGATGATCTGTCCTTATGCGATGCGCTTTGCGACACCCTGGAGATAGGCGGTTATCGCGTGGTTTCCGCCCGCAATGGCACAGAAGCATTAATCAAGCTGGGACAAGGTCGGTTTAAACTGGTGGTCAGCGATGTGCAGATGCCGGTTATGGACGGCCTGCAATTATTAAAAAACATGCAGCATCACTATGCTCAAACACCGGTGCTGTTGATGACGGCTTTCGGAACCATCCCTATGGCCGTCGAGGCCATGCAGGCAGGCGCCGCAGATTATCTGGTCAAGCCTTTTGATGCAGAGGCGCTGGTCAACAAGGTAGCTGATTATGTGCTAGGCCATCCTATGGCGGCCAATACCGTGAATAATCAGCGCGTCGTTCAAGACCCCAGCATGAAAAAACTCTACGCGCTGACCGCCAAGGTCGCCAAAACCGATGTTACCGTGTTGTTGCAGGGCGAAAGCGGCACCGGTAAAGAGGTTGTCGCTCGTTATATCCACCAAAATTCAACGTATTATCAAGGGCCTTTTATCGCCGTGAATTGCGCGGCTATTCCTGAAAACATGCTGGAAGCAATGTTGTTCGGTTATGAAAAAGGCGCGTACACCGGCGCCGTTCAGGCCTTGCCGGGAAAATTCGAACAAGCGCAGGGCGGTACCTTGTTATTGGATGAAATAGCCGACATGGATTTAGGGCTGCAAGCAAAACTATTGCGGGTTTTGCAAGAAAAAGAAGTCGAGCGATTAGGCAGTCATAAAAAAATCAAACTCAACGTCAGGATTTTGGCGGCTACTAATCAAAAATTGAAAGCGCAGATGGAGCAGGGACGATTCCGTGAGGATCTGTATTATCGCCTCAGCGTGTTTCCGATTAATATTCCGCCGTTGCGCGACAGGCCGGGCGATATTTTGCCGCTGGCCCAGGCATTGATGCTACGTTATGGGCAAGCAGGCAAAATTATGCCTGAGTTCGATCTTCGGGCTGCCGAAAGAATGCTGGCTTACGGCTGGCCCGGCAATGTCAGGGAACTGGAAAATGTAGTGCAGCGGGCGCTCATTTTACGGGTCGCCGATAAGATAACCGTGGACGATTTGGTGTTTGAGAACACGGACTCGATGATGGTTGTAGAGACGCAATATCTTACTGTAGAGGCGCAAAATAGTGCGTTTTTGCAGGAAATTGGCGGATTGGGAGAAGGCGTGCGCTCTGCCGAAGAAAGTATTATTTTGCAGACTTTGCAGATGGAAAACGGCAGCCGTAAGATCACCGCTGAAAAGTTGGGCATTAGCCCCAGAACGCTCCGCTATAAGATGGCGAGGATGAAGGATTCGGGCGTTATTATTTCATGCTAATAATTGGCATTAAA
>JAYTLW010000275.1:0-6534 GCA_043729025.1 Methylobacter sp.
GAACATTGGGCATTAAAAACTCCAACAACCTACTTTTTTAAATTTTAAACACGATTAGGCGAGTTGGTTTGCTCTTTTAATCCGACAGCCTCCTAGCCGGAGTGCAAGCTTTGCTTGCCTGCAGGCGAAGCCTGCACTCCATCCGGCAGAGTCTTATCAGTGTTAATCAGCTAAATCCGCATTCCATTTGCTACCCATAATTATTTCAAATTATCGGTCACATGCGGTTCGATCAGCTGATACATGATTTGATGCATTTTCGGGTTTGCAGCGATCACGTTGCCGGACTCCAGATACTTGTCATTAAAAGAAAAGTCGGTAATCACACCGCCCGCTTCCTTGACCAATAAAATTCCAGCGGCCATATCCCATTCCATCAGGCCTATTTCCCAAAAGCCGTCCAGGCGCCCGGCGGCCAAATAGGCCAAATCCAGCGCCGCAGCACCGGCGCGGCGTATCCCCGCCGAATCGGTCGCCAAGGCGCGGAACATGCCCAGGTAAGCATCCATGTGCAAGTCGGTTTTGAACGGAAAGCCGGTGCCTATCAGTGCGCCCTTCAAGCTGGCTTGAGGGGTCACTCTAAGGCGGCGGCTGTTTAACATGGCGCCGCCGCCGCGTTTGGCGGTGAACAACTCATCGCGCAAGGGGTCGTAAACGACTCCGACTTCTATCCTGCCTTTGTGTTTTAAGGCGATGGAAACGGCATATTGCGGAAAGCCGTGCAGAAAATTGGTGGTGCCGTCCAAGGGATCGATGACCCAGACAAAATCGTTACCCGGATGCGCGCCGCTTTCTTCAGCCAGGATACCGTGATCAGGATAGGCAGCCTTGATAATATTAATGATTTCCCGTTCGGCCATACGGTCTATTTCACTGGCGTAATCGTTTTTACCTTTTTGGTCGACCTTAAGGTGACCGATATTATCGGATGAGCGGAGTATCAAGTCGCCGGCGCTTCTTGCAGCACGGACGGCGGTGTTTAACATGGGTTGCATAGGCGAATTTAAATGGGTACTGACTGAAAATGAACGGAATTTGCTACTTGAGCGTTACTCCTGTTTTACTCTACAACACGTCATCCATGGTCTTATGCAAACTCTGCATTGTCCATGTTATTGTGTGTCGTGCAGGAAGTAAAACAGCGTAGCGGTGTGCCGAAAACGCCATATAATAACAAATTTTTGCTAAACTTACGGCTTTTTTAAGCTAAGGACAACGCCTTGCTGTCTACTATAAAAATTGTGCTGGTCGAAACAACGCATCCGGGGAACATAGGCGCCGTTGCCCGTGCGATGAAAAATATGAACATGTACAATCTTCGTCTCGTTGCGCCTAAACTCTTCCCCAATGCCGACGCCACCTCCAGGGCTTCCGGCGCCGACGACGTGTTAGCCAAAGCGATGGTATGCCAGACTTTGCAAGAGGCTATTGCCGATTGCCAGCTGGTGATAGGCGCCAGCGCCCGGGGCCGCACCATCAGCTGGCCGGAACTGACACCCAGAGCCTGCGCGGAAAAAGTATTAATCCATGAACCCGGCAATAATGTGGCTATCGTGTTCGGCCGGGAAAATTCGGGTTTAAAAAACCACGAACTGGATTTATGTCATTTTTTGCTGCGCATCCCCTGCAACAGCGAATACAGCTCTTTAAATATTGCCGCTGCCGTGCAAGTGGTCTGTTATGAGCTGTTCGTCACATCCGGAATCCCCGCACAAAATAAAATCCGGGTCGGCGACAAAGGCATAGATCCTTTGGCCACGGCAACGCAAATGGAGTCTTTCTATGCTCACCTGGCCGAAGCCTTAACCGATATAGGTTTTATGCATCCTGCCAAATCGAAATCCATTATGCGGCGATTGCGCCGGATTTATAACCGGGTGCAGATGGATAGCAAGGAAGTGGATATACTCCGGGGCATACTAAGAATGTCTCAAGGTCACAAGAGGAACAACGATGTTTAACCGACTAAAAGAAGATATTGCCTGCGTCTTTGAGCGCGACCCTGCGGCGCAATCGGTCATTGAAGTGATCACCACTTATCCCGGCTTTCATGCCGTTTTAATTCATCGCATCAGCCATTTTTTCTGGCTGGCCGGATGTAGATGGCTGGCCCGGTTTATTGCCCATATCGGCCGCTGGCTGACCGGGATTGAAATTCACCCCGGAGCAGTCATAGGTCGGCGTTTTTTTATCGATCACGGTATGGGCGTGGTGATCGGCGAAACCGCCGTCATCGGCGACGACTGCACCTTGTATCACGGCGTAACCCTAGGCGGCACCAGTTGGGATAAAGGCAAGCGCCATCCGACGCTGCATAACGGCGTAGTGATTGGCGCCGGTGCTAAAGTTTTAGGGCCTATCGATATTGGTGAAAACGCCCGGGTGGGTTCAAACTCGGTAGTGTTAAAGCCGGTACCGGCGGGGGCAACTGCCGTCGGCATTCCCGCCCATATCGTCGACCCTAGCAGCCAAGCAGTAACAGCCGAGCGCGACAAAATCGCCTACAAAATGGGTTTTCATGCTTACGGCGCCACAACCGACGTGCCCGACCCCATCGCCTACGCCATTAATCACATGCTGGATCATATTCATGCAATGGACAGACAAATAGAAACCCTGCAACAAGCGCTTAAAGATGCCGGCATTAAATACACTGAATCCCCGATCTCTAAACTGGACGTCTGTGAAATTGAAGACGGCTATGGAAAAGGTGACGGGTGAAAGTCAAAAAGGTCGGTAACTATGTTCACGATTAGTATCTATGACAAGTTATCCGGCCTTAAGCCTTGCGCCTTCCACCTGCCATAAATAGTTGACTAATATACTAGGTTAAGTATAGTAACAATTACTTAACGGTATTTATGAGGTTGTTACTGTGCGCTTAACTACTAAAGGCCGCTATGCGGTTACTGCAATGCTGGACTTGGCTTTTCACAGTCAAATCAAGCCGGTAACCCTGACTGATATTGCAGCCCGTCAAACTATATCCCTGTCTTACCTGGAACAACTGTTTGCCCGTTTACGCAGAGCAGGCATGGTAAAAGGAGTGCGCGGCCCCGGCGGCGGTTACAAACTGTGTCGCAAGACCTGCGATATTAATGTTGCCGATATTATCACGGCCGTCGATGAATCGCTGGATTCAACCCAGTGCGGCGGTGCAGCCAATTGCCAGAAAGATCAATCCTGTTTAACGCATGATCTGTGGGTGGGATTGAGCGATCAAATTAGAGATTATTTGTCGGATATTTCTTTAGCCGACCTGCTGGAAAAAAAACAGATTCAAACCGTCGCCAAAAGACAACAACTCGACGTACAACAACCTATTGAAATTTATCGCCATCCCAAATAACATCTGCGCCGCGCCGGCTCCCGGCTGGCTTGCGGCATACTCACCATCCATGGCGATTTCCGAATGATCTACCTCGATCATAATGCGACCACACCGGTAGATGATCGTGTGCTGGAGGCGATGCTGCCCTTTTTGAAAACATTCTACGGCAATCCTTCCAGTCTTTATCGGCATGGCAGAGTCGCCCGTAGCGCCATCGAAGTAGCGCGCGAGCAGCTTGCAACATTGGTTGGCGTCCAACCCGGACAAATTATTTTTACCAGCGGCGGCACGGAAGCCAATAATCTGGCCTTAGCGACACTTGCCCCCCGAGCCGGACTCGCTGTTTCTGCCATAGAACACCCATCGATTATGGAGCCTGCCCTGAGCTTAAAAAGTCTGGGCCATGAACTGACTCTGCTTGAAGTCGACACCAACGGCCTGATAACCCAAAATGCTATCGATGAGCTTATCGGACTGAAGCCCGAACTGGTTTCGATGATACTGGCCAATAATGAGACCGGAGTGGTGCAAAGTATTGCCGACTATGCCGACCAGTTAAGAACTCACGGCATCAAGGTTCATACCGACGCCGTACAGGCTTTGGGTAAAATACCGGTGGATTTTAACCGGCTCGGTACGCATTTGATGTCGCTGTCCAGCCATAAAATCTACGGCCCCAAAGGTTGCGGTGCACTGGTATTCGAAAAATCCGTGGGTGTAAAACCCGTAATGCTGGGCGGCGGACAGGAACAAGGACTCAGGGCAGGAACTGAAAATGTCGCCGCGATCGTCGGCTTCGGCAAAGCGGCGGAACTTGCCAAAAACGAACTTGCCGAACGCCATGCCTATCTGTTAAAACTCAGATTACTTTTGGAACAGGGTTTAAGCGCCATTCCCGCACTGGTTATATTTGCCGAGCAGTCGGAACGACTGCCCAACACAGTGCAGTTGGGTATCGGTGGTATCGATGGTGAAATGCTGCTGATGCAGCTGGATCAAAAAGGCATCGCCGTTTCTAGCGGCTCAGCCTGCGCCAGCGGCTTGAGAGAAGCCAGTCCGGTCTTGGTGGCCATGGGCGTTGATCCTGCCGAGGCAAGAAGCGCCATCCGCATCAGTTTGGGCATAGCCAATACTGAAGTTGAAATTTTTGAATTTATTAAACAATTAACATCCCTAACAGGATAAAGAGGTTATATGTCTGTTTCATTAACTGAGAGCGCCGCTAGGCAAATCCAAAAACAACTGCACAAACGCGGCAAAGGCTTAGGCCTAAAGCTGGGCGTAAAAAAATCCGGCTGTTCGGGTTTTGCTTATACCATTGATTACGCCGACAACCTAAGTGAGGGCGATGCGGTGTTTGAAAATTTCGAGGTAAAAGTCATCGTAGCCGCAACCGACCTGGAATTTGTGGACGGTATAGAACTGGATTATCGCAGAGAAGGCATTAACGAAGCCTTCCAGTTCAATAACCCGAATGTAAAAGGCACCTGCGGCTGCGGCGAGAGCTTTTCGGTTTGAAAAAGAATATTCACCACGAACAAAAATCGTAACGACTCTGCTGGTTTTTTGTCGCCACAGATTACAAGATGACACTTTATATTACTTCTCGGTATCCTATAAGATTATTCTGTGAATCTGTGGCGCTTTACTTTTCGCGGTGAAAAATTCGGTTATTCTTGTAACAGATTGCTTAAACTCCATTAAGCCCCACTATGCATCCTAGTGAATATGCACCTCACGTGACTTTACCGTATCGCTTCTGCGCAAAGTATAGCGATCCGAATCGCCTGTCATCCGGGCACCTTCACTGTTAAGCTGAACGAGCGTTCCTTCATTTTCAATTTGATATTGCCGTTTGCTTGAGTCCTTGCCCGACGTTAAAACAACGGTTTTATTATCATCATTCCAACTGTATTTGCCTTTTTCATAAAACTCACGCGAGGATTCTCTTGCCGGCTGAGTCACTAGCAGATAATTGTTATTTTGTTTTAAAGACAGCGTCGCCTTAATCCCATTGCAATCGGCGCAAGGGAGAAAGCCGTAAAAAACACCATGAAACTCCAGACTCTTATCTATAGGGCTTAGATGATTTGCGTGATCGGTATTTTGGCGATTGCTCATTACCCGTGCTCTAAGCAGTTTTTCTTGAGCGGCCTGGTCTGTTTCCGCCAATGCAGGGTGTATAGCCAAAAGCAGAGTGCTGAAAAGAGTCAAAGTCAGATTTGGTATTAATTGTTTTATTAATGCATACATAAAGGTTCCTCTGTTGATAATTTGATCGGCTTATTTGGTAAGTGGTTTGGATAAGTTTACCCTGCAAACGCATCTTTTAATAGCGCTTGCAGGGGTTGTTCTTCGCAGGAGTGGCATACCATAGTCATGGCCCAATAATGACCTTAAGCGTATTGCGCTGTTCAGAATATAGCCAGATTCCGTTATGGAGCCCCCTATTCAAGAATGTTAAATTTTAAAAAACAACATAACTGTTTCAGTCTTCTTCTATTTTTAGGATAATAGGAAAACTAATAAAAAGAGTGTAGGACTGTTATGACTGAAGTGTTGTTTGCCGCAAGCGTAGCCTTTGTCGGTTATGTCATTTATGTGTTGGTGGACGAACAAATGGCTTCGGCGAATACTTCTGCTGCTGAAATTCAGCCTGTGTCATCAGTCAACGCCGATAAACCGATAACCCCTAAACCTATCCGAGCCAGAACAAAATCTCCCCAAGTAAGAAAAGTCGCTACAACAATAATTAATGTCACTGAACGCGTTGGCACGGCCGCAGGCAGTATTTGGAACTATCTGAACGAAAATGGCCCTACCGCTGTCACAAAATTGGTTAATATACTTCCCGAAGACAACAAAACGCTCCAACGCAGCATAGGCTGGTTAGCCCAGGAAGACAAAATTACGCTTGAAACCATTAGCCGGAGAGAGACCATCGCCTTGAAAGAATAACGATTATTTGATGTTGTTCATGTCATGATTCAAGGGCGAATTATTGTAACGATGGTGAACATCTATTTCTTGGTTGGATGTGCTGCCGTACCTCAAGCAAGTTGCCCTGTCGGTGAAAAGCGTTCTGTCAACGAACTTGTGTATTTCGGCACTGCGAAGCCCGAGGGAACCGTCACATCTAAAGAATGGTCTGAGTTCCTCCGTATGTCCGTAACTCCACGCTTCCCCAGAGGCTTTACGGTTTG
>JAYTLW010000276.1:0-10512 GCA_043729025.1 Methylobacter sp.
TGGTGTTCTGCGGGTATCAATCCTTTTTCTATTAAGTTCGCTGCTATATCCCCGAGTACAGTCAAAGTTAAGCAGATTCTGGTAAGCGGTGTGTGGAAACTTGCAGTAAATGAGAATGGTGGAGATAAATGGCTTGATGTTTATGCCGCGATTAAAAGTAAATTTGGCGCAGGAGCAATTGCGACGAGTTTTCAGTCCATATTTGGCGGCGGTTCATCAGTATCGCTGTGGGATATGTTGGATCAAAATAATGGCAGCTTGGAATGGCACGCCATTGCCGATTATCTCAATGCCCTGCTCTTTGCTTCAGGTAACGCCCCTGCTTTTGCGTCTGTTTATGGCGGCATTACTCCAGACGATATTGTAGGTCTTTATCATTTGGCAAAATCCGGCACGCCCTTTACTTCGTCTACAGGAACCCTGATTTCCGGTAATTTTAACGGTGGAGCCAATGGCAGCGGTGTGCTGTCCTATTTAATAGCGCTTCATCATTAATGCTTTAACAATGGAAAATTCGCAGTCTTGGTCAGTTTGTCAAGATGCAGGCATGTTGGTTCGGGTGATCGATGGCGAACGCTTGGTGTACCACAGTAAGACGGGTGATACACACTGGCTGGGTTCGGAGGCGGCTTTCGTGTTTGATTTGCTGTGGAGCGGCAAGCTGCCGATGAGCTCAGAGTTGATGATCACGCTGGCCCAGCAACAAGGTTTTAATCAAATCGATGCACACACGCTGGAAAATGTTTTGAAGGGGCTATGCGCTCAGTATTTAGTTAAAATCAGTTGAATACCTTTGAATGTTCAAAATTACCCGGCTCAACTGATGAATGACGGGCGCTTTGTTATAAAGGTTGGCCCTTTTGCGGTACGCATACAGACAGAGATTGACTCAGTTCAACAAAGCATTGTGCGATTGTACCGGGATTATCCGCAGCTATCGGCCGATACTTTTTGCGATTTTTATGTCAGGGTGTTTCTTCCTGTAGGACTAAGGCGGTTTTTCCGCAAACAAGTCCTGTTCGCTTTCGATCAACATATCCCTTTTAAACCCTTACCTTACACGCAAGCCTTTCCGTTCTTCGAATGGGGGTTTAACTGGTGTATCTCCGGTTATTCGCACCGGTTTTTGATTATACACGCGGCCGTTGTCGAAAAAAATGCTAAAGCGCTGATCTTGCCGGGTTCCCCCGGTTCGGGCAAAAGCACCTTGTGCGCCGCGCTAATTAACAAGGGCTGGCGGCTGCTTTCAGACGAGTTGACCCTGATCGATTGCCTCACCGGCGAGATCGTCCCGGTGCCCCGTCCGGTGAGCCTGAAAAATGAATCGATAGCGCTAATCGCCGATACTTTTCCAGACAATGAGTTCAGCCCGGTGGTGCACGATACCTTGAAAGGCTCCGTTTGTCTGATGAAACCGCCGACAGCAGCGGTATTGAGAGCCAATGAATCAGTCTTGCCTTATCTGGTAGTCTTTCCCAAATTTCAACAGCATCATCGTTTGCAATTAACGCCGCTGTCCAAGGCGGAAGCCTTTATGAAACTGGCCGATTTGTCCTTCAACTACAGTGTGTTGGGTGGAGAAGGCTTTGAAGTGTTGGCCAAACTGGTCGAACGCAGTCGTGTATATGATTTTTTCTATGATGGTGACTTCGATCAGGCATCGGTTTGTTTTGAACAGTTGCTGGATAGTGAGGCGCATGGATAAAAACATAGCCAATTTGCTGGTCAAACAATTAGTCTTTTCGCGTACAGAAAACAGCCATACCCCTATCGACTGGGAGTTGTTGCTGCGTCAGGCAAGAGCTGCCGGGGTGATGTCCAGGCTGGCAATTTTTGGTAAGAGGTTTGGCTTGTTTGATCCGCCCGACTTTGTCGCCGCGCATCTTGATGCTGCCGATAAATACTGGTTGTCGCAACAGCGTATAGTTAATTGGGAACTCTACAATCTACAGCAGGATTTTGAGCAGTTAAAACTGCCGTTAATTTTGCTTAAAGGCACGGCCTATTCTGCTGCAAATTTAAATGCCGGATTGGGTCGGGTTTTTAATGATATCGACATTCTGGTGCCCAAGCAGCGCTTGCAAGAAGTCAAGGAAAGGCTAAAGTGGAGCGGGTGGTTTCCCGAGCCCTTGGATAGCTACGATCAAAACTATTATGAGCGCTGGATGCACGAGCTGCCGCCGATGCGGCATATACAGCGCGGTACGGCATTAGACATTCATCATAATATCATTCCTAAAACCTGCGCTTTATGCCCGGATGCCGATTTGTTGGTAGAGTCGGCAATTAATATTCCAGGCAGCAGCTATTGGATGTTGGCTCCTGAGGATATGGTTTTGCATACGGCCAGCCATTTGTTTTGGGGTGGAGAGTTTGAAAACGGTTTGCGCGATTTAAGCGACATTGATTTATTGCTGCGCGAGTTCAGCGACAACGATTCCGAATTTTGGCAAAAATTACTCGATCGCGCCGGTATCTTGGGTTTGGGCAAGCCGCTACGCTATGCGCTACGCTATAGTAAGCACATGCTGGAAACGCCGGTTCCTGAGTCAGTCTTTACGGCTACGGCCATGCATGCTTCGGGGTCAGTACAAACCAGGATCATGGATCGCCTTTTTTTGCGGGCGCTTAATCCACCGCATCCGAGCTGTAACGATAAATGGACAGGTTTGGCGCACTGGCTGTTGTGTATGCGTGCCCACTGGTTGAAAATGCCTTTGTCTTTGCTGATTCCGCATTTATCCAGAAAAACATGGTTACGCTTGACAGGACAAGGGTAACGATAATCGCGTTACTTTTTCTAGTTGGGCTTTTTGTCCTTCTGTTAATATGCTTTTCGGGGCTTTTTTTAGCATAAGGCCGAATTGCATTCGCCCGGAGATGATTAACAGCACTTGAAAATATGAAAATATGAAAATAGTTTTTTGTATGATGTGTTTAATATTTGGAATACAAAATTTGTATGCCGAAGATATTTCAGTTAACTCAAGTGAACAACTCACAAGTGCTTTTCATAAAGCCTCCCCCGGCACGAGGATTGTATTATTGCCAGGCATTTATAATGTTTACAGGCTGGACACATATAGTGGGGGCACTGCTCAACAACCGATTACTGTTGAAGCAGAAATTCTTGGCACTGCGTTGATTCATGCAACTGGCTCTGAAGTAATATCTATTCACCATTCACATTGGATTGTTAAAGGACTAACCCTAGAGGGAAGTTCTCAATCCGATCATGCTTTTCACATTAGCGGCAATGCTGACAATGTAATTATTAAACAAAACACACTCGTTAATTTTCATTCTCAAATTAAGGTAAATGGCGATAGTCAGAGTTTTCCTGATAATGGACTAATTGAAAACAACGATATTTTTAATACAAAAATAAGGGAAACTGATCAACCCGTTACTTCGATTGATATTGTTGGAGGTAAGAATTGGATTATCCGTGGAAATTATATTGCTGACTTTGCAAAAAAATTTAGCGACAAGACCAGTTATGGCATATTCATAAAAGGCAATTCAACCAATGGTTTAATAGAAAAGAATCTTGTAATTTGCGCAAAGGACACGGTGAATGGTGTGCGAATCGGGATGTCATTTGGCGGCGGCGGAACGGGCACTCCCTATTGTGAGGATCGAAACTGTAATATTGAACATACTGGCGGCATAATGCGTAATAACGTTATCTTAAATTGTTCAGATGTAGGGATTTATCTCAATAAGGCGCACGATTCTGTCATTGCAAACAATACATTATTAATGACAGCCGGTATTGATGTACGTTTCCCTAAAAGTAACGCTATTATAAAAAATAATATATTGACCGGAGCAATTCGTGAGCGTGATGGAGGAAGGGCGGAGATACAGAAAAATGTAATGTTTGGGACTAGATTTGGAATGTGGCTGCCTACTATTAGCGATAAACTGCAACACCGTATTTCCGATTATGACAGTAAATTTCCTAGATGGATTAATCGGGAGAATATCGAAAAAGCCCAAACTCTGATTGGTAATTTTTTTTCATTCGTAGAACAAACGTCGCTAGGTCTCGGCAAGAATAAAACTCAAGACTGTTTCCCCGAATTGATTATAGGCGATATCAAGCCAGATAAAACCATATGTGGCGCCTTCTGGCAAAGCGATGAGCGTACATCTGATACTCTAGAAGATTTTTGGGGCAATAAACGTTTAGCCGGGCAGAATGTCATGGGAGCCATTGATTTCTATCATTCAACGTGCAATATTATTGATAGAATTCAACATAAACCGATTAAAATATCGTCTAGCTGTTTAGATTAATTATTGCTTTCAAATAGTGACCACTTTTTATCATCACTGTTGCAAAATCAAATCAGGCATTTAAAAGGGCTATTAAAATTTTTTTGTCAATGATACCTCAACCTATACCAGATCAGTCCCAGGTACTCATGAAACACGAAACTACTTACTGTCAGGGCTTGTGCAGAAGGTATAAAGCTGAACAGATCTAAGCCTTGCCCTGTAGAAAAATACCCTGTAGGCGCTGGCTGTACATCAAAACCAAGCTGTTCAAACGCAGTCAAGGCTCTTGGCATATGAAACGCATGGGTTACCAAAATAATCCGATTTATGTTAAGTGTTTGTAAAAGTGCATGACTGTATAACGCATTTTCGGCGGTATTACGACTACGACCTTCTTGCCAACGCACTGCAATGTTAAATTCCTTTTCCAATATCTCAGCCATCAACACTGATTCTGAAGGTTCATTTTGTTTAAATACCTGCCCACCGGACACTAAAATCGGCAATCCTGTTTTACGACCCAGTGTTGCAGCATAACGTAGCCGTTCCAGTGTTCTGCTGTTAATAGTCATGGCATCGCCATATTCGTAACTATTGCTTCTTAAACCGCTACCTATCACCACAATGGCCTGATATTTTTTTTGCACTAAGGGCGTAAGCTCGAACCTTGATGGAGTTTCCAATAGACCTGCCAGATAGTTTGATATTATAGGCATGCTCAAAGCATAAAGTCCCAACAGCGAGCTCAGAAGTAATGTTAACCCCAGCTTTTTATTTCTTAATAACCTAAACAATCCAATTAAGCTTAATAACAATAAACTTGAACAGGGAAGTAAAAGTGCTTTCACTATATAAATCAGCCAAATATCCATTAATATTTATTCGGTGTAATATTTATGTCAATCGAAAACTTTAGCATGTTTGAGCGACAATAAAGTAACCATTCTTATGCTGAAAAGCCGACATTTCAAACCAAAAACACCGCCATTGACCATAATCCTATCGCACTAGGGCTGCTTTCCGGGATAATCGACCTTAGATTTACCCTTAAACGTCAATAATAAATAAAAGATGACCGATGAATAAACTAGTGAATAACGCCATCTGGATAGTGATCGTCGCACTTGGTGCGGGAGCCGTCGGCGGCATAGCATTAAATCGCGGCGAGAGCATCAACGCGCTGTGGTTTGTTACCGCCGCCTTGTGCGTCTATGCCATTGCCTATCGCTTTTATGCGGCGTGGATTGCTGCGACGGTGCTGGCAATTGACGAAACACGGGCTACTCCGGCCGAGCGGTTAGATAACGGCCGCGATTTTGTGCCGACCCATAAATGGATCGTGTTCGGCCATCATTTTGCCGCGATTGCAGGGCCTGGGCCGCTGGTGGGGCCGACTCTGGCGGCGCAGTTCGGCTATTTGCCGGGCACGCTGTGGATATTGTTCGGCGCGGTGCTGGGCGGTTGTGTGCAGGATATGGTGACGCTGTTTTTGTCCACCCGGCGCGATGCCAAAAGTCTAGGGCAGATGGCGCGCGACGAGTTGGGGGCACTGGGCGGCACGGCGGCGCTGATCGGCACGTTTGCGATCATGATTATCCTGATCGCGGTGCTGGGGCTGGTGGTGGTTAATGCGATGAAGCACAGTCCTTGGGCGACGGCTACCGTGTCGGCGACCATCCCGATAGCGATGGTCGTGGGTTTATACATGCGCAGTTTCCGCCCCGGCCAGGTGCTGGAAGCATCGGCCCTGGGTGTGGTTTTGTTGTTGCTGTCCGTGATTGGCGGCGGCTGGATCGATCGACATGAAACTTTGCGCCTCTGGTTCGATCACGAAGGCTTGACGCTGGCCTGGTGGGTGATGGCTTACGGTTTTGCGGCCGCGATTTTACCGGTCTGGTTGCTACTGGCGCCGCGCGATTATTTGTCGACTTACATGAAGCTCGGCACCATCACCTTGCTGGCCGTGGCGATTATCATGTTGCAACCGACAGTGAAAATGCCCGCCTTGACGCAGTTCATCGACGGCACCGGGCCTATTTTCGGCGGTAAATTATTCCCCTTCGTGTTTATCACCATCGCTTGTGGGGCGATTTCCGGCTTTCATGCGTTGATCGCGTCCGGCACCACGCCGAAATTGCTCAGTAATGAACGCGATATACGCATGATCGGCTATGGCGGCATGTTGCTGGAATCCTTTGTCGCGATCATGGCGATGATGGCCGCGACCGTGCTTGACCCCGGCGTATTTTTTGCGATCAACAGCCCGGCGGGCGTAGTCGGCAAAGAAGCTGTCGATGCCGTTGCCAACATTTCCTCGTGGGGTTTTCCGGTCACCGCAGAGCAGATGCAACTGTTGGCTAAGCAAATGGGCGAGGCCACGCTGTTCGCCCGCACCGGCGGCGCGCCGTCACTCGCCGTCGGCATGGCGAGCATTTTCGGCAGCGCCTTTGGCGAGAGCATGTTGGCCTTGTGGTATCACTTTGCGATCATGTTCGAGGCGATATTCATCCTCACCACCTTGGATGCAGGAACCCGCGTGGGCCGCTTCATGTTGCAGGATATGCTCGGCAATATCTGGCCGAAAATGGGCGAAACCTCATGGACGCCGTCGGTGGTTTTGACCAGTGCGCTGGTGGTGTCCGGCTGGGGCTATTTCCTCTATATTGGCGTGATCGACCCTAATGGCGGGGTCAATATTTTGTGGCCGCTGTTCGGCATCGCCAATCAGATGCTGGCGGCGATTGCGTTATGCGTGGCGACCGGCATCTTGATTAAATCAGGCAAATTCAACTATGCCTGGGTGACCGGTTTGCCGCTAACGTGGCTGGTGATTGTCACCAGCACGGCGGCCTGGGAGAAAATCGCCAGCGATAATATACGCATCGGTTTCTTTTCGGCAGCCAACGATCTGGCAGGCAAACTGGCGGCGGGCGCGTTGCCGCCCGAGAAAGCAGCGATTGCGCCGAAGTTGATCTTCAATCTGCATCTGGATGGCTGGCTGACCCTGTTTTTTGTGACTTTGTTGTGGCTGATCGTATTCGACATGTTGCGTGTTTGCAGCCGTTTTTTGGCCGGAAAGCCGGTACCTCCGCTGGCCGAATCGGCGCATAGTCCGAGCCGCTTGGTTGAAGATTGGGTGAGGGATTGATGGACAAACTCGTTATCTTTTGGCGAATAGTGCGGCATCTTTCCGGCGACGACGCTTACGAGCGTTATTTACAGCACCATGCGGCGTATCATCAAGCCGATACGCCATTAAGCAAAGCCGCTTTTTTCAAGCAGTGGCAGGATGAAAAGTGGAATGGGGTTAAACGGTGTTGTTAACTGGTTAGAGGCTTTTATTCACCACGAAGGACACGGACGACTGTATGGGCAGATATTTGCTCCATGCAATATCTGCATTCCCCACGTCCATGTGGGTTATGCAGGAGGTACGACCCCAAGGATGGGGGAGGTAGAATCGCGTCTGGAACAGCGATCGAGAGCAATGCAGGAGCAATTGCCGAGAGTACTAAGAAAAACTCAGATTAGGCATTGCGTGGTTTTTGGAGTCCAAAGCTGGCTTTGGATTTTTAATCAGACATCACGGGTTTGTGGCGTTACAGCATTGAACGACCAAAGCAAGCTTTGTACTCCAAATATTGCAGATGCTGGAGTTCAACGCAGAGGAACGAGTATCGGTAAATAGCATCCTTTTATTCACCACAGAGAAGAAATAAAATTTCTTCGCGTCTTTCGTGGTGAAAATCTTTAAAATTTAACAAGGCTTTTAGTTTATGACGACCCATACCCGACAACCCAATCGCCAGACACTCTATGTCGTTGTGGCGCTGGCGCTCGGCATTATCAGTGGCGAACTGCTTAATCTACTGCTGAATAGCACTGAGCTAAAGCCGATCACCGCCATTTTTGCCGCGTTGACCGATATGTTCCTGCGTCTGGTGAAGATGATTATCGCACCGCTGGTTTTCTCCACGCTGGTGGTGGGCATGGCCAAAATGGGCGACATTCAGACCGTCGGACGGATCGGCATCAAGGCGATGCTGTGGTTTTTTTTGGCGTCTATTTTCAGCCTGTTGTTAGGCATGTTGCTGGTGAACGGGTTTGAACCGGGCAGTTCCCTGCACATGGCGCTGCCCGAGATCGGGGCCAAGACTGGGTTGCCTGAGACTGCGCCGACACTGAGCAATTTTGTCGCGCACATGTTCCCGAAAAGCATCATCGAAGCCATGGCGTCCAACGAGATTTTGCAGATCGTGGTGTTCTCGATGTTCTTCGGCATGGCCTGCGCCTCGCTGGGCGAACTGGCTCATCCCACCGTCAGCTTGCTCGATTCACTGACGCACATCATGTTGAAAGTTACCGGCTACGTGATGCACACCGCGCCGCTTGCGGTGTTTTCGGCGGTGGCCTCGGTCATCGCACAAAACGGCATCGGCGTGTTGCTGTCTTACGGTCGGTTTATCGGCGAATTTTATTTAGGATTGTTACTGCTGTGCATGTCGCTAGGCTGCGTTGGCTTCTTGATTCTGGGGCGCAAAGTCTGGTCTTTGATTCGCCACATCCGCGAACCGATGCTGCTGGCTTTCGGCACCGCCAGCAGCGAGAGCGCTTATCCGAAACTGTTGCAGCAGCTGGAACGCTTCGGTTGTGACGAAAAAGTCTGCGGGCTGGTGCTGCCCCTGGGCTACTCGTTCAATTTGGACGGCAGCATGATGTACATGACCTTTGCGGTGCTGTTTATCGCCCAGGCTTACGGCATCGACATGGCGCTGGGTGACCAGCTGATCATGCTGCTGACGTTGCTGTTCACCAGCAAAGGCGTGGCCGGGGTGCCCCGAGCCTCGTTAATCGTGATTGCCGCCACGCTGTCGATGTTTCATATCCCAGAGGCCGGTTTATTGTTGCTGCTGGCTGTCGATCAAGTTCTGGATATGGGCCGCAGCGCCACCAATGTGTTCGGCAACAGCATCGCCTCGGCTGTGATTAGCCGCTGGGAAAAAGCCTTGCGTTAAAGCCAAGTAGGTCGGGTTAGCGGTAGCGTAACCCGACGCATCGAAGCCAATATGTCGGGTTACGGCTAACACCTAATCCGACCTACGATACTGTCTTACGGCCAATTTATCGGCGAGTTTTATTTAGCCATGTAGGGGGCGCATCGCGCCCCTTTCTGATGTCGTTGATATTTCTGAAAATCTGCAAATGGTGCGCGGTGCGCACCCTACTGGAATCACCTCGATTCAATCCTCTGTTTTCCGTCATCCGCATGTTATTATTCAGCAAACTTCTTCGGAGCAACCAGCATGGCACAACTGAATATATCGTTACCCGATCCGATATACGACTGGGTGAATAGTCAAGTTAAGGAAGGTCATTTCGCCAGCAGCAGCGATTATCTGCAACAATTGATAGCGCAAGCGCAAAAACATCAAGCCTTGCAAAAAGCCATTACAGAAGGCTTGGAATGCGGTATTGGCAATCGTTCTGTTGCAGATATTATCAAGGAAGCCAAGGCGGAGCTAAAGGCGGGTTGATGTCGGATTTTCAGCTTTCTAAAAAAGCGGAACAGGATTTAAAAGAAATTTATCAATACGGCTACCGTCAGCAGGGAGAGCGTCAGGCTGACCGATACATCCACAAGCTAGAAAAAACATTTTATTTTCTGGCAGAAAATCCTTTGATTTGCCCAGAGCGCATTGAATTTGTGCCGCCCGTTAGAATTCATCATCATGACGAGCATTTGGTTGTTTATATTTACGAAAACAATGCTGTTTTGATTATTCGTTTGCTCCATGAACACATGGATATTAAAAATCGTTTGAATGAAAATTTGCAGTGATGAGTTTCAAGTGGAATGGAATTTGCCTCCCGTTCCCAACGTTTTTTAGCTGTCTGAGCTCAGCGGCTACACTTACCAACGCAAAATATTTCGAACATTGCGGCATCCCCGCGACCGGCTCTAAGATTCCCCCAAGCAGCAACTAAACAGCAGTTAGCCAAAGAATATCTTTGTCCAAACAACAAAAAATAGCTAACATCCACCCAGTATCAATTTTGTAGTGATAAAAATATGCCTAATAAAAGTTTTAAAATCAGCAAACCAACATCCACTATTACTGTGCTTCCGGATCTGGGCTTGAATGATCAGGCCATTGTTGCCGATTTCAAGCGCTATTACAGTCACCGTCTGGGCAGGGATGCCAACTGTACGTCGCCGCATTACGCCTA
>JAYTLW010000277.1:0-3734 GCA_043729025.1 Methylobacter sp.
CTATCTTCGATGCTGTTGCGGATGGCATACTGACCATTGACGAACATGGCATCGTCGAGACCCTGAACCCGGCCGCCGAGCGCATTTTTGGCTATGCTGCCGCCGAGGTGGTCGGTCGTAATATCAACATGCTCATGCCCGAGCCTTATCATAGTGAACACGATGGCTATCTTGAACATTACCGGGCCACCGGCGAGGCGCGTATCATCGGCATCGAGCGCGAGGTTATAGGCAGACGCAAGGATGGCGGCACGTTCCCGCTGGAGCTCGCGGTGAGCAAGATGCGCCTAGGCGAGGGCCGCTTTTTTATCGGCATTGTGCGCGACATCACCGCGCGCAAACAGAACGAGCTGGCGTTGGCCGCCGCCCAGCAAGAACTGCAAACCGCCTATGCTTCGATCTTGCACAAAAACACGCAGTTGCAAGAAAGCAATCGGGCGCGCTCGGAGTTTCTCGCCACCATGTCGCACGAACTGAGAACACCATTGAACGTTATCATCGGCTTTTCGGAATTGTTCAAAGAAGGCCTTGCCGGGCCGCTCACCGAGGAGCAGCGCGTCTATACGCAAAATATTTTCGATTCCGGGATCAAGCTGCTGGCTTTGCTTACCGGCATCATCGACTACTCGTTCCTGGAGGCCGGTCATACACAGCTTAAACTTCAAGCCCTGAAGGTAGACGCATGGCTCACGGAGTGTGTCATGCCCTGGCGTGAACGCGCCGCTGCCGGCGGTTTGACCTTCAAACTGGACATCCCCGAGCCGCTCGGCACAACGTGGTTGGATGCGGCCAAAGCGCGCCAGATTCTAGTCAACCTGCTCTCCAATGCGGTTAAGTTCACCAAGGCCGGTGGTACGATGACGCTTACCGCCCGCCGCGTGAAACAAAAGGCTGTGACCGTGAACATCCTCCCGGATACCTATTCAGAGTATCTGGAACTTGAGGTGCGCGACACCGGCATCGGTTTCCCGTCCGAACTGTTGTCCAGACTGTTCGAACCCTTCCATCAGGGCGACGCTACATTGGCGCGGCAATACGAGGGGATCGGCCTTGGCCTGGCCATGGTCAAGAGTCTGGTCGATATACACAACGGTTCGGTGCAGGCTGACAACGCTCCGAAACAGGGCGCGTGCGTCACGGTCTGGCTACCTTGGCGTAAGGACGCGGCAGATCAGCAAGTCGAGCCCCTTGCCCCCGAGTAAGCTGATCGAGTCAAAACCCAGTTTCTTCGCAATCCATGTTTAGGAACGCGCATGAAATTGAATCACCCATGAAATAGTGCTCAACCAGCGTGTAGGGGCGGATTTATCCGCCCAGGGCGAATGAATTCGCCCCTACAGAATGTTCAACTTATTTCATGCGCGTTTCTTAGTAAAACCGGTCACGATGGAGTGGATTGGATATAATGTTATAGTACTGAAAAAATATTTGAGAGGATGAAGACCTTGGCTGATAGCAACACTGAAAAACACAAAATAGTAATCATTGGCGGCGGGGCGGCAGGTCTTGAACTTGCCACCCGTTTAGGGCAAAAGTTAGGCAAAAAGGGCCGAGCCGAGATCATGTTGCTGGACGCCTCACCGACGCATATCTGGAAGCCATTGTTGCATGAGGTTGCAGCCGGTACCTTGGATGAATCCGAGCAGGTTGAATATCTGGCCCAGGCGCATCGGAATCATTTTCGTTTCAGGCTGGGTAAAATGGAAGGCTTGGATCGGCAGAAAAAGGAGATTCATGTTAGTCCCACGCTGAGCGACAGCGGCGAAGAATTAATCCCCAGGCGCACTTTTAATTATGACACCTTGGTAATGGCAGTCGGCAGCGTTAGCAACACTTTTAATATCAAGGGCGTGGCCGAACATTGTCTGTTCCTGGATATGACCGCTCAGGCTTTTAAGTTTCAAAAGCAACTGGTTGAGTCGTATATTAAAAGCCACGCGAGTAAAAACAATGCCGACGATAAGACCTTGTCTATCGTTATCATTGGCGCGGGCGCTACCGGCGTCGAGTTGTCGGCGCAATTGCACGAGGTGACCAATCTGCTGGCGGTTTACGGCCTGGATGAATCCAGTGACGTAAAACTGACTATCATCGAAGCGGCTAATCAGTTATTGCCGGCATTGCCCGGCAAATTGGCCAAGGCGACGCAGCAACAGCTGGTCAAGCTGGGCATAGACCTTAAGCTGGGTCGCCGGGTAGTTGAGGTAAGTCGGGAGGGCGTTCATACCCACGATGGTGAATTCATACCTGCCGACCTTAAAGTGTGGTCGGCGGGCATTAAAGCGCCTGATTGGATGAAAGACCTCGACGGCCTGGAAGTTAACAAGATCAATCAGCTGGTAGTCGATACAAGTTTAAAAACCAACGATGACACTATTTTTGCCCTAGGCGATTGCGCGGCCTGTCCCTGGCCGGGGCACGACGGCAACGTGCCGCCGCGAGCGCAGGCCGCGCATCAGCAGGCTATGACCTTAAGCAAATCGATCATCAACCGCTTACAGGGCGGCAAGCTGGTGAACTATGTTTACCGCGATTACGGATCGCTGGTGGCGCTCGGCAAATACACCACGGTCGGCAATCTGATGGGCAACCTGATGGGATCCGTCAGCATCGGGGGGTTTATCGCCAGAGTGGTTTATCTGTCCTTGTATAAAATGCATCAAGTGGCTATACACGGTTATTTTAGAACGGCCATGTTGACGCTTTCCAATCTATTCAGGCGCAGCGCATATGCAAAAATAAAAATGCACTAAATTTTTTGTAACCACTTAGTTAGTATTTTTGCCACAGATTCACAGATTAAACTTATGGCATATTCCGAAGTATCAAAAAGAGTCATGCTTCGGCTGTGCTCAGTACAAGTTTTATAATCTGAGAATCTGTGGCGTTTTATTTTTGCTGTCGAGTAGTTACCTTATTTATAACCCTTTACCAAGATCAATAACATGTTTGAAATTGAATACGAATTCCGCGAAGACGATTTAATCCATTTCAATGAAGTACAATTCATGAGAAATGAAGAAATCCAAGCCAATATCAGAAAAAACCGTTGGATAGTGCCGGGCATCATGGCGCTGATCGGTTCATTTTATTATTTTTATTATGGCGATATGAAGTCGTCGGGGTACATCGTCGTTATTGCGATGCTCTGGGCGGTGCTGTCGCCCAAAATAATGTTGCTGGATTTGCGCAGGCAGGTACTTAAAAACTATACCGACAAAGAAAAGCACAATATGTTCGGCACCTATACCCTGACCATAGACCCTGCCAATCCCAATTACCTGCTGGAAAAATCACCCAGTGGCAAGCATAAAATGGCCTGGGCCGATTTGGTCAGGGTGGAATACGGCAAGCGCTATGTTTATATCTATATCAATTTGAGCACGGCACTGGTTATTCCGGTAGAGACCGTTAAAAAAGGCAATCTTGAGCAATTTGCCGAGCAGGCGGACAAGATGATTGAGCGTGCGGCTTAGGCATGGTTACATCAATCTATGCATCGCTCTCGGCTTTGATAATAGTGAGACTGTCTCTTGCGGTTATAAAACTGCGTAGAAAAAACCGGGTCAGCGTTGGCGACGGCGGCAATGAACAGCTACAGCTGGCAATCCGCACGCATGCCAACGCTGTGGAATACATTCCGATAACGCTGCTGCTTTTATTAACTCTGGAATTAAACGGGGCACCGGCCATACTGATCCATGCATCGGGAGCCACCTTGCTGATTGGGCGGA
>JAYTLW010000278.1:0-3515 GCA_043729025.1 Methylobacter sp.
TTTTTACCGTTAAGCTTTAAAGCCGAATACATCGGGGGAATTTGATCGATTTCGCCGGTAAATCTTGCAAGACAGGCATGTATGTCATCTATGGATAACGCAGGCACCGGCTTGGTCTCTATCACAACGCCCTCGCGGTCTCCGGTATCGGTCATAACCCCGAGTTGAACAACCACCTGATAACGTTTATTGTCGTCCAGCATCAATGCCGACACCTTGGTCGCTTCGCCGAAACACAGCGGCAATAAACCGGTGGCCAGAGGGTCGAGACTGCCGGTGTGTCCGGCTTTATTGGCATTAAACAAGTGCCTGACTTCCTGCAAGGCTCTGTTTGAGGATACGCCCAGGCGTTTGTCCAATAATAAAATACCGTGGATATTTAGGCCTGATTTGCGCTTGCTCATATCAAACACCCGAGGCGTGCGCAGCACGCCCTACGGGTTTTCGTCACGCTTGTCCTGAGCAGAACCGAAGGGCTTGTCCTGAGCGGAATCGACGGATTTATCCAAATCACTCAACAGCTCTGAAACCCGCATGCCGGTATCAAACGAATCATCGTAAAGAAAACGCAAATCGGAGATATGCCGCAAACGCATTCTTTTGGCTAATTGATGCCGGATAACAGGCGCCAACTCGTTCAGCAATTTAACGTTGGCCTTTTTGCCCTGCTCGTCGACATTCAAGACCGTGACATAGACTTTGGCGACGGCTAGATCTTTAGTCACTACCACTTCATTGATAGTAATAAAACCCAGCCTGGAATCGTCAATATCGCGCTGCAGAACTAACGACAGCTCTTTTTGCATCTGCGATGAAACCCTGGCATTACGACCGAACTCTCTAGCCATAAGCTTTACAGCTCCCGTTTAACTTCGATGCGTTCAAATACTTCGATCTGGTCGCCGGGCTGCACATCGTTGTAATTTTTTACGCCGATACCGCACTCCATGCCCATCTTGACCTCAGCCGCATCGTCTTTGAAACGACGTAAAGATTCCAACTGTCCTTCATAAATCACTACGTTGTTACGCAATACCCGTATCGGCAGATTTCTCTTCACAAAACCGTCAATGACCATACAACCGGCAACCGCACCGAATTTCGGCGATTTGAATACATCGCGCACTTCGGCCAGACCGACTATCTGCTCTCTGATTTCCGGCGCCAACATCCCGCTGATAGCTTTCTTAACCTCATCGATTGCTTCATAAATGATGCTGTAGTAATGCAGGTCAATGCCTTTTTCCTCTATCAATTTTCGTGCAGTCGCATCGGCCCGAACATTGAAGCCCATCAAAATCGCGCCGGAAGCCAAGGCTAAATTCGCATCGCCTTCATTAATGCCGCCCACGCCGCCGAACACAACTTTGACCTCGACTTCGTCATTCGATAATGCGACCAATGAGCCTCGCAAGGCTTCCAAACTACCCTGCACATCGGTTTTAAGCACTAGATTAACGCTGGCAAGTTCGCCGGTCGCCATTCTGGCAAACACTTCGTCCAGTTTGGAGGCCTGTTGCACGGCATGCCTGGACAGTTTTTTACGGTCTTCGCGATGCTTGGCCAAGTCTTTGGCGATACGTTCGTTTTGCACCACCAAGAATTCATCACCGGCATTCGGAGTACCCGAAAGCCCCAAAATCTCGACCGGCGCACAGGGGCCTGCTTCTTTGATGGTTACCCCGTTCTCGTTAAACATGGCACGAACCCGACCGTATTCATGGCCGCACAACACCATTTGACCGCTTTCTAACGTGCCTTTTTGAATCAGCACCGTGGCCACTACACCCCGGCCTTTATCTAACCTTGATTCGATCACGATGCCTGACGCCGCACCTTCAACAGGCGCTGTCAATTCAAGAATTTCAGTCTGTACAATCAAAGCTTCGATTAATTCATCAATGCCTTCGCCGGTTTTTGCCGAAATCTTCAAAAACTGCACGTCGCCGCCCCATTCTTCGGCCAGTACGTTGATCGTAGATAATTCCTGCATGACTTTATCGGGATTGGCGTCGGGCTTATCGATCTTATTCATCGCCACAATAATCGGCACATTGGCCGCCCTGGCGTGTTCCACCGCTTCTTTGGTTTGCGGCATCACGCCGTCATCGGCTGCAACCACCACAATCACCACATCGGTAACGTCCGCGCCTCGGGCGCGCATCGCGGTAAATGCGGCGTGACCCGGTGTATCTAAAAAGGTCACCGAACCGTGATCGGTTTTTACCTGATAAGCGCCGATATGCTGGGTAATACCGCCCGCTTCACCGGCGGCAACACGCGTTTTGCGAATATAATCCAGCAGCGAGGTTTTACCGTGATCGACATGCCCCATGATCGTCACAATCGGTGCCCGGGGCAGAGCCACGCGATTATCTTCTTCTTGCGCCTCGGCCAGCATTTCCTGTTCAAGATCGTCATCACTCTGCATAATCGCTTTGTGACCCATTTCTTCAACCAAAATAACTGCTGTTTCCTGATCGATGCTTTGATTAATGGTCGCCATAATACCGAGCTTCATCAGATGCTTGATCACCATCGCGGCCTTGACACTCATCTTTTGAGCAAGATCGGACACCATAATCATTTCCGGTATGGTGACCTCTTTTACAACAGGTTCAACCGGCATTTCGAATTGGTGCTTGCCGTCAGACTTCACACTGACGCGTTCGGTTTTCTTACCTTTTTTCTTGGGCTTTCTACTGTCTCTACCCGCTCCAGCCCGCGATCCTTCATCCTGCTTTTTTCTATGCAGGACTTCTTGCTTGGTTGAGGCTTGCTGCCTTACTTTGTCGGCATTTCTTTTAATGGACTCTTCAAGGCGTAAATCTTTTTCTTGCTGTTTTTTTCTGGTCTCTGACAATTCTTTGACTTTAACCGGTATTTCAATGTCAATATCCGGTTCAGGTTTAACCGACAACAGGTCGATTTCTTCTTGAGTTTCAGAAACGGTAGTCGGTTTGTCCTCAACAGCGGATTTTACTTCCAGCTCAACAAAAGGCTCGTCTTGCTTTTGCTCCAAAACGACCGTGTTTACCGGCTTTTCGACTGTAGCCGCAATTTCGGCTGCTTGCACAGACTGCGCGCCAACAGCGTTGTTAAGCTTTTGTTGCTCAGTTTCGATAACTTCACTGCGCTTTACATAGGTTTTTTGTTTGCGCACTTCAACACTAATCGTTTTGGTAGCGCTGCCCGGCACACTCGCTTGCTTAAGCTCGCTTACGGTTCTGCGCTTTAAAGTCACCCGTTTTAGCGTACCTTCGGCCTCGCCTTCATCCTTGCCGTGGCGTTTGCGCAGATGCGCAAGCAGCTGCATCTTTTCGTCTTCATTGATCACATCATCGGGAGCACTCGCAGACAATCCCGCTTCCTTCAGCTGCTCTAATAATCGTTCCAGAGGTATTTTCACCACCTCCGCTAATTGCCGTACTGTTTTATTACTCATTTCATACCCCTTACCTACTCGCCTGTTCCTCAGCAAACCAAGGCTCACGCGCCTTCATAATCAACTTTGC
>JAYTLW010000279.1:0-7278 GCA_043729025.1 Methylobacter sp.
TCGCCTGGAGTCCTTGCCCGAGCCTGCTAAACAACGGGCGATGAGTCGATTGCACAGCTTTTCCTTTCCGGAAAACGACCTAGAAAGCTTGCAAGTTGATGAAGAAGGCGGTGTTTATTACAGCGACACACACAAACCGAAACCGATAAGCGGCGCGTTAGCAGCTTCTTCAACGACAGCCCTCGCGCTGCCTGCGGTCGACGCCTTTCAATTACACAGCCGCCCCGGCGCAAGCAAAAAAGTTTTTCTCGATTTTGATGGTCATGTGATCAGCGGCACGGCTTGGAACAGCAGTGTCAGCGCCTATTATGCCGTTGCTTTCGATATCGATAGCAATCCCAGCAATTTCAGCAGCGATGAGCGTAACAGAATTGCCGAAATTTGGCATCGTATCGCCGAAGATTTGGCGCCCTTCGATATTGACGTCACTACCGAGGAACCGGCGAGTTTCGGCCCGACTGTAGGGCGAGTGTTGTTTACCACGGACACCGACGCCAATGGTGCTGCTATGCCTGCAAAAGGCGCAGGCGGCGTAGCCTATGTCAATGTCTGGGGGCTAAGTAGTTATGCCGCGACTTATTCGCCCGCTTTGGTTTATTACAATCATCTAGGCCCTAGCCATCCGCCTTATATGGCCGAAGCAGGTGCGCACGAGTTCGGTCATAATCTGGGCTTGTCGCATGACGGCGTAGTCGATGGCAGCCAAAATCCCAAGTGTTTAAATGCCACCGCCTATTACTGCGGCCTGGGCAGCGGCTTTGTTTCTTGGGCGCCGATCATGGGTGTCGGCTATTACACTCATGTCACCGAGTGGAGCAAGGGCGAGTACCCCAGTGCTAATAACACCCAGGATGATTTGGGCATCATCAGCGGCAAACTGCAATACCGCAGCGATGACAACAGCAATGTCTTTGTCGGAGCAAGTCCGCTGGCGGTGGAAGCGGACGGCAGTATTTGGGTCACCAATCCGCAAAGCGATCCGACCAATGTCGATGCCGTCAATAAAGGCACGATCGCAACCCGCAGCGATATCGACATGTTTTGGTTTGATGCTGCCGCAGGCCCGGTCAATATTACGCTGACGCCCGCTTGGGCCGCTTATTACCGCAACAATCAGCGCGGTTCCAACCTGGACATCGAAGCCAGGCTTTATGACCAGTCGGGCGCTCAAATCGCCGTTAACGATCCCGGCAATGAAAGCAACACCACGATTTCTGCGACCCTGAGCGCGGGCCGCTATTATCTGGCGGTGGCCGGTGTCGGCAACGGTATTACGCCTTATTCGGATTACGGCAGCCTCGGCGAGTACTTTATTTCCGGCAATATCGCTCCCGCCTCAAGCGACACCACGCCACCCAATCCCAATCCTATGAGCTGGTCGACAGCGCCTTTTGCACAAGGCAAAGGCGGCATAGCGATGACGGCAAGCACCGCCAGTGATGCATCAGGTGGGGTGGAATATCAATTCCAGTGTGTGGCGGGAGGGGCAGGCTGTATCAACAGCGGCTGGCAATCTAGCCCCAGCTATCTTGCAACGGGCTTAGCGGCTGCGACCCCTTACAGTTTTAGCGTGACGGCGCGTGACTTAAGCGGCAATACGACTGCCGCTTCAGCCGTTGCCAGCGCTGTTACCGCCGCCAACCAGCCGCCGCTGGCCGTCGGCAATAGCGCTACACTTAATGAAGACGCTACGGTGTCATTGTCCGTATTGAGTAACGACAGCGACCCTGATGGCGATAGCCTGAGCATCAGCTCTACGGGCTTAGCCGCACACGGTACGCTTAGCCATAACGGCAGTTCGGTGACTTATAAGCCTAATGCCAATTACAACGGCAGCGACAGCTTCAGCTATAGCATTAGCGACGGCTTCGGCGGCACTGCCACGGCTATGGTCGCGGTCACGGTCAATGCCGTCAACGACGCGCCGGTAGCGGTTGCCGATACTGCCGCCGTAGTAATCGGCAGAACGGTTATCATCAATGTATTAAGCAATGACAGCGATGTTGATAAGGACAGCTTAACGCTTGCATCGCTAAGCTCACCGGGCAAAGGAACGGCGGCGATCAACGGCACAACGGTGATTTACACCGCAGGCAGCAAAACCGGCACCGATACTTTCAGCTATACAATCGGCGACGGTCATGGCGGTACGGCGACAGCTGCCGTCAGTGTGGCAATTAAAAGACGCTGAACAGCTTACTTACTAACCTGGGCGATCCAGTCTTGCAGGTTGTAATAATTGGTGATACGGGCGACTTTATTATCACGGATTTCAAAAAAAGCACCGGCCGGCAGGTGGTATTTTTGCCCCTGCGCGGCCGGCAAGCCTTCATCGGTTTTGATATATTCGCCCAATACTACAAATTCCGCTGCTGCGCGTTTACCGTCGGCTGTGGCCATGATGACCATATCGACCAGCTGCTCCCGGTAATTATTGTTCATGCAGGCCATGAACTGGGTGAATGCGTCCTTGCCGATTTCACGCTTGCCTTGATTGATGTCGTGGATCACATCGTCGGTGAGCAGGTTAAGAAAAGACTCCATGTCTCCACCGTTGAAGGCGGCATAGTAGTGTTCTACAAGCTTGATGCTGTCTTGGTTCATAGTCATTTCGTGGTTAAATTTAAAATAAAAAGTAATTTAGGTTGTCCTGACTTCGGCTAATAAGTCAGGATGGCGGTCAAGTACCTTAAGCAGCTTTATGAGAGCCAAAGGTGGCTTGGTTTTACCGTTTTCATATCGCGAGAATGCATTTACGCCCCCGCCAAAAATTTCTGCTGCTTCGCGCTGGTCAAGATTAAGTTTTTTACGAACACCGGCAATAAATCCCGGATCAACAATTGAGGCATTTACTTGTTTGCTGAATTCCCGCATTAACGCACTGGTACGCTCAGCTTCATTCATTTCAAGAACAGCCTCGCCACAGGCTGGGCAGAAATCGCCAAGCACATCATGGAGAATTGTCGATTCGCCTTTGTAGATGTAGGGCATGTCGCGAGTGTCGTGCACCAGTTCAGCTCCTGCACAAATTGGACATTTCATATTCATAGCTCCTTAAATGACACGATGAGCACATCATCGATAACTGTCAGCTTCAGATAAATTTCTCCAGTCGTTGTAACAGGACGATACACATCTTGCCAGACTTTGTGGTCTGCGTGTGTCGTCATACTTTTGTAAAAATCTTTCGCGGTTAACGCTATAACAACGCTGATCATTTCATCGAAAGAGAACCCGAGTGCTTCACCATCAGCAAGAGCAGATAAGGTTGTACGCACCTTTCGCACTTTGATCATGGCCCTGATAACCGATAGCTTGCAATGCGCTGTACTCTTCTCCATGTAGATATTATTAACCTAATTGGTTAGTTATGGCAAGCTGGATTAATTATGTTTAGCAACAGGTTTTAATCAATCTTTCTCCCAGTTATCCCTCAAGGTAACGGTGCGGTTAAATACCGGCTTGCCATCAGCGCTGGCTATGGCGTCAAAGCAAAAATAACCGATCCGTTCAAACTGGTAACTGCTTTCCGGTTGCGGATTAGCCAGACTGGCTTCCACTCTGCAATCGGTCAGGATTTCCAAAGAATCAGGATTTATCGCATCCAGAAAGTTTTCTTCATTGTCAGGATTTGGTACTTTGAATAAACGGTCATATAAACGCAGTTCCGCCGGTTGCGAGTGCGGCTCGGAAACCCAGTGGATAACGCCTTTGACTTTACGGCCTTCGGGGTTTTTGCCCAAGGTGTCCGGGTCGTAGCTGCAACGCAGTTCGATGATATTACCGTCGGTATCCTTGATGATGTCGTTGCATCGGATAACATAAGAACCGCGCAAACGGACTTCGCTGCCTGCTACCAAGCGCTTGAACTTTGGCGGTGGGTTTTCGGCAAAGTCATCCTGTTCAATCAGTATGACTTTGGAAAAGGGCACGATGCGTTTGCCCAGCTCAGGCTTTTGCGGGTGATTGCCAACTTCCAGTTGTTCGCATTGGTCTTCGGGATAATTGTCGATGACCACGCGCAACGGTTGTAACACCGCCATGGCTCTGGGCGCGTTGTCGTTCAAATCTTCGCGGATACAGTATTCCAGCACCCCCATTTCTATCCATGAGTTTTGTTTGGTGAGCCCAATGCGCTCGCAAAAATCACGTATAGCTTTAGGCGTAAAACCTGCGCGGCGCAAACCGGCGATGGTCGGCATACGCGGGTCGTCCCAGCCGCTGACGTGTTTTTCCATGACCAACTGGTTGAGTTTGCGCTTGCTGACGATGGTGTATTCCAGCTGCAAGCGGGCGAACTCGATTTGCTGCGGATGGCTGGGTGTTTTTAGTTGATCCAGCACCCAGTCGTAAAGCGGGCGGTGATCTTCAAATTCCAGCGTACACAGTGAATGGGTAATGCCCTCCAGCGCATCGGAAATGCAGTGAGTGTAATCGTACATCGGATAGATGCACCAGTCGTTGCCGGTGCGCTGGTGATGAACGCGGCGAATCCGGTACAACGCCGGGTCGCGCATGTTGATGTTGGGCGAGGCCATGTCGATTTTGGCGCGCAACACATAGTGACCGTCGGCAAATTCACCGGCGCGCATGCGTTTAAATAAATCGAGATTTTCGGCAATCGGGCGATTCCGGTCGGGGCTTTCCCTACCGGGTTCGGTCAGGGTGCCGCGATATTCCCTGATTTGTTCGGCGGACAAGCTGTCGACATAGGCCAGTCCTTGTTCGACCAACTGTATGGCGTAGCTGTAAAGCTGTTCGAAATAATCCGAGGCATGATGTAATTCCGACCACTCAAAGCCCAGCCAGTGTACGTCGCGTTTGATCGATTCCACATATTCGTCGCTTTCTTTTTCGGGATTGGTGTCGTCAAAACGCAGATTGCAGCGGCCGTTGTTTTCGGCGGCGATGCCGAAATTCAGGCAGATCGATTTTGCATGGCCGATATGCAGATAGCCGTTGGGTTCAGGGGGGAAGCGAGTGACGACTTTGCCGTTGTTTTTGTTGTCTTTGAGATCATTGGCAACGATCTGGCGGATAAAGTTTGACGTAGCTTGGGTATCGTTTGTGGACATTGGGTTGGTATGCGTTATTGAAGTGGATTTGTGTGCCAGTAATTGTAATTATGGATGACTCTTGGTTTTATCGTGCTTCTGCGCCTCGCATTCATGATATTTGGCTGGAGCAAAATGACTTTGTATATCCAAAGCCAGCTTTGGACTCCATTAAATTTGGAGTTCAAAGCTGGCTTTGAACAGTCAGCATCTATAAGGCAATTATACATTGAATGGACGATTAAGGGTTATTCGTCAGCCAGGGTCTGTACCCGGTAAAAACCCTCGCCGTTATGGCCTAAAACTTCGGCCAACCAAGGCAAAACCCGGTTCATTTCGGCCGCTAAAGTCCAAGGAGGATTGATGACGATCATGCCGGTAGCGGTCATGCCGTGCTCGTTGCTGTCTGCGCGTAGACCTAACTCAAATAACTGGATATTTTTGATGCCGGCGTTTTTTATGGCAAGCTCCAGCTTTTGGTTACGACTACGGTCAATGACCGGATACCAGAGTGCATATGTGCCGGTGGCGAAGCGTTTATGCATGGCGATCAGCGAAGCTACCACCTGTTGGTAATCGCTTTTTATTTCATAGGAAGGATCAATTAGCACCAGTCCCCGGCGTTCGAACGGCGGCAATAAGTTCACACAACCGGTTAAACCGTCGGCATGAATTACGCTGATGCGCCGGTCTTTTTTGGCTTCTAGGGTTAACAGCTTTATTTCGGTGGTATGCAGTTCGAATAAACACAAGCGATCCTTGTCGCGCAGCAATTGTTTGGTGATTAACGGCGAGCCGGGATAGCGGGTTAATGTGTCAGCGCCGTTAAAGCGTTTGACAAGACTGACATAGCGGGCGACGCAGTCAGGTAAATCAGTGCGTTGCCATAATTTACCGATGCCGTTGTCAAATTCCCGGTTTTTTAAGGCATAGTCGCCGTTCAGATCATATTTTCCGGGGCCGGCATGGGTATCGATACAGCACAATGGCTGGTCTTTTTTTGTTAAGTATTCAAGATTTTGTATCAGAATAATGTGTTTTAAAACGTCGGCAAAGTTGCCTGCATGAAACGAGTGTCGATAACTGAGCATGATAGGTTTAAATTTTTAGAGTACTTTGTCAACGATGGTCATGCCTATTTCAAAAGCAATCAGCCAGATAATAATCCATTCCAGTATCGTTGAATGTCTGTGTTTTTGTTCGTCTGCCAGCATTTCAAATAATTCATGGATGGTTTCCAGTTTTTTGGACAATACGTCAGTGCGCTGGGCTATTTCCAGGTATTTTGCGGTGACCCCGTAAAAAGCCTCATATTCGGGGTATTCCCAAAAGAAATCAGGCGTATCCAGCAAGTCGTAATTCAAAATAATGTCGCTTTTGGTTAAAAACAGTTGGCCGCGGATTTTCGCGATTTTATGACGGCTTAATTTGATGCGGCCGGTTTCAGCCAAGGACTTCGGGATGTAACTGGTGTTGTTGATGGTGGTGATGGCGTTGGTTTCAAAAGAGGCCAGCTTGATCGATTGCGCCATGCCCTGGGATAAAGAAAATATCAAAATGGGATCAGAAGACTCGATTTCAATATGATCTTCAATAATCCGGGTGCTGCGGCAATCGAGAGCGAAGGTGAAGTTGTCTTCCTCTATGGAAGCTAGCGGATTATCTGCATGATCCAATAATAACTGATGCAGTTTAGCCTGCTGTTCTGGGCCGACATTCCAGTGCACCACGGCGCCATAAGCAAAGATGATCGACCAGCAGTCATCATCCTCAATCAGTAATGCGCCTTTGATTATCCTTATCAGCGTCGAGTCTGACAACAATTTTGCTAAGGCGCTGATGTCAAAAGTTTGCGCAAGGCAATAGGCTACACAGTGTTTTATGGATGGGTTTTCAGACATAAGATGCGTTTAAGTTAATGTCAGTGTTGCGCTGGTTGAGGTTGTGGGAGCGACGCCCTCGTCGCGACTAAAAACAAGCTTTCAAATCGCGACGTGGGCGTCGCTCCCACCAAGGTCAAAACGCCTTATTGGTCGGCAATTTTCACCAGCCAGCCATTTTCGCCGTTACATCTTGAAAGTTTGGCATTAACCTTGATATTGATTCTTGCCGTGGTGTTAGCTAACTCGGCGGGTAATTTTCCCTTGACCAGATAAAAAGTCTCTTTATCTTCCGTAGTCACTGCCACGGGGATGGATTTCACGTTGACTTCAATTTGCCTAGG
>JAYTLW010000280.1:0-13746 GCA_043729025.1 Methylobacter sp.
TTGGGTATAGCGTGACGGCAAGAGCACGGCTTCAACTTTGTCAGCGCCCAAGGCATCGACGGCTAGGGCCAGAACCAGCGCCGAATCGATGCCGCCGGACAGGCCCAAAATAGCGCCCTGAAAACCGTTTTTGCGCACATAGTCTTTAATGCCCAGCACCAGAGCCTGATATTCGCTGGAAATTTCTTTATAAAGCGGCGCGCGGGTGTTTTTTAGCGGTTGATTGCCGTCAAACTCGACCACGCTGATTTGCTCTTTAAACTCCGCGGCGCGGAACACGATGTCACCTTTTGCATCCACGACAAAAGACGCGCCATCGAAAATCAGTTCATCCTGACCGCCGACCTGATTGACATAAACCAATGGAATCTGCGCGACTTTAACCTGACTGCAAATAACGGCTTCGCGTTGATGGATTTTTCCCGAATTAAACGGCGAGGCGTTAAGCGTCAACAGCAGTTCTGCGCCCGCCAGTTTGTTGTCTTCAATAATGCCGGGTCTCCAGACGTCTTCGCAAATGGTCAGGCCTAAAAATATGCCGTTGAATTCAAACACACAGGGCTGCGTGCCCGCCGTAAAATAACGCTGCTCATCAAACACGCCGTAATTAGGCAGCGCCCGTTTGCGATAACAGGCCGCTACCGCGCCCCGATGCAACACCGCCGCGCTGTTGTAAAGCTTGTCGCCATCGCGCTCGGGAAAGCCGACGACCAGCGCAATACCGGCAACACGGCCGGCCAGTTGATACAGCGCGTTATTGGCGGCGGTAATAAAGTCGGCGCGCAATAACAGGTCTTCTGCCGGGTAACCGGTAATGGTCAGTTCAGGAAAGACGATCATATCCGCGCCCAATTCATCACGGGCATGGACGGCGGCTTGGGCGATATTGTCAACATTGGCGGTGATGTCGCCGACCAGGAAGTTGGTTTGGGCTAGGGCTATTTTTAGGGTCATGTAGTGAAAGTATTAAAGCCGGTAGGTTTTCAAAGAGCCGCGCTAATCCAAGATACGGTCTAGTTTACTGATTTTTAAATTTAACAATTTGCCGCTTCTAATAAATTTTTCATCAAATGTATAGAATTTTTCAACGCTAGTATTTGCTGAATAATAATGAAGAGCATCAGCAAAATCGAAGCCCTTGCTATAAAGCTCACAGGCCTGTGCAACTTGCCATGCGTTTTCTACAGTTAAATTAGGCAGCCCGCATATTGTCAATATTGAATGCAAGATCGATTCGCGTGTCAACCTATATGCCGACCTGAGTACCCATTCAAACTCCAATAGCGTTGTTTTACTAACAAAAATTGATTCAGTATTTTGAGTAGAGCTTTAGCTTGCTGCGATTGAACGGGGTCATCATTTACTGCATAGCGTACTAAAATATTAGTATCAACAGCGATCATGCTTTATGCCATTGTTGCCTGATGTCATCAGCAATAGCCTGTTCCATATCTTTTAACGATTTAGTTTCTCCTGTATAGCCCGCACAACCGAGCCCTTGTTCTATATCCGTTTTCTGAAACGGTGAGGCCTTAAGTGTTTTCTGCTCCAGATAGCCAATAAAATCGAGCACTTCCAGCGCAAAGGATTCGGGTAAGGCTTTGGATTTTTCATAAATGATTTCGGCGGTATTCATGACGTTTCCTCTTAATCTTTTTGATGCAGGGCGAATCCTTAACCTGCGGTTTTTTACATCACTTCAAGCTCAGCTGTGAAGTGATGTCTATCTTTTTATCCGTTTTTATACAAGGTGCGCCAAAGCACACCTTGATATTGTCTTTATTCTTTACAAACACCCCTTCATCGCCACGCCAATATCAGTCGGCGAACTCACCACTTCAATGCCCGCCGCTTTAAGCGCGGCGACCTTGCCTTCCGCCGTGCCTTTGCCGCCGGTGACTATCGCCCCGGCATGGCCCATACGCTTTCCGGGAGGTGCGGTTTGCCCTGCGATATAGGCGACCACAGGTTTGGTGACGTGGGCTTTGATATAGTCTGCCGCATCTTCTTCTTCGCCGCCGCCGATTTCACCGACCATGACGATACCTTTGGTTTGCGGATCGGCCTGAAAAAGCCTAAGCACATCGACGAAGTTCATGCCGTGTATCGGGTCGCCGCCGATGCCGACGCAAGTGCTTTGTCCCAAGCCTTGCTGAGTAGTCTGATGCACGGATTCATAAGTTAAAGTGCCGGAGCGCGATACGATACCGATTGATCCCGGCAGGTGGATATTAGCCGGCATGATGCCGATTTTGCATTCACCCGGAGTGATGATGCCGGGACAGTTGGGGCCGATTAACAATGCGCCGGTACCGGCCATCGCCGCCTTAACGCGCAGCATTTGCAATATGGGTATGCCTTCGGTGATACAGACGATCAGCTTAATCCCGGCATCGACAGCTTCCAAAATAGCATCGGCGGCGTAAAAAGGCGGCACGTAAATGACGCTGGCGGTGGCTCCGGTGCTACTGACGGCGTCCTGCACGGTGTTGAACACCGGTAGGCCCAAATGCGTTTCGCCGCCGCGCTCAGGGGTGACGCCGCCGACTAATTGGGTGCCGTAGTCCAGCGCTTGCTGGGAATGAAAAGTGCCTTGCTTGCCGGTAAAACCTTGGCAAATCACTTTGGTGTCTTTGTTGATTAAAATGCTCATGCGGCCTCCGCCAATGCTACAACTTGTTCTGCCGCGTGTGCCAAATCATCCGCCGCATAAAGATTAAGTCCGGTGTTGCTTAGCAAGGCCCTGCCCTGTTCGGCATTGGTACCTTCCAGTCGCACCACCACCGGTATGGTAACGTGAACCTGTTCGACAGCAGCCAAAATGCCTGCCGCGATAATGTCGCACTGGACGATCCCGCCGAAAATATTCACCAACACCGCCTTGACGCTGTGATCCGACAGAATCAGCTTGAACGCCTCACAGACTTTTTCAACGCTGGTGCCGCCGCCAACATCGAGAAAATTGGCAGGTAAGCCGCCTTTGAGTTTGACCAAATCCATGGTCGCCATGGCCAGTCCCGCACCGTTAACCATGCAGCCTATATTGCCGTCCAGGGTAATGTAATTGAGCCCAAATTGCTGAGCCTTGTTTTCTTTTTCATCTTCCTGATCGGGATCTTTCATCGCCCTTATGTCGGGATGCGCTTCGACTGCATTGTCATCGAAATTGATCTTGGCATCCAGGGCCATCAGTTCGCCGCTATCAGTTTCTATCAGCGGATTAATTTCAATCTGGCTGGCGTCCTTGGCTAAAAACAGGTCGTACAAGCCCTGCATGATTTTTCCTAATGCTTTGATCTGCGCGCCTTTAAGTCCCAAGGCGTAGGCGACTTTTCGACATTGATAGCCTTGTAAGCCTGCGGCAGGATGGACGGGTACCGAGATAATCTGCTCGGGCGTTTCGTGTGCGACGGTTTCTATATCCATGCCGCCTGAGGCCGAGGCGATAAAAATAATGCGCTCACTGCCACGGTCAACCAATACACTCAGATATAACTCACGCTTGATCGGGTAGGTTTTTTCTATCAGCAGTGAGTTGATCGGCAAGCCTTCGGAGCCGGTCTGCTTGGTAACCAACCGCTTTCCGAGCATCTCCCGGCTAAACTCGGCCACTTCAGCCGGAGTTTTGGCGAGCTTCACGCCGCCGACTTTACCCCGACCGCCGGCATGAACCTGGGCTTTAACCACCCAGCCGTCGCCGCCCAGTTCCTTGGCGGCCTGCGCGGCGCTTTCCGGCGTGGTCGCCTGCTTGCCATCAGGCACCGGTATCGCGTAATGCAAAAACAGCTGTTTAGCCTGATACTCATGAATATTCATTTATGACTCCTTGATTGACCGGCAACGTCCGGGGGTATTTTTCACGCACAGATAGCAACTAGATGCTACGATTTAAGACTTATAGAGCATTTTAACGAAGTCGCTGCAAAACGCCATGCTAAAAACAAACCAGCCTCTAAATACCGCCGAGACCATCTTTCCTTGTCCGTTATCCAAAGGTTACGGCATTCCAGCCCGACAAGCCTGGTTATTACTAAAAGTTTTTTTAGGCTATCGACTTATCCTGGCCGGCCTGTTTGTGGCTTTGTTTTATACGCACACGGATGCTTCATTGCTTGGCACTTACGACAGCCGATTATTCATCTACAGTAGCCAAAGCTACTTGATGCTCTCGATCCTATCCGGTATTTGCATAGCTTGGCGAGTCACAGGTTACGCCACGCAAGCGCAACTGCTCATTTTTACAGACATACTGATACTCACCTTGATCATGCATGCCTCCGGCGGCATTAACAGTGGCATGGGCGCCCTGCTTGCCGTATCCATCGCCGCAGGCGGATTATTAATCGGCGGTCGCTGTGCGATGTTTTTTGCGGCTCTGGCCAGTTTGGCGGTGCTGGCCGAACAAGCCTTTGCCGATTACACCCAGAACTTTAACTCGAGCTCTTATGCTAATGCCGGAATGCTGGGCGCCTCATTTTTTACGATTGCCCTATTGTCTTACATTCTCGCAAAACGCAGCGAACAAATATTACTGCTTGCCGACCAACAAAAACGAACCATTACTAAGCTGGAAGATCTTAATAAGTACATTATCCAGCATCTGCAATCCGGCATCATTATCGCCGACCGACAACAGACCATACAAATGGCCAATGAGGCTGCATTACGGCTGGCTAGTTTATCGGCATTGCCGGTTAAGCTAAGCGATATTTCCGCTTATTTAGCCGAGGCTTTTCAAACCTGGCTGGCCGATCCCGAACAGAATCTGGCGCTCTTGCAACTGCCGAATCGCTCCGAAATTCATAGCCGGTTCATGCCCTTGCCGACAGGGCATGATTTTTTTTACATGATTATTCTTGAGGACATTGCTTTTTACAATCGGCAGGTGCAGCAAAGCAAACTGGTATCGCTAGGCCGACTCACCGCCAGTATTGCCCACGAAATACGCAACCCCTTAGGCGCTATCAGTCACGCAGGACAATTACTGTTTGAAAATCCGTTGTTATCCAGCCAGGATAGGCGTTTGACCCAAATCATCCAGACTCACTCGGTACGTGTCAACCACATTATCGAAGATATTTTACAGCTGTCCAGAAGAACCGATTCAAGACGGGAGAAGATTTATCTACAGCCCTGGTTGGATGCGTACCTGAAAAACTTTACCCTAGAGCAAGGTCTTGATGCGGATACATTCATATTTTCATGCCCGGAGACATCCTTAAGCGCGCTGATAGATCCCAGTCACTTAAGGCAGATTTTGGATAACCTGTTCCGAAATGCACAGAAATACGGAAAGCCCGAAGCCGGACAAATTATTCTACATGCTTTTGCCCTGCAACAGTCGCCCTGCATAGAAGTCATCGATAACGGCGCCGGGATCAGTCACGAACACCAGAGCCAGCTGTTCGAACCCTTTTTTACCACATCGTCCAGCGGTACGGGATTAGGGCTTTATATATCAAAAGAATTAGCCGAATTAAATCAGGCAAAATTGAGTTATTATTTAACCGACGAGCAGCGGAACTGTTTTCGGCTGTGCTTGTTAAATGCGGAACAAACCCTAATTGACCTATGAAAAAACCACTGGCATTGATCGTAGACGACGAACCCGATATCCGAGAGCTGTTGGAAATCACCCTGAACAGAATGGCTATTGAAACCTGCTGCGCTGAAAATATCGGAGGCGCTCGGAAGCTCTTGCAACAAAAGTCCTTTGATCTTTGCCTGACCGACATGAAACTGCCCGACGGCAACGGTCTGGAGCTGGTCGATTTTATACAAACATTGCCCATCCCGATACCGGTTGCGATGATTACCGCACACGGCAATATGGAATCTGCGATTCTGGCGATGAAAAAAGGCGCCTTCGATTTTGTGTCCAAGCCGGTCGATTTACCCGCGCTTAGACTGCTGATTAACAATGCGTTAAAACTGTCCGATGCAAGCTCTGTCAAAGACAGGCGAAGCCGGGACTCGCTGCTCGGCGAATCTTTAATCATGCAGGAGATCAGGGCAAAAATAAATAAGCTTGCCCGCAGCCAGGCGCCGGTTTATATCAGCGGCGAATCAGGCACCGGTAAAGAGCTGGTTGCCAGGCTGATTCATCAGCAAAGTTCCCGTAGCGATCATGCTTTTGTAGCGATTAACTGTGGTGCCATCCCGCACGATTTGATGGAAAGCGAGTTTTTCGGCCATAAAAAAGGCAGCTTTAGCGGCGCCGACCAAGACAAAAAAGGCCTGTTCCAAGCCGCAGAAGGCGGCACTTTATTTCTCGATGAAGTCGCTGATTTGCCGCTGTCTTTGCAAGTCAAATTACTGCGCGCCATCCAGGAAAAAAAAATCCGTCCGGTCGGCGATCAGCAGGAAATCCCGGTCGATATTCGTTTGCTCAGCGCCACCCATCGCAACCTTAACGACATGGTTCGGGACGGCAGTTTCAGGCAGGATTTATATTACCGGATCAATGTCATTGACCTTCATGTCCCGCCCTTACGTGAGCGATCAGACGACATACCCGGGCTTGTCGAGCATATCTTGGCCAAGCTGACTGGCGTCAACAAACAGGATAGGCCTGTCCTTTCGGCATTGGCATTAGCGGCGTTACAGCAGTATCAATTTCCGGGTAATGTGCGGGAGCTTGAAAATATTCTGGAAAGGGCTCTGGCCTTGTATGACGGCAGCAGCATAGAGCCTGCCGACTTAAACCTGCCGATAGACGGGCAACATGTCGCTAAATCGCAAGATTTTGACCCGGCTTTGGGGGCGCTGGAAGATCATATGGAAAAAATTGAACGCCTAGCCCTCACGGTCGCGCTGGAAGACAACCAATGGGACAAAGCGGCCACCGCCAAGCAGCTGGGGCTAACATCCAGATCGCTACGTTATCGCTTGAAAAAGTTTGCTATGGATAATTAATGCCGTTGCAAAACTAAAAACCACAGCGATAAACCCAAGCCCCCTAGCAAAAAAATCACAGTCGCACAAGCCGCATTTAAAACCGGAATCAACAGGCAACTGTACTGCGTCACCTATAGCGCAAAATTTGTATGCGCTGGCCCTGCTTAATTCATAGGGACGCTGTAATGCAAATTCAGTGGAGAAATGATCTATCCAAGCAAGCCGGTTTTCTTCAACAAGTCCTGCGCCTAAGCCTTATATTTATCCATGGCTTCCAGCTTTTCTATCGCCTGTTTTATTTTCGCATCAGTCTCGGCATTTAGCTGATTTGCGGTGTAGACTTGTTCCAGCAACCCTTCTGCAACCAATGCGTCTTTTATCCAGCGTTTAATGAATCGATAATTACTGTAGGTGGTGACAACTTCTCCCGTTTTGGGATCTTTTAATCCGGCACTTTTTACTGCGGCAATAGGGGCCTCAGCTTTAGCCGTAGTTGCCTGGGTTACCGCTGATTTAGCCTTAGCAGCCTTAGGCGTATCGCTTTTAACAGTGGCCTTGGGTGTAACTGTAGGGGTAGCGGTTTTAGCAACGACCTTAGGCGTAACGGTTTTAGCCGTAGTGGGTTTAGCCGTAGCGGGTTTAGCTTTTTCTTTTGCGACCGCAACCTCAGGCTTTGGTTGTTGCTCTGCTGCCTGTACTTTTGATGTTACAGCCGACGCTTTGGATTTAGCAGTTGCTTTTTGTTCGCCGATAATCGCATAAATAACATAGGCAACAAAAATAGTAGTCAGTACAAACAACCCTTCAATCATAATAGCTCTCCACCTTAATTTAAGTTAATTTTTTGGCGCTGCTTTGGGTTAAGCGTCGCCGGTCAGCAAGCAAATCGCAAGAGTTTGTGCCTGCCCATACTTCCCCAGTCTTATCAGGGCAATTCATCAGCATCCATGTGGGTAGGCCCATCACCGAAGCTGGATATGCCAGAAGCCGGTGTGCAGGAAAATCTCTAAGTCAAAACGTCCAGACACTTATAGCTAACGCGAGACATTACCAGCATAGCAGATTTTTTGCCAATTTTGGTAAATCGTCACGCAAGCCCATGGCGTAGCGATTAAAATATGCCTTCACCGGCGCCAAGCTATTAATACGGTTCATTCCCGCCGAGCGCAGACCGACAAAAGGCTCGGCGGTGACGCTATAGGTCTTGTTGAGCAGATCCATGCTCGACATCAATATCAGGTTATCGCCTTTACGCCAGCGCTCATAACGACGCAGGTAGCGTAAGCTGGATAAGGGTCTTTGTTCCTGTTGGGTTAGCAAGACCAGCTCCGCAATCGCTGCGGCATCCAACAACCCAGAATTCACGCCTTGTCCGGCCAAAGGATGCATGGCATGAGCGGCATCGCCGCATAACGCGAAACGTTGTTCGATATAGCGGTTAGCGTGTTGAAAGCGCAAAGGAAATGCCGCACGCGGGCCGGTGTCCAGCATCTTGCCTAGAATGCCGCCTGAAGCCTGCTCCAGAACTTGCAGAAAGTCTTTATCGGCAAGCGCCAGATAGCTTTTTGACGTTTCCGAACTCAAGGTCCAAACAATCGAACACTGCCCGTTTTTTAACGGCAAAAAAGCCAGCGGCCCTTCGTCCAGAAACCGTTGCCATGCCGTGTACTGATGACTCCGTTCCGTGGTAACCGTAGCGACTAAGCCATCCTGGTGATAGTCCCAGCCGGTAACGGCTATACCCGCCATCGCCCTTAATGCAGAATCGCGCCCGTCGGCGGCAATAACCAGATCAGCCTCAAGAATTCGACCGTCTTCCAGTCGCAATTGCCTGCTGTGTTCGGTAAGCTGCATGTCGACCACTTGTGCCGGGGTAATACAACTGGCCGAGGGCAAGCTGTCCAGCACATCCCAAAGGGCGGCGACCGTGACTCTGTTTTCGACCAAATGGCCCAGCTCGGAAAAGCCGGTGTCGGCGCAATCAAAATGCAATTCTCCGTCAGCACGGGCATCCCATACCCGCATGTCCCGGTAAGCGCAAACGCCGCGCTGCACCATGCCCGGCCAAGCGCCCAACATTGCCAGTATGTTTTGGGAAGCTGGCGTTAGCGCGGAAACGCGGTTATCAATAGTACCAGGCGGCCACTGACGCTCCGGGTTAAACCGATCCAGTAACGCAACGCTGATGCCGCCATGCGCCAAGGCGCAAGCCGTTGCCGCACCGACCATGCCGCCGCCGCAGACGATGACTTGATAATGATCGGTCATAGTACTATTTCCTCATTACAGGCGGGGCAAGCGTCCGGCCAGACCCATGGCATGACGGGTAAGCAGGGTTTTTGCGGCAGGCGTATGATCCAGTATCATCAGGCCGATATTTCGAGCGGCAGACACGGCTAGCCAGTCGTTAGAAAAAATACGCACCAAATTATCAGTAAAGCCGATAGTGCGATCATGATCTTTGTGTCTGGACTGCGCATAAGCCGTTAAAAAATCGGCAGCGCCGATATCCAGGCCTGCCTGATGCCGCTTGATGATCATTTCGGCCAGCTGCACCACATCGCGCAGGCCTAAATTAAAGCCCTGTCCCGCAACCGGGTGCAGCTGATGCACCGCATTGCCGATAATCACGGTTCGATCGGCGATCATATTTTCGGCGCGTATCAACGACAAGGGAAACGCCCGTCTGGGAGCGGTCAAACTAAATTCGCCCAATTTATAACCGAAACACTGCTGTAGCTCGGCCAAAAAGTCCGCCTCGCTGCCGGACATCAGAGCGTTTGCGTGTTCACAGGTGCGCGTCCAGACGACGGCGCAATGATTATTAGCTACCGGCAACAAGGCCAGCGGGCCTGAGCTTGTAAATCGCTCGAAGGCGGTATTGTTATGGGGCAGGGTCGATTTTACCGTGGTGACCAGCGCCGTCTGCCCGTAATCGGTGATGTGTTGGCCTATTTCCAGCAATTTGCGTACCGAGGAGTCGCCGCCGTCCGCACCGACTAGCAGTTTTGCCGATACGCTCAACGATTGATCGCCGTGTTTCAGGCTGACATTGACGGTATCATTACCGGCCATCAAACCGACTAGGCGAGCCGGGCAAACCAACTCTATATCGGCCTCGGCAAGCCGTTTGGCGACATGCGCTTCGATGTCCCTTGCGGTAATCACATAGCCCAGCGCCGCCACACTTTCTTTTTGCGCCGACAACCTGACTTTACCGAAATGGCCTTGATCGGAAACGTGAATGTTTTTGATGGCGGTGGCGGCCTGGTGGATGCCTTGCCAGATGCCCATGGCCTCGAGCATGTTTACGGTGCCTGCGGCCAGAGCCAAAGCCCGGTCACCGGCGGGAGAGTTATGCAATTGTTCGCGAGTGCTGGTTTCAACAATCGCAATCTTCAGGCCGGTGTCTTTTAACGCCAGTGCCAGACAGTTACCTGCCAGACCGCCTCCGGCTATCAATAAGTCATAATCCTGTTGCATCAGCTCGCCTGCATTACACTTTCAATTTCGGCAATGGTTTTAGGCGCGCCGCCGGTCAGGACTTCATGGCCCAGAGCGGTTACCAGAATATCGTCTTCAATGCGTATGCCTATGCCGCGCCATTGCGGGTCAACAGTCAGACAATCCGCCGGGATATACAAGCCCGGCTCTACGGTCAGCACCATGCCGGGTTCCAACAAGCGCCATTCCTTGTCTATTTTATAGTCGCCGACATCATGCACATCCATGCCTAACCAGTGGCCGATCCGATGCATGTAAAACTGTTTGTATTTTTCATCCTTGATCAGCTTGGACACTTTGCCTTTGAGTAAACCCAGCGCTACCAAACCTTTAGTCAGCACCTCAACCGAAGCTTCGTGCGCCAGATTCCACGGCAAGCCGGGTTTGATCTGTGCAATGGCTGCCGTCTGGGCATCTAAAACCAGTTGATAGAGCAGTTTTTGCGGCTCGCTAAAGCGCCCGGATACCGGAAAGGTACGGGTAATATCGGCGGCGTAATGGTCGCACTCTGCACCGGCGTCGATCAGCAGTAAATCGCCGCTTTTTAATTTATCGGCATTTTCAGTGTAGTGCAGTACGCAGGCGTTTTTGCCGCCGGCCACTATCGAAGGGTAAGCAACTGCTCGCAAGCCATCCTGAATGAAATGATAAATAAGTTCCGCTTCTATCTGATATTCATACAGGCCGGGTTTGCATTTTTGCATGGCTTTAACATGGGCGTTGGCGGACACAGTAGCGGTGCGCCGCATCAGCTTAAGCTCTTCAGGGCTTTTGAACAGCCGCATTTCATGCACAATATGCTCCAGGGAAACCAGCTCGCCCGGCGCATTAATACCGCTTCTGGACTGGCTGCGGATATCGTTTATCCAGACCAATAAACTGTGATCGAGATCGGAATCCCGCCCCATCGGATAATAAACCTTGGCCTTGTCTTCCAACATGCCCGGCAAAATGTCGTCCAGGTCATCGATAGGAAAAGAGTCGTCAGCCTTGAAATGAGATGTGGCGCCTTCAAGACCTGCATGGGCGCCTTCCCATAAGGCCTTTTTCTCATCGAATTCGCGACAAAATAAAATGTATTCGCCTTGTTTGCGTCCGGGGATAAAAACGGCCAGGGCATCCGGTTCATTAAAGCCGGTCAAGTAATAAAAATCGCTATCCTGCCGGAACGGATAATCCACGTCCCGGTTACGCGTTCGAATGGCGGCGCTGCCGATAAGCGCAATATTGCCTATGCCGACATGCTGCATTAATTGTTTGCGACGGTTTTTAAATTCGCTTTGTTTCATTTTAAAATCAGGTAAAAGGTCTAAGGTTCAAGGTAAAAGGCGAAAGTTGAAAGACGTTTTACCTTAAACCTTTCGCCTTGAGCCTCCGTCATTTAACTCGCTGCGTAGCAATAAAACAGCCGATCTCAAGTATTCGGTAATTTCCATAAAATCGCTCTCATCTTCTTCGCCTTCAGCCTCTGTATCCAGCTTGGTGAATTCGACTATGTCTTTAAGTATTCCAGTCACTTCCTTAGACCAGTCGGAGGCGGCATGAGTATAACCCACTCCCAATAAAAAGCCCTGACACCAGAAAGTTAATGCCTCAAGCTGCTCGCTCAACAAGGCTTCATCGTCCGGCGGCAACAACAAATCAAATTCAAACTCATCACTCTCCAATAAGCCTTGCGTCTCCTCGAACAAATGCATCAAGGCCGCTTTGTCTTGACCGGTCACCGACGTCGTGTGCGCAAACAACTCGGTTAGCCATTCGGCGCCCTGGGCCCGTTGATTGGCGCACAACATGCCCGTCGCCATGCCGTGGGCATATGCCGCCGAGAGCTCGACATCGCTTTGTGCAACTATTGCATTGATTTTCGGATAAGTCATATATTCCATTTAATAATTTCACTATCGCGTACTAAAATTTTCGCTTATGCTACCACCGATCATAAACCTGGATAATATTTGTTAATCTTGAATCGCCCGGTAAAGACGCAATGAATTGCGTACCTACTTTCTTGCAATGACCTAATTACCACCATGACACAATCAAATCAATCTTTAGAATTAAAAGACCTCGAAGACAAACTGGATCAACTTATTGAGCAGTTTGGCAATGTAAAAAACGAAAATAAATCGCTAAAAACCAAACAAGATTCATTGGTTCGGGAAAAAGCCAAGCTGCTGGAAAAAACCACTTTAGCCAGAACCCGCGTCGAAGCGATGATTACTCGCTTGAAAGCGATGGAGAACGGATCATGAACAAGAATTCCCCGCCTGTATCCCTCACCATTTTAGGCAAAGAATACAAAATTGCCTGCGCGCCAAATGAGCAAAACGATCTGATCCAGTCGGCTCAGCAGCTTGATGCGCAGATGCGCCAAATGAGAGACTCCGGCAAAGTAAGCGGCGGCGACAGAATTGCGGTCATGGCGGCGCTTAATTTGGCCCATGAGTTACAGCTGATGAAAAGTCAAAATGCGCAGCTCAACCAAAGCTTGAGCGAATGTCTTGCAAAAATGACGCACAAAATAGAAAACGTTTTAGAAAGCCAGTAAACACGCTAAACTATCGTCCTGCATCTCCTGCAGCGTTCGAGAATGTGCTGGGTGTTCCTGAACCTGTTTTTACCCCGGGGGCGGATACCGGTACTGGTGTGCAGGCCCGTTTTATACGGGAAGCCTGATTTACCGTTCATGTCCCCACTTGAACCTTCGGTTCAAGGACGAAAGTACATTACGGCGCAGGCGGGAGATGCACCCTTACAACCATAAATAATCCCCATGAACTACTGGCTGATGAAATCCGAACCCGATACGTTCGGGATTAATGATCTGTATAACAAGCCCAATCGAACCGAACATTGGGACGGCGTGCGTAATTATCAGGCCAGAAACATGATGCGGGACGACATGAAGCTGGGCGATCGGGTTTTCTTCTATCATTCCAACTGCGCTGTGCCGGGCATAGTCGGCATAATGGAAGTCGTTAAAGAAGGCTATGCCGATTTTTCTGCCTTCGATCCGGATGACAAACATTTCGATCCCAAAAGCGATCCCGAACGTCCTCGGTGGATGATGGTCGATGTTAAATACCTCAGAACCCTGTCCCGCACCATCACCCTTAAAGAATTAAAACAAAAAGCAGAGCTGGCAGACCTTGCACTGGTCAGACGCGGCAACCGCTTATCTATCATGCCGGTCAGTAAAAACCAATGGGAATTTATCCTCTCGCTGGAGTAACACGGGGTGTTTTTTAAATTCAGTCGTGACAATACCTGAAACTGCACAGGCAGAAAAATCGTGTTTAATGAAACTTATACTTAAGAAAAATAAGGAACAATTGTGAACGCTGT
>JAYTLW010000281.1:0-4588 GCA_043729025.1 Methylobacter sp.
TGATGCAATCCAGCGGCCTGGTCTCGGTTATCACCATTTCATTCTTAAGCGCGGGCTTGATTGATTTGGTCGCAGGCATCGGTATTATGTTTGGCGCCAATCTCGGCACATCTTCCGGTGCTTGGCTGATCGCCGGCCTGGGACTAAAAGTAAATATTGCCGCCTACGCCATGCCGCTGCTGGTTTTTGGTGTCCTAGGGATATTCCAGGCAGGCCAACAATTAAAAAGCATCGGTTATATCCTGACCGGTTTGGGCTTTCTTTTCTTAGGGATATATTATATGAAAGAAGGCTTTGAAAGCTTTGAAAACACCCTAAACTTGGCAAATTACTCCATGCCCGGTGTCAAAGGATTGCTGATTTACACGGTCATAGGGATCGTCGCCACTATTATCATGCAGTCTAGCCACGCCACTATTTTATTAATTCTTACTGCGCTGTCCGTCCGTCAAATAACCTATGACAATGCGCTGGCGCTGGTCATAGGCGCCAACATCGGCTCGACGGTCACCGCAATTATCGGTTCTTTAAGCGCCAATATCCAGGGTAAACGACTGGCGGGCGCGCATCTGTTTATGAATCTGTTTACCGGATTTTTTACCCTGATTTTCATTAAGCAATTCATCGTCGCTGTTGACCTTATCAGCGCTGGATTAGGCATCGGAACCTCTGACCATGCGCTAAAACTGGCGACTTTCGATAGCCTGTCCAATTTGCTGGGCATTATCATCATTCTGCCTTTTACTAAGCGTTTGGCCAGTTTGCTGGAAAAGCTGTTTATAGAAAAGCAATGCCCTGTTTTCAAGCCAAAATATTTAAGCCCGTCGGCGATGCGCTTTCCTGAGACTGCCGTTGAGGCAGTCAGACTGGAGAGCATTCATTTATATGAAAATGCCATCCCCATCATCTTGCATACCTTTGGCTTGCATAAACGTGAACTCTCAAATAGCGCCTCCCTCAAACAACTCATAGCGCAAAATAATATGCCCATCGATTACGATAGCGATGCCAGTTATGAAAAGAGCATAAAACCCATCTACAGCGCCATCATTGCCTTTATCAGCCAGGCCAGGTTCTCTTCACAAATGGAACAATCCGCTCAACTTTCCTGGTTGCGCGATGCTAACCGGAATCTTGTAGAAGCCATTAAAGACACCAAACACCTACAAAAAAACTGGACTCGATTCAGGACATCGGCGAATCAAGCCACTGTAGCCGAATATAAAAAAATTGCTTACCAGATAGCCTTGCATATACAACATATTGAAAGCTTCAGGCACGAAATTGAACAAAACGAATTGCCGTTGTTATCGCTGGACGCTCTGAAAGTCACCATTGAAGACGACGATATGCACATGAGCCGCGCCATCGAAACCTTAATCAGAGAACGACAAATAACCCCTGAAACCGGCTCTTCTTTAATTAATGACAGCGCCTATATGCGCAACATCAAGAAAAACCTGCTAAAAGCTGCCGAAACGCTGTTTATACGCAGTAACACCGGGGCGAACAGAATTGAACAGCAATTAACGTTGAATGATGCTGAACTTAAAAATGTTATTCAAACCATAGATACGCAGTAATTGACTAAGCACAGTTTTTTAACTTATCGACTTGCCGACCAGCCATGAAAATTGAAAAGTTACTACACAAATTACAGGCCTTTTTTGACACCGATAAGCACAAAAAAAGGCAGCATATTGAGGAGTTAAAAAAAATTCTGCTTAAGCTCAAGAAAAAAGAGCGAAAAATTGCCCGCAATTTGCAGCAGACAGGCGTCGATAGCTTAACAAAACAGTATCAAACTGAATTGGAAATTATCCGAGTGCAACGGAAAAAAGGCATAGAAGTATTGCAGCAACTTAAAGAACGTAAAAAAGCTTGATCGCCAGCTCTTGGAAAATGCTATATTTTACAAGTTCCTCATATTACACAATGAATTGCATACTTAAGTTGGCGCTTATGGGGCATCAGCTCCCTAGCAATGCAAGCATTTCATCCCTATTAATCACTTCTTTTTCTTGTAACAAATCGGCCAGCTTTTCCAATGCCGACTTGTTTGCGATGATGATTTCACGAGCGCGTGCTTCGCCTTCTTCGACTAGCGCTATTATTTCAGTATCAATAAGGCGTGCTGTCACATCGGAGTAATTGCGGTACTCTGAAACTTCTGTTTCCAAAAACTGTAGCTGCTGGCGTTTGCCGTAAGTCAATGGCCCCATTTTTTTGCTCATGCCCAAATTACAGACCATATTGCGGGCAATCTCACTGGCTTTTTCCAGGTCATTCTGGGCACCGGTTGAGATGCTTCCCAGCGCAATCTGCTCGGCCATACGTCCGCCCAACAAAATCGCTATTTGGTCTTTAAGCTCATCTTCTGTCGATAAGAATTTTTCCTCTACCGGCAATTGCAGGGTAAAACCCAATGCAGACACGCCACGGGGAATGATGGAAATTTTATGTACCGGCTGTCCGGTCGGCACATGTTCGGCGACCATCGCGTGTCCTGCTTCGTGGAAGGCCACTCTGCGCTTTTCTTCCGAATTTAACACCCGGTTCTTTTTTTCCGGCCCGGCCAATATGCGATCAATAGCGGACTCAAAATCTTCTTTTTCAACTTTATCATGATTAACCCGCGTCGCCATAATAGCCGCTTCATTGGCTATATTGGCAAGGTCTGCGCCGACCAATCCTGGAGTGCGCCGGGCAATGATTGACAAATCAATGTCTTTAGCCAGAATCAGGGCTTTGGTATGCAATTTAAGAATCTCAACACGGTCTCTTAAATCCGGTTTATCAACAACAATCTGACGATCGAAACGCCCTGAGCGCAACAGCGCTTTATCAAGCACTTCAGGCCGATTGGTGGCCGCCATCACCACCACGCCAACGGAGGGATCAAAACCGTCCATTTCGGTCAGTAGCTGGTTCAGGGTCTGCTCACGCTCGTCGTGGCCGCCGATCATTACCGGGCCGCCCCGTGTTCGGCCAATAGCGTCAAGCTCATCAATAAATATGATACAAGGTGCTTTATTACGCGCCTGTACAAAAAGCTCACGCACCCTGGCGGCGCCTACGCCTACAAATAGTTCTATAAATTCAGAGCCGCTAATGTTAAAGAACGGCACCTGCGCTTCCCCGGAAACAGCGCGCGCCAGCAGGGTTTTTCCGGTTCCGGGCAATCCAACCAACAAAACGCCTTTGGGCATGCGTCCGCCTAATCTCTGGAATTTTTCCGGCGTTTTTAGAAAATCGATGGACTCTTTAAGTTCCTGTTTGGCGCTGTCGGCGCCGGCCACATCATCAAAGGTAATCTTGGCTTGGGTATCCTGATGGATGTGAATTTTGTCACCCAAATTAAGAAACGACTGTGCTCCGGCCGCTGTACGGCGCATAACCCATGACCAGATAAGCACCAGAATTAACATCGGGATAATCCAGTTGAAAAAAAGATTGGTCAGCCAGTTCTCGCTGCTTCTAACCACAAACTCAACCTTATTCTGCTCCAACAATTGGGCAAGATCGGTTTGCCACAACGGAATCGTCATGAAATTTCTGGCGGGCTGTTTCGGATCATCAGACTTGATAGCACCGGTAATAAACCGTTCGGTCACCACGGCATTATCAATTTTTGCCTCTTTGACCCACTTGAGAAACTGGCTGTAGGGAATTTCGTCACGCTGGACTTCTTGAACACTATTTATAAAGGTCAGCGCCAGGATTAATAACAATGCAAAGTAAAGAATTTTTCTTTGTCCGGAACGGGTGATTTTTTTATTTAGCGGTTTATTAAGTTCCCGCTCCGGTTTCTGTTTGGATAAATGATTGAAACCTGCCATCACTAAGTTTTTCAGATAAACGAAGCAATTACCCAGCAGTGCAAGCAAGGCTTTCGCTGTCTTAATAAAGTTGCTCTCCGAATCATCCATAACGAAGACTCCTTGCCATGGTTCTCCGATCTTGAAAGTGATCTACCGACTGGTCAAGCATTGGAATAATCTCTTCACAGCAAATAACATTTTCATTATTGTCAAAAATATAATCAGCCAATTTGGTGATCGCTGCCCAGTTTGCAGCATTATTTACAAAATCAAACGCCAGGGTAAACAGCTCATCCAGTTTCTGATCTATTTGCTGCTTGCCAGCCGATAAACACTGCAAATAGTCATTAGCCAAAGCGAGATCTGAACTGCCGCCGTAATTTTTTAATGCTTTCAGATTGACTAAGTGGGGATTAAATAACTCGCCATCCGTGTGTGCGACATATTTGGCTTCAGCCAGCGGCCCAATAAGCAGATTAATAATATCCGACTCAAAAGCCACCCTATAATCCTTTAGCAAATGCACCATGGCTTCATCATGTTCAGTTAACTCGGTCATTTGGTGATCAATAGAAGGTGGTAACGGCTCAATTAACCGTCCCACTTCCACTCGTGCAATACAATCGTCATGAGTGGTTTGATAAACCATTTCTTCAGCCTCCAACACACCGCTCGCATCTATAAAAACAATTTTAAAAAAAACCGGCGGCAGACTTCTTTCTTTGTTATTTAAGTGAATGCCCGCAGCATGACCCGCTTCATGAAAG
>JAYTLW010000282.1:0-1523 GCA_043729025.1 Methylobacter sp.
AAATTTGCCTGTCCCGGCAGTATTAACAAGTCTGGTAATGTTTACAGTTATTTATTCATTATTGCTGTTCACCTTTATTGTGTTTGCAAGGCGTATTATTCTGACAGGCCCCAATATTGACGAGCCTTTACCGGCATTGCAGCTACCCATTCGCGCCCACGAGCAAGGAGGTTGATCATGGAACACCACGTATCCGAATGGCTTATCAATTCATGGTCCGTAATTCTGACTTTGATTTTAACAATCTATGTTGCTCTTGATGGCTTCGATCTGGGCATTGGCATTCTCTCTTTGTTAGAAAGGGATAAGTCCCGTCAAGTGATTATGATGGAGAGCCTCAGCGGCGTCTGGGATGCCAATGAAACCTGGCTGGTACTGATGGGCGGAACGCTTTTCGGAGCCTTTCCTTTGGCCTATGCGGAGATTTTACAAGCGTTCTATATTCCCGTTTTACTGATGCTTTTTGGACTGATTTTTCGTGGAGTTGCCTTTGAATTCCGTCTCTATGCACGTCGTCAAGAGGGGTGGATTTTGGCTTTTGGCGCCGGCAGCTTGGTGGCCGCTTTAGCCCAAGGCTTGGCCTTGGGCGGATTGCTGGGTGGTATGCCATTAGGTGGTTCTGGCGCACCGGTAAGCCTTTTCACTTGGGTCACCCCACTATCTGTCTTGTCCGCTGTGTTATTGGTAACAGTCTATGTATTACTTGGCGCCAGTTATCTGTTGTGTAAAGTAGAAGGCGAATTTCTTCAATCCGTCTATCGCTGTGCGTGGCGGGCATTACTGTTGCTGTTTTTGTTGCTGCCGGTTTTTCTCCTATACAGTGCCCAGGTAATGCCCTATGTAGCTGAACGTTGGAGCGACCAATCCTTATGGTTCGCAGTACTGGCTTTTTGCGTAACCGTGTCTCTTATGATGTTAATTCTGAGTCTGCGTCGACGGGATGATAATAAGCCGTTTATCTGGTGTCTGGTTAGTTTGGTTTTGGTGGTTATCGGTTTGGTCGCCAGCCATTATCCGTTTTTGATTCCAGGAACGATGACCTTGCATGCGGCGGCCTCCTCAACCAAAACTCTGGAATTCATGCTCACAGCAATAGGCGGCTTGCTGCCGTTAATGCTCGGATATAACGCTTATCAATATTATGTTTTTCGTGGACGTACAAGTTCCGACCATAGCGCAGGCCATTAGAAAATCACGCTTACATTTATAGTTAAAAGATGCCTGCCTATGTAACATCACTTTTTATCTTCCGTCGCGATTTACGTTTGCATGACAATACCGGATTGAATGAAGCATTACGGCTTTCCGGAAAAGTAATCCCCTGCTTTATTTTCGACCCGAGACAAATTGAGCCGCATGCATACCAGAGTAAGCCGGGTTTGCGCTTTATGCTGCAATCAATCGACGATCTTGAGCGGCAATTAAAGGCACCAGGCAGCAAGCTGGCTCTTTATCATGCTTCGCCTCAAGAGGTGATAACGCAACTGTTTGTACAGCAGCAGATTGAAGCGGTGTTTATTAAC
>JAYTLW010000283.1:0-5117 GCA_043729025.1 Methylobacter sp.
AATGCGGATATAAATTTATCGTCATGCCCATGAGGCTGTAAAAGTACAGTAATGAGTTTGTTGAAACTGGATATTTACGCAGTTAGGAATATCCAAAAAGAAACGATCATACCCTCCCCGGCTATAAATTTTATTGCTGGAGAAAATGCCAGCGGCAAGAGCGCGCTGATCGAAGCTATTTTTATTTTAGGACGCGCCAAATCTTTTCGCAGTTCCGCGATCAGATCTGTTATCAATTTTACCGGGAATCATCTGGTTGTCTCTGCACAAACGGTGCAGGCAAACGGCAGCCATCTTCAGTTGGGCATACAACTGGATGGCAAAGCTATTGAAATCCATATCAATCAGCAAGCAAAACAAAAACGCTCTGATCTAGCCTATGCCTTGCCTTTGCAGCTTATCCACCCCAAAAGCTATGAATTACTCGATGGCGGCGCTCAAATCAGAAGAGAGTTTTTAGACTGGGGAGTTTTTAATAGCGAGCCGAATTTTTTACCTGCCTGGCGCAAGTTTAAAAAAGCCTTATCCCAACGCAATGCGCTGTTAAAAACAAGACAGCAGGCCCAACTCAATGTTTGGGATAAAGAACTCGTTTATTACGGTACAATAGTCGACAATTACCGCCTGCAATATTTAGAAAAATTCAAACCTGTTTTTATCGAGATTATCGGTAAATTTATTGACCTTGACGGCATTAAATTGAAGCTGGTGTCCGGTTGGGATAAGGATAAAGCATTTAACCAGGTTTTATTTGAGGATCAAGATAAAGACTTACGCTACGGCTTTACTCATAGCGGGCCGCATCGCGGTGATTTTCAGTTATTGGTTAGTAATCGCTTAGCCAGGGATTTTGTATCGCGGGGCCAACTAAAATTATTGGTTTTGAGCTTAAAATTGGCTCAGGTTCAGTTGTTAAACTACGAACAGGGTCAGGCCGGCTGTCTCTTGATTGATGATTTTGCGGCGGAACTTGATGTCAATAACCGCGCTAAGTTATTAAGCTATTTATCGGCAATGGCCTGTCAGGTGTTTATTACGGCTACGGAAATAATTGATTTTGGCGATTTAAGCCAGATAGAAAATTACAAAATGTTTCACGTGGAACATGGCGCTATAAAACCCATGTGATGTTCCACGTGGAACACTCGCAACCAACAGGAAAAAACAATCATGAGCAACCCCAGCGATCAAGTTATCGAAATGTCTAACCAAACAGCCGCTAAAGCAATTGTCGCGCCTGAATACGACAGCACTAATATTCAGGTGTTAAAAGGGCTGGATGCGGTAAGAAAACGGCCGGGCATGTATATCGGTGACACGGATGACGGTTCCGGTTTGCACCACATGGTTTTTGAGGTCGTCGATAATTCGATAGATGAGGCCTTAGCGGGCTACTGCAAAGAAGTCAGGGTGATTATTCACAGCAATGGATCGGTCACTGTTTCCGATGATGGTCGAGGCATTCCTGTCGATATACACAAAGAAGAAGGCATATCTGCGGCGGAAGTCATTATGACGGTGCTGCATGCCGGCGGTAAATTCGATGACAATGCCTACAAGGTAAGTGGTGGTCTGCACGGCGTGGGCGTGTCGGTGGTCAATGCCTTATCCGAGGTGTTGAATCTCGAAGTGCGCAAGAACGGCCAGCTTTACAAGCAGCAATATCGTATGGGTAATCCGGTCGCACCATTGGCGGCGGTAGGGCCTTGCGAGGGCTCCGGCACTTTGATCAACTTCAAGCCCAGCTCGGAAACCTTTACCGATGTCGAATTTCACTACGACATCCTGGCAAAAAGGCTCAGAGAATTATCCTTCCTGAACTCCGGCGTACGCATCAGCCTCGAAGATGAACGCACCGACAGACAAGATGTGTTCGAATTTGAAGGCGGCATAGGCGCTTTTGTGGTGCATCTGAATAAAAACAAAACGCCGCTGTTCCCGGAGGTGTTTCATTTTATAGCCGAAAAAGACGGCGTCACCGTCGAAGTGGCGATGCAGTGGAACGATTCCTATCAGGAGAATGTATTTTGCTACACCAATAATATTCCCCAACGTGACGGCGGCAGTCATTTGGCCGGGTTCAGAGGCGCTTTGACCCGAACCATCAACCAATACATCGAATCCAGCGGTTTGGCTAAAAAAGAAAAAGTACAAACCACCGGCGATGATGCCCGAGAAGGTTTGACGGCGGTGCTGTCGGTTAAAATACCCGATCCTAAGTTTTCCTCACAAACCAAAGACAAGCTGGTATCGTCAGAAATTAAGCCGATAGTCGAATCGACAATGAATGAAAAGCTACAGGAATTCTTGCTGGAAAAACCGCAAATAGCCAAAGCCATCGTTAGCAAGATAGTCGATGCGGCCAGAGCCCGAGAGGCCGCCCGAAAAGCCCGCGAAATGACCCGTCGTAAAACCACGCTGGATATTGCAGGGCTTCCTGGAAAATTGGCGGACTGTCAGGAAAAAGATCCGGCGCTTTCCGAATTGTTCCTGGTGGAAGGGGATTCTGCGGGCGGCTCGGCCAAACAAGGCAGGGATCGCCGCACCCAGGCCATACTGCCGTTAAAAGGAAAAATTTTAAACGTGGAAAAAGCCCGTTTTGACAAAATGATTTCATCGGAAGAAGTCGGAACCTTAATTACCGCGTTAGGTTGCGGTATAGGCAAGGACGAATACAATCTGGCCAAGCTGCGATATCACCGCATTATCATCATGACCGATGCCGATGTCGACGGCTCCCATATCAGAACCTTGTTGCTGACGTTCTTTTACCGTCAATTGCCCGAGATCGTCGAAAAAGGCTATATCTATATTGCCCAACCGCCTTTGTATAAAGTCAAAAAAGGCAAGCAGGAGCATTACGTCAAAGACGACGCCCAGTTGAATGAATACTTGATCCAACTGGCCCTGGATAAGGCCCAGCTATTTACCGATGTCTCTGCGCCGCCTATACAAGGGCAAGGCCTGGAAAAACTGGCTAAATTGTTTACCGAAATAGCTGCCATCAATAATCGCTTGTCCAGACGTTACGATGAGGTTTTCCTGGAGCAGTTCGCCTATATGGACGTGATCAGCGACGAACTGAAGCAGGATCAACAAAAACTCAGCGCCTGGTTCGCCGCGATGGAACAGAAGCTGGTTGATTGCGACAGCAAGGCGATATACTCGCTGGAGTTGGACTATAAGGCGGCTAATGATTTTTCTGTTACGGTTAACAGGCGATTGCACGCCATAACCAAAACCTTTGTCTTGCCGTCGACTTTTTTCAACGGCAAGGATTATCATAAAATCGCTTTCTATGCGGAAAACACGGCGGGCATGTTTAACGAAGGTTCATTTATGCAAATGGGCGAGAGGCAGCAACCGGTCAGCAACTTTAAACAGGCTTTTGAATGGATGATGAAGGAAATCAAAAAAGGCCAGCATATCCAGCGCTACAAAGGTTTGGGTGAGATGAACCCGGAACAACTGTGGGAAACCACGCTGGATTCCAATAACCGGCGCTTACTGCAAGTGCGCATCGAAGACGTGATTGCCGCCGATGAGATTTTCACCACGCTAATGGGCGATGTGGTGGAGCCACGGCGGGATTTCATCGTCAAAAATGCCTTGGATGTGACTAATCTGGACGTTTAATTATGTTGAATTTTCCGCACATCGATCCCATCGCTTTAAGTCTAGGCCCGGTTAAAATTCACTGGTACGGCCTGATGTACCTGATCGGTTTTGCCGCCGTCTGGTTTTTAGGGCAAAAACGCGCCGAGCAACCTTGGTCGCCAATCAAGCCGGAAGCCATAGAAGACCTGGTGACTTACGGCGCGTTCGGCGTAGTTCTGGGCGGCAGAATCGGTTACATTTTATTCTATAATTTTTCCGAGTTCTTAAGCAATCCGCTGATCCTGATTAAAATCTGGCAAGGCGGCATGTCCTTTCATGGCGGCATGTTGGGCGTATTTATCGCGATGTGGCTGTTCGCCAAAAAGCAGCAATGCAGCATGCTGCAACTGACCGACATTATCGCTCCGCTGGCGCCTATCGGTTTGGGCGCAGGGCGTATTGGCAATTTTATCAATTCGGAATTATGGGGCAGGCCCACCGATGTGCCCTGGGCCATGGTATTTCCTACCGGTGGATTGCTCGCCCGTCATCCTTCGCAATTGTACGAAGCCTTCTTAGAGGGCGTAGTGTTGTTTGTGATCCTTTGGGTGTATTCCAGCAAACCACGACCGGTTATGGCAACCACCGGCCTGGCCTTGTTTTGTTACGGCTGCTTTCGGTTTTTTATCGAATTTTTCAGGATGCCGGACGCGCAATTAGGTTTCATGGCTTTGGACTGGGTGACCATGGGACAGATACTGTCTACGCCGATGATCTTGATCGGCGCTGGGTTGTTTTATTTTGCGCATAAGACTATTCCAAATAAGTAACTATTCAGCGTGTTTCAAAACGACGGCTTTATCCGCTATAGAGAACACGAAGATTACGAAGAGCCGGTTAGTTGAGGTTGCAGACCTAAGACGTTAAAGAAAATCAGCGAAGAAAAAAATTGCTGCTCAAGCTGGGCAGCCAAAGCGCCCCCACCTTACTCTTTGTAACGAATGATTACCGACTTCAAAAAAATTGATTCCCTTTCGCCGTCTGACTTTGAAGTTTTCGTCCGTGATGTGTTCGTTGCCGCTGGCTGGAGCGATGCCATCATTACCAAAGTCGGGCAAGAATTTCAACATGGTGACGGCGGTGTTGATATTTTTGCCTATAAAAATAAGCGCAAATTTGCTATCGAAGTTAAACAAAGAGCAGCGGGAACAACAGTTGATGTTAAAGCCTTAAATCAGTTAGTCACAGGCGCGAAACTTGCCAATGTCGGTAACATGATTTTAGTAACAAATTCTTATTTCACCTCAGAGGTAAAAGTTCGAGCTTTAAGGTTAGGTGTTGAGCTAACTGATCGTGATGGTTTGCAGAACTTATGGATCCAAAAGCATTCTGAAATTGGACGCGAAATTAAACCCAGAAAATATCAAGAAACTGTTATCCAAGACAGTTTGACACGCTTTAACGATGGCAAAAATCGCTTATTAATCGAAATGGCGACAGGCTTAGGAAAAACTTATACC
>JAYTLW010000284.1:0-12420 GCA_043729025.1 Methylobacter sp.
GAAGCCAAGGAAGTGGTAGGACGCGACGATTGGGAAGCGCTCGACGGTATCGTCTGGACACCTTGGCACACTGTGCTGTTTGCTGAAGAAGTCATCACATCGGCGCGCCCTGATCCGGAAGCCCCTCAAGCCACCAGCGGCCTGGTATACGAACTGAAGCTGAAAGCAGGCGATCCAACATCAATGGAAAGTGTTACCGTGCTGCCTAAATTAGGTTCCCTGTCTCATGAAGGCCTGGAAATTGACGAAGAAGGCAATGTCTATGTCATCGACGAAGATAGAAAAGGCTCGATCTACAAATTCGTGCCGACTACTTACGGCAATCTGTCTGACGGACAGCTCTATGCTTTAAAAGTGGATACGGGCAAAACCGGCGCTGCACAGTGGCTGGCGTTAGATATGAACCAGGCGCAAATTAGCGCTCGTGTAGCAGCAACAACTGTCGGCGCAACCCAATTTTGTCGCCCTGAAGACATGGAGCGGATCGCGGAATCTTTGTATGTGGCGCTGACTTGTGAAGATGTCGATAACGCGGCCAACACCAATGGCCGTGGCGCAGTCTTGGCCGTAACACTGGGAGAAACGCCATCAGTTAAATATGTCGTCGCTGCTGGCAAGAATGCTCCAACCGAAGCTCAGCCTACCGCCACTGCCGCTGGCGTCACCGGTTTCGCGAAAGTGGACAATCTGTCCAACGGTCCTGATGGCAAGTTATGGATGGTCGAAGACAACGACTTCAGCGACATCTGGGTTTTTGACCCAGCCTCTGAAGATGCAAACAACGACGGTTATCAAGACGGCGTACATCTGTTCGCTTCCTTGAAAGACAAACCGGCGGAAGGTACTGGCATATACTTCGGTAAAGACTCTCACACACTGTTCGTGAACGTCCAACACTCCGGCACCGGCAACGACAAAACGATGGTAATTACTAATCGTAAATAATCCGGGTTGATTATTTAGCTCAAAAACAAAAACGGCGCCTGCGGGCGCCGTTTTTTTTTAATTCGTAGATTGGGTTAGCGAAGCGTAACCCGCCATCATTCATAGCTACCAATCTGCTGGTAAAGTTCCGGCTGCGCCGCCCCTACTATAATCAACTCAGCCAGCGCCCCTTTATCAATGGCGCGTGTGAGGCTGTGATCGACCAACAGGTATTTGCCGGGCACTTCGGCGGTAAATTCAATCATCACCGCAGAACCAGGGGCTATGACAGTAGTCTGTACGTTTTTCAGCGGCGGATTCATGATCGCGCCTTCTGGATACAGGTTGTCAAAAATAGCGCCGATGATATGAAAGTTGGATGCGACATGCGAGCCGACGCCGACAAACAGGCGGATCTTTTCACCTACCTTGGCTTTTAAAGCCCGCTCGCCGCTGAGCGAGTTAACCCTGCCGTTGAATAGAAAATACTCAGGATGTTCAGCCAGCATCTTTTCCTTGCTGAACGCTTGCAAGCCTTTATCGCCATACTTGCCGCTGGTGTAAAAATCGCCCTGCATCACATAAAACTCGCGGTCGACTTTAGCCAGGCCCTGTTCCGGTTCCACCAGGATCATGCCGTACATGCCGTTGGCGATATGGGTGGGCACATGCAGACTGGCGCAGTGATAGACATAGATGCCCGGATGCGTGGCTTTAAATCGGAAGCTTTTTTGTTCGCCCTGACCGACCTGCATTAACGGCGCGCCGCCGCCGGGGCCGACCACAGCATGCAGATCGATAGAATGCGCCGAGTGACCGGCGGCGGCATGCTGATCCGAGGTATGTTCGCTATGAGCCTCAGCGGCTGCACCGGACTTACCGTGATTCAGGTGTATTTCTACTTGATCGCCAGCCCTGGCGCGGATAAACGGCCCCGGCACCTTGCCGTTATAAGTCCAGTATTGATAGGTAACGCCGGGCATCATTTCGGCAACCAACTCATCGGTATATAGATCGACGCTGACCAGCTGCGGCTGTGTTCTGTTCAGAGGAGCCGGTAAATCATCGGCACGGCGGCCGATTTCACCGATAGCGCTTTGCTGAGCGCCCGCTGATTCGGCGGGCATCGGCATAGCATGTTGCATTCCGCCGCCTTCGTGTTTCGCCATTTCTTCGGCTGACATCGTATTATGCTGTGCTTTATCGGCTTGAATAGCGTTGTATTTTTTGGCCATTGCCTTGTACTTGGCGTCATCCGAGCAACCGGTGATCAAGCTACCTATAGCTATTGTCAGTAATAATACACTGGATGTTTTGTTCATGATTTTACCTTTCGAGTGATATGGCAAAAATGGTTATTATTCTTGCACATCATTGTCGGTTTTTTAAATCTCCTCACCCTAACCCTCTCCAACAGGAGAGGGGATAAAGGCACCGAATTTTGAAGTGCGACGATAACCTTGCACCTTTAACCTGATTTACCTTAACGTCTGCGAACGACCTGATAAGGGCGCGTGATATAACCCAGCGGAACGCTCCAGACATGCACCAAACGGCTGAATGGAAATACCAGGAACAGAGTCTGCCCCAGGAACAAATGCAATTTGAAGACAATGCCGATCTCGCTGACTTGATCCGCCGCACCGCTACGGAAAGTCACGATGCGTTGCGCCCATTCCGACAGCAACAACATATTGGCGCCGTCATAATGATAAAGTGAAATCGGCAAGGTCAAAAGACCCAGCGCCAACTGTACGCCAATCAGCAGCAAAATGAAAATATCCATACGGCTGCTGGTGGCGCGAATCCGGGCATCGGTCAGGCGACGACGGATCAGGATAATGATGCCTTTCAAGCATACGCCGCCGAAAACCCCACCCGCGACAACGGCCAGGATTTGTTTGGCAGACGTAGTCAAACCTAATGCATGATAAACCGCAGGCGGCGTCAACAGGCCGACGAAATGACCGACGAACAGCAGCAAGATGCCGATATGGAATAAATTGCTGCCCAGCCTTAATTCGTCGGCGCGCAGGAATTGGCTGGAACCGGTGCGCCAGGTGTATTGATCGCGGTCGTAACGCGCCAGGCTGCCGATGAAAAATACGCTGATAGCGACATAGGGGTAATAACCGAATAGTAAAGTATTGAGATAATCCACGATTGACTCCTTCTTAAAGAGAACGATTTTGCGATTTTAAAAATTGATCGCGCGGCGTGATAGTGATTGGACTGACGGCGGCTGTTTGGCTTTTGCACGCATCCCCTGCCCCCATAAAACTGACGGCTTCTTCTTCCCAGATTTCATCCATGTTGACCAGGGTTTCATCCTCGCCTTCGGTGGCGGCTTGTGATCGGATTTCTGCCAGCGCTTCGGGGTCGCCTGCAAAACCTGCCAGTGCGTCGAAAATTGCGCTAAACCCGCTGCCACGTTCAGTTAACCTTGCGCCCAGCAAACTTAATACCGGCATCGCGTCGTGCAGTAACTGCACAGCTATCCCCTGTTCTTGCTGCGAGAGAAACTCCAGAAATAACGGCACGTAATCCGGCAGTTCATGCGTGGACATTTCAAAGCCGTGCGATTCGTACATCTGTAGCAGGTTAACCATGGCCTGCCCCCGGTCGCGGGATTCGCCGTGTACATGCTCGAAAATATGCAGCGACAAAAACCGTCCCCGGTCGAATAAGGCCACATAAGCCTCTTGGCTATCCAGCAGATCTACGCCGCGATAAGAATCGATCAAGGCCAGTACCGATTTTTTATGGTCTTCCGGCAACAGATTTTCCTGCTCGACTACCGCCGCCATTTCGTCAAGTGCAGCCAGCGTCTCGGCTTCGGGATAGCTCAGCAATAATGATAGGATTTTTAATGTAAGCATAATAACTCCTCGTATCATTCCCCTTTAACGTGGAAACGATGAACGATTGATTGTGGGGGCGACTTTAGTCGCCCTTGAATTTCGCTGGGCGACTAAAGTCGCCCCCACATAATGATCTCTTATTTCAACTGCTCTACTTTAATAGGAATCTTGATCGGAATACCGCCGCTACGTTGCGGTTTACTGTTTCCGCCAAACAGATTAGTCTCACTATTACCCGTAGAACATCCGCTACCGAAACTGAAACCGCAGCCACCTTGTTCGCCATAAGCATCGAAAGTAGAGCTGGCGTATTCGCGATGACTGCTGGGAATCACAAAACGGTCTTCGTAATTGGCAATCGCCATGTAGCGGTACATTTCTTCAACTTGCAACTGGGTCAAACCGACGCGTTCCAATACGGCGGTATTGACCACGCCATCGACGGTAAGGCTGCGCATGTAGGCCCGCATCGCCAGCATCCTCTCCAAGCCCAACACCACGGGTTCTTCTTTACCTGCTGTAAGCAAGTTGGCCAGATACTGCACCGGAATACGCAAGGAACGCACGTCGGGGATGTCGCCATCCATGCCAATTTGGTCGTTTTCCGCCGCAGATTGAATCGGCGATAGCGGCGGCACATACCAAACCATCGGCAGGGTGCGAAATTCTGGATGCAGCGGAAACGCCACTTTCCAGTCTATCGCCATTTTATACACCGGCGATTCTTGCGCCGCTGTTAACCAGGACTCAGGAATACCGGCTGCTCGCGCTTCAGCGATGACTGCTTCATCAAATGGATCGAGAAAAACATCCAGCTGTTGCTGATACAAATCCTGCTCGTTCTCGCAGCTGGCCGCCGCTTCGATACGGTCGGCGTCGTACAGCAACACGCCTAAATAACGAATCCGCCCGACGCAGGTTTCCGAACAAACCGTAGGCTCACCGGCTTCGATACGCGGATAGCAGAACGTGCATTTTTCCGATTTTCCGGTTTCCCAGTTGTAGTAGATTTTTTTGTACGGACAGGCCGAAACGCACATCCGCCAGCCTCGGCATTTGTCCTGGTCGATTAGAACAATACCGTCTTCTTCGCGCTTGTAAATCGAGCCGCTGGGACAGGCTGCAACGCAGGTCGGATTAAGGCAGTGCTCGCACAAACGCGGCAAATACATCATGAAGGTGTTTTCAAATTCACCGTACATGTCTTTTTGGATGTTGTCGAAATTGGTATCGCGCGAACGTGATGAAAATTCGGTACCCAGAATTTCCTCCCAGTTCGGGCCGCCTTCTATTTTTTCCATGCGCTCGCCGGTAATCAGCGAATAGGGGCGCGCAGTCGGCGGATTTTTTGATTCCTTGGCGGTATGCAAATGCTGGTAATCGAAATCGAACGGTTCGTAATAATCGTCGATAGCAGGCAAATCGGGATTGGCGAAAATATTGCGCAAGATCTGGCGTTTCCCGCCTTGACGCGGTTCTATTTTACCGTTGATTTTGCGTACCCAGCCGCCGTTCCATTTGTCCTGGTTTTCCCACTGTTGCGGAAAACCTATGCCCGGCTTGGTTTCGACATTGTTAAACCACGCATATTCAACCCCTTTACGCGAGGTCCAGACGTTTTTGCAGGTAATGGAACAAGTGTGACAGCCTATACACTTGTCCAGGTTTAACACCATACCTATTTGTGCGCGAATATTGCGCGATCCTTTCCTGGATCGCGTTCCTTCGGAACCCGCTTCGCGGTCCAAATTTGTTCCAGACAAATTAGTCATACTGCCCCCTCTTGCTGATTGGTATCTTGATTAGTTTCGCTGGGTTCTTCCAGCCAATCAACTTTGCTCATTTTGCGAATAATCACAAACTCGTCCCGATTAGAGCCAACCGTGCCGTAATAGTTAAAGCCGTAACTCAGTTGGGCGTAACCGCCGATCATGTGCGTGGGTTTAAGCGTCGCCCGGGTCACCGAGTTATGAATGCCACCGCGCCCGCCAGTGGTTTCCGAACCCGGCACATTGACCGTTTTTTCCTGGGCGTGATACATCATGCACATGCCTTCGGGAACCCGCTGACTGACCACCGCCCTGGCGACCAACGCGCCATTGACATTAAAAGCTTCTATCCAGTCATTATCTTTAATGCCGACTTTCGCAGCATCAACTTCACCCATCCACACAATCGGCCCGCCGCGTGACAATGTCAGCATCAACAGATTATCGGTATAAGTACTGTGTATGCCCCATTTCTGATGCGGTGTAATGAAATTCAACACGATCTCATCATTGCCATTGGGCTTTTGACCCAGAATCGGCGCAATGGAGCGGGTATCGACAGGCGGTTTATAAACGCACAAAGTCTCGCCGAACGCCCGCATCCAGCTATGATCCTGATAAAACTGCTGGCGACCGGTCAGGGTGCGCCACGGAATCCGCTCGTGAACATTGGTGTAACAGGCGTTGTAACAGACATGCTCGGATTCCAGCCCGCTCCAGGTCGGAGACGAGATGATCTTGCGCGGCTGCGCCTGCACATCATGGAAACGGATTTTGTCGTCTTCACGCGGACGCGCCAAATGGGTGTGATCCCGTCCGGTGATTTTGCTTAACGCTGCCCAGGCTTTAACCGCGACATGCCCGTTGGTTTCAGGTGCCAGCATCAAAATAACTTCAGTGGCATCAATATCGGATTCGATACGCGGCAGGCCTTTGCTGATGCCTTCATCGGTCACCAGTCGGTTCAACTCGCCCAGTTGTTTGACTTCGGTCTCGGTGTTCCAGGCGATGCCTTTGCCGCCGTTGCCGATTTTGCTCATCAACGGCCCCAGCGAGGTAAACATTTTGTAAGTGTTCGGATAATCGCGCTCGACCACCACCAGCGTCGGCATGGTTTTACCCGGAACCGGGTCGCATTCCTTTTTCTTCCAATCCTTGACCTCCAGCGGCTGAGCCAACTCTGCCGGTGTATCATGCAGGATCGGCACAGCAACTATATCTTTCTCAAGTCCTAAATGGCCTACAGTCAATTCCGAAAACTTTTTGGCGATACCTTTATAAATATCCCAATCAGAACGCGATTCCCAGGCAGGATCAACAGCCTTGGATAAGGGATGGATGAACGGGTGCATATCCGAAGTGTTCAGGTCGTTTTTCTCATACCAGGTTGCAGTCGGCAAAATAATGTCCGAATACAAACAGGTCGTGGACATACGAAAATCCAGCGTAACCAGTAAATCGAGTTTTCCTTCCGGAGCGGTTTCATGCCATTCGACTTCCGAAGGTTTATCGCCGCTATCGCCTAAATCTTTGCCCTGCACACCGTGTTGTGTTCCCAGCAAATATTTGAGGAAATATTCATGCCCTTTGCCGGACGAGCCCAGTAAATTAGAGCGCCACACGAACATATTGCGCGGAAAGTTAAGCGGGTTGTCCGGGTCTTCGCAGGACATTTTCAACTTGCCGCTTTTAAGCGATTTGACGACATATTCTATCGGGTCTAGTTTTGCTTTTGCTGCGTCTTTTACCACTTGCAACGGGTTGGTTTGCAGTTGCGGTGCGGATGGCAGCCAGCCCATGCGTTCTGATCTGACGTTAAAATCAATCAAACTGCCTTGCCAGTCGTCAGGATTTGCAGTTGGAGATAAAATCTCGCTGACTTTCAATTTTTCGTAACGCCATTGACTGGTGTGATTGTAGAAAAACGAGGTACTGTTCATTTGCCGGGGCGGACGCTTCCAGTCCAGGCCGAACGCCAGCGGCAGCCAGCCGGTTTGCGGGCGCAGCTTTTCCTGCCCGACATAATGCGCCCAACCTCCGCCGGATTGGCCGACACAACCGCACATCATCAGCATATTCATGATGCCCCGGTAATTCATGTCCATGTGGTACCAGTGATTGATACCCGCACCCAGAATCACCATCGAGCGACCCTGGGTCTTTTCGGCGTTGGTGGCAAATTCCCGCGCCACCGCAATCACATTTTTCCGGGTAACGCCGGTGATTTTTTCCTGCCACGCGGGGGTGTAGGGAACATCCTGATCATAGGAACTTGCTATGTTACCGCCTCCCAAACCGCGATCTATGCCGTAGTTGGCAACCAGCAAATCAAATACCGTGGTTGCCAATACTTCGCTACCATCAGCCAAAGTGATTTTCTTAACCGGCACATTGCGCCTTTGTACGGCGTCATGGGCAGAATGGGTAAAATGCGGGTGTTCTGAGCCGCCAAAATAAGGAAAGCCGACGCTGGCCACATCGTCTTTGGTATCAATCAAACTTAAGCGTAACTTTACCGCCTGATTGTCTACGGTTTTTTGTTCAATATTCCAATGCCCGCTTTCACCCCAGCGAAACCCGATAGAGCCGCAAGGCGGAACGATGTGGCCGTTGATTTCATCGTAAGCCACCGTTTTCCATTCGGGGTTATTGTCTTGTCCCAGCTGACCTGAAAAATCCGAAGCCCGGAGGAAACGGTCTTGCACATAGCAGCCGTCCTGTTCCTTGAGCATGACCAGAAAAGGTAAATCGGTATTTTCGCGCACATACTGGCTGAAATAAGGACTTTGGCGCTCGACATGAAATTCTTTAAGGATGACGTGGCCTATCGCCATCGCCAATGCGGCATCGGTGCCTTGCTTAGGGTGCAGCCACAGGTCGGCGAACTTGCTGGCCTCCGAATAATCGGGACTGACCACCACGACTTTCGCGCCTTTATAGCGCGCTTCGGTCATGAAATGGGCATCGGGAGTACGGGTTTGCGGGACGTTCGAACCCCACAGCATCAAAAAACCGGCGTTATACCAGTCCGCCGATTCGGGCACGTCGGTTTGCTCGCCCCAGGTTTGCGGCGATGCAGGCGGCAAATCGCAATACCAGTCGTAAAAACTCATGCTGACGCCGCCGATCAGCGACAGATAACGGCTGCCGGCCGCATAAGACACCATCGACATCGCCGGGATCGGCGAAAAACCGATAATACGGTCGGGGCCGAAAGTTTTTGCCGTGTAAATATTGGCCGCCGCGATGATTTCGTTGACTTCCTCCCAAGAGGCGCGAACCAAACCACCCAAACCGCGCACGGCTTTATATTCAGAGGCTTTGCGAGGGTCTTCGACGATGGACGCCCAAGCCTCAACCGGCGCCAACGTCAGTCTGGCCTCACGCCACAACCTGACCAGGCGGCCGCGTATCAGCGGATATTTAAGGCGGTTGGCGCTGTACAAATACCAGGAATAACTCGCCCCGCGCGGACAGCCCCGAGGCTCATGATTGGGCAGATCGGGACGGGTGCGTGGGTAATCGGTTTGCTGGGTTTCCCAGGTCACCAGCCCGTTTTTAACGTAGATCTTCCAACTGCAAGAGCCCGTGCAATTCACGCCGTGTGTGGAACGCACGATTTTATCGTGTTGCCAGCGCGCGCGGTAACTGTTCTCCCAGCTTCGATCCTCATTGGTCACCACGCCGTGATTACCGGAGAAGGTAGCTACTTTTTTCTTGAAAAACAGCAAGCGATCCAGGAAATGACTCATAAGATTTACCTCTGATAGCGTTTTATAGGTTGGACTGGCGATTCATTATAGAAAATCATTTGATCCACGAAAAACACAAAAATCACGAAAATATTTAAAGAAATATCAAACTGCAGGTCGCCACCTCAAGTATAAGCGGCTGTAATACATCGTAATAATTTATTTCGTGTCTTTCGTGATTTTCGTGGACTAATTTGTAAGCATTAACAAGGCATAGCCGCCGTTTTACGCACGTAAAACCACCAGGTGATGCCTATGCAGCTCAGATAAAAGCTAATAAAACAATACAGCGCCGCATCGGGACTGCCGGTCATGCTGATCGCCGTACCGTAACTCTTGGGGATAAAGAAAGCGCCGTAAGCGGCAATCGCCGAACTGAAACCCAGCACCGCCGCCGCTTCTTTTGCTGCATCCTTTTTGGCTTTGGTCTCAGCTTCGATGCCCTGACCTTTTGCCGCACACACACGTTCGGTCATGAAAATTACCGGAATCATCCTGAACGTAGAGCCGTTGCCGATGCCGGTGGTGATAAACAACAGCATGAACATCGCCAGAAAACCCCAAAAATCGCCAGCATTACCGGCTTCCGGCATAAAATGCAACACGCCGAACACCGCGCAGATCATGATAACGAAATTCCACAGCGTCACCCTGGCGCCGCCCAGCTTGTCAGCCAGCCAACCGCCGACCGGCCTGATTAAGGCGCCGACCAAAGGCCCCAAAAAGGCGTACTGAGTCGGGTCAACCTCAGGAAACAGGATTTTAATCAACATCGGAAAACCGGCCGCATAGCCGATAAACGAGCCGAAGGTTCCGGTATAAAGCCAGCACATCAGCCAATTATGTTTGCGCTTGAAAATGACCGACTGTTCCTTGAAGGAGGCTTTGGCAGAGGCAATATCGTTCATGCCGAACCACGCCGCGAGGCTGGTGGCGATGATAAACGGCGCCCAGATAAAACCGGCGTTTTGCAACCAGATCGATTTGGTTACTCCGGCCTTAACCCACTCTTGCGGATCGCCGCCCAGTGAACCGAATACACCCGCCGCGATAACCAACGGCACCACAAACTGCACGGTACTGACACCCAGATTGCCTAAGCCGGCATTCAAGCCCAGAGCCGTACCTTTTTGGGACTGCGGATAAAAAAAGCTGATATTGGCCATGCTGGACGCAAAATTGCCGCCGCCAAAACCGCATAACAGGGCCAGTACCACCATCAGCACGTAAGGCGTATCGGGATTTTGCACCGCAAAACCTATCCATAAGGACGGCAACAGCAACGAAGCGGTGCTGATTGTCGTCCAGCGACGACCGCCGAAAATAGGCACCATGAACGAATAAAAAATCCGTAAAGTCGCACCCGAAAGACCCGGCAATGCAGCCAACCAGAATAGTTCGTTGGTGGTGTATTTGAAACCTATGCTGGGCAGGTTGATAACCACGACGCTCCATACCATCCACACCGCAAAAGCCAGCAGCAAGGCAGGAATGCTGATCCACAGGTTGCGGGTAGCGATGCGCTTGCCGGTCTTTTCCCAGAAGCCTTTATCTTCAGGATTCCAGTCGGTGAGCACCAACGGCGACGGATGACTCAATTCCGGCAGGTCTTTGGATATTTTGGCCAGTTCGGGCACAACGCGGCGTTCCATCCGCACGATGGCAAAATGCATCCAAGTCAGCGCAGTCGCCATCAATACGAACAGCAACATGAAGCAGCTGCTCCAGATCCCGGTCAGATCGTTCAACATACCGAAGGTCAGCGGCAACAAGAACCCGCCCAGACCGCCGATCATGCCCACCGCGCCGCCGACAGCGCCGACATTATCGGGATAATAAACCGGGATATGTTTGTATACCGCCGCCTTGCCGAATGACATGAACAGGCCCAGCACCGAGACCAGGAAAATAAAGCCCAAAGGCTGAAGCGCCAGACTAAAAGCAATATCGCCCTTAATGCCGTGAACGATGTAATCCGTAGGCGGATAAGACAGGAAAAACGTGCAGACAGTGGCGACAATAAACGTCCAGTACATTAATAACCGCGCCCCATAACGGTCGGATAACCAACCGCCCAGCGCACGAAACAGACTGGCAAAAATGGAATAAGCCGCCGCCAACATACCCGCCGACTTAATATCAAAACCGTAAGCGCCGACCAGATAACGCGGCAACCACAGCGCCAATGCGACAAAAGCGCCAAATACGCAAAAGTAATAAAGCGAAAACCGCCAGACCCGCATATCTTTCAGCGGCTCCAGCTGCTTTAGAAATGACTCAGGCTTAATGCCCGCATCCCGTCTGGCTTTAAGCGTCGGCTCATCCTCGGTAACAAACCAGAAGATAGCCGCCATCAGAATAAGAACCAGCGCCCAGATTTGCGCTACGGCATGCCAGCCGAATGCAACCATCACAAAAGGTGCGACGAATTTGGTCACCGCCGCGCCGACATTGCCGAGCCCGAATATACCTAAGGCCGTGCCTTGCTTCTCTTTAGGATACCAACGCGAAACATAAGCTATACCCACCGCAAACGAACCGCCGGCAACACCGATACCGAGTGCGGTCACTAGGAACATGGTGTAAGTTTCAACGGTGGTCAGCAAGAAGGTAGCGATAGCCGCCGTCACCATCACCAACAGATAAACGATACGACCGCCGTACTGGTCGCTCCAGATGCCCAGCATCAGCCGAATCAACGACCCTGAAAGTATCGGCGTACCGACCAGTAAGCCGAATTCGGTCTCGCTTAAGGCTAAGTCTTTCTGAATTTGCAAACCGATGATGGAAAAGATAGTCCACACCGCAAAGCAGGCGGTAAATGCCACCGTACTTGCGGTAAGTGCATGTTTTTGTTTGGAAGAGTTGATTTCTGTCACTAACATTTTCCTTGTTATGAGGTTAAGTTGTTAATGCTATCTTGAAATAAATATGAGCTTCTTGATTTAAATCAAGAAGCTCATATTTATTTCAGGCAACCCCATACACCCAAGTTAAAACAAAAAGTTTATTGCCTAATTCTACTTTGTCAGATTACATGATCACTATTTTCCAAGCTCGTCATTCCGGCATGGATTGCCGGAATCCAGACTCCATGGATGGCTTTAAGCTTAC
>JAYTLW010000285.1:0-13090 GCA_043729025.1 Methylobacter sp.
TTCCTTACTGGCGATTGTCAGGTTTTTATTTCTTTTATTTTGCCACGGTAGGCGGTTTTATCCCTTACTGGGGGCTTTATTTAAAAGACAGGGGGTTTAATCCTGTTGAAATTGGCGAGCTTTCTGCGCTGCTAGGTGGCACACGGATTGTGGCTCCGATACTATGGGGTTGGATTGCCGATAGTACCGGAAAAAATTTACGCATTATTCGCATAGCCGCTTTTTTTACCGCCCTTTGCTTTACCGGTTTTTTTTATAGCCAGAGTTATTTCTGCATTGCCTGGATAACCATAGGCTTTAGTTTTTTTTGGAACGCCGCTTTACCGCAATTTGAAGCGCTCACCTTAGCTCATTTAAAAAATGAAACGCATCGTTACAGCAAGATAAGGCTGTGGGGTTCTATCGGCTTTATTGTGGCGGTGCTGGGCATAGGCTGGCTTTTAGATCGTCAGTCCTCTGCCATACTCCCGTTAGTGATTAGCGCATTGATGACGCTAATCTGGTTGGTCAGCTTAATAATGCCGACCACTCGCGCTATCAACCATCAAAGTGCCGCCGTCGGTATCCTGCACATCTTAAAAAAACCGGAAGTCATGGCTTTTCTGGCCGTCAACATGCTGTTGCAGCTAGCCCATGCGCCTTATTACGTTTTTTATTCTATTTATTTGAAGCACTATCATTACTCGACTAGCCTGACCGGGTTTCTGTGGGCGTTGGCTGTTTTTGCCGAGATTGTATTATTTATCTATATGCGTCGTGTGTTGCAGCGTTTTTCTCTGCGAACTATTTTGTTGTTCAGCATTCTGTTGGGCGTTGTCCGCTGGTTGATCATAGCCTGGTGCGTCGACTATTTCTGGCTGCTGATTGTTGCTCAAATTTTACATGCCGCAACATTTGCCGGTGTTCATGTCGCCGCCATTCATTTAGTTCATCTGTATTTCGGCGAGCGACATCAAGGTAAAGGTCAGGCCTTGTACAGCAGCTGGAGTTTTGGCCTGGGCGGCATGCTGGGCAGTTATTATAGCGGCTATTATTGGGAGTCATTGGGAGCGGAGTTTGTCTATACAATGGCGGCGGTATTTTGTGGTATTGCATTTGTAATTGCCTATATCTGGGTGGGGCGGGAAAGTTCTCTAAATAAAACCGTCTTGGGTTAAAATACATAATATGTGTGGAGGCGAATTCATTCGCCATGGGCGGCTAAAGTCGCCCCTACAGCCTTGATTACCTTGATTTACTTTATTAGGAAATAATGTGTTTGAAATCATAAAAAGCGGCGGCTGGATGATGCTGCCCATCATACTGTGTTCCATTGGTGCCATGGGCATCATTGCGGAACGTTTTTGGTCTTTACGAAGAAAGAAGATTTTGCCTCCGGAACTGGTTCCTCAGGTATGGCGATTATCCCGCGAAAAAAAACTGGATGATGTTACTTTGCGCCACTTGAAAAACAGCTCGCCACTTGGCTGTATTTTGGCCTCAGGCCTTGCCAATAGCCATCACGGCAGAAAATTCATGAAGGAATGTATTGAAGAAACAGGTCGCAAGGTCGTACATGATCTGGAACGCTTCCTCAATACACTGGGTACTATTGCAGCAGTCAGTCCATTGTTGGGCTTATTAGGCACCGTATTCGGCATGATTGATATTTTTGCTTCACTTTTGCAGCATGGCTCCGGCAATCCCGCCGTTTTGGCTGGCGGCATCTCGGTGGCGTTGATTACTACGGCATCGGGTTTGACGGTGGCAATCCCCAGTTTGGTTTTTCATCGCTATTTTGAAAGATTGGTCGACGAATATGTGGTCACCATGGAAGAAGAAGCGTTAAAGTTGGTTGATATTTTGCACGAAGACCGGAAAGCATCCTGATGAGGTTTCAACGTAAAAAAAGGGAAAATGTTGATATTACCTTGATCTCAATGATCGACGTACTTTTTGTACTGTTGCTGTTCTTCATGGTTTCGACATCCTTTAATCAACATACCGAAGTCAATATCAAGCTGCCCGAGGCGGAAGGAACTGAGGCTACAGAGCATCCTAAAACGGTCTCCCTGATGATTGATGCAGATGGTATTTATTCCTTGATCGGCGAGGACGGCTTGCCGCATCGATTAAGCGATCAAACTCGGGCAGGCTTAAAACAGGAATTGAGTAAACTCCCGGAACAGGCCAAGACTCAGCCTTTTATTATCAACGCCGATGACAAAACACCCAACAAATCGGTAATGACCGCACTGGATCTTGCAGGGCTTGCGGGGTTTAGCCATATCACTTTTGCAACGCTGCAACCGACCGACTAGGCATGAACAAAACCGTATCCCGGTGGCTGGTGGATATCTGGTATAAAGACCCGTTTATCGGCGTGTTGCTGATGCCGCTGGGTTTTTTATTTTCCGATGTCGTTAAATTCAGGAAATTTTTGTACCGCCTCGGCGTGTTAAAAAAACACAGCCTGCCGGTTCCGGTCATCGTGATCGGCAATATTACCGTTGGCGGCACCGGTAAAACGCCGCTGATTATCTGGCTGGCCGAGTTGCTTAAAAGCGAGGGCTATAAGCCCGGCATTATCAGCCGGGGCTATGGCGGAAAATCCGAAGTCTGGCCGCAACGGGTCACTGCGGGCAGCACGGCGGAGCAAGTCGGCGATGAGGCCCTGTTGATAGCCAAACAAACCGATTGCCCCATGGCCGTAGGTCCGCTACGGGTCGACGCCGCCAGATTATTGCTGGAGCAAACGGACTGCACTGTCATTTTATCCGACGACGGACTGCAACATTACGCGTTGAACAGGGATATTGAGATTGCCGTGATCGACGGGAAAAGGCGTTTCGGCAACGGCTATTGCCTCCCGGCAGGGCCGCTCCGCGAACCTATTGAGCGTTTGCAGAGCGTCGATTTTGTGGTTGTGAACGGAGAAGCAACCGAAGGCCGCGAGTTTTCGATGCAGATCGTCGGCAATACCGCCGTCAACCTTGTCAGTTTAGAGCAAAAATCCTTGCAGGATTTTAACAAAACCAGCTGCCATGCCTTGGCGGGCATAGGCAATCCCGACCGATTTTTTAAGCTGCTGGAAACGGCCGGGGTAAATTGCAAAACACACAGTTTTCCGGATCATTATCAATACCAGCCTGGTGACATCTCGTTCCCGGGCACCGGTTTGGAAACCTCAGCGCCGGTATTAATGACCGAGAAGGACGCCGTAAAATGCGCGATGTTTGCAGATGACCGGCATTGGTACGTCCCCGTAACAGCTGTTCCCGAAAGCGGTTTTGCTAAAGCGCTGTTAGAAAAACTACATCGTCATATTTTACAAATTATAGATTAACAGTCCAGATTTCAAAAAAAGCGCTTTTTGATAGGCAAATCAAACTATACCTACTAAACTGGCTCTAACCCAAGGAAGGTTCAGCCGTGATATGAAAGAATTCCCAGGCTATATAAGCAACAAATCAAACCGCCGCGATTTTGCATTTATTCTAGAGAGCCGCATAATACCAATCCCAATAAGTTGTTGTTTGAATCCCCTCAACCTAACCTTCTCCCGCGGGAGAAGGGATAGCATGTGAACTTATTGGGATTGGTATAACAGCATCCCGAAACGTCCTTCGTCCTGAGCGTAGCCGAAGGGCTCAGGGCGAGCGGAATTAATACTCCCCACTAGGTATCAGATATATCTCTTAATAATGCGAAATGAGTCTGTTAATACCGAAAAATAAGCTTTACCAAAACCGGCTCATTCGTCCCAAGAAATTTTTGGCATTAAGAAACCCAGAAGACGCGAGGCATTCAGCGCTAGCGTAACCCTCAGATAGGTAATAACACTTATTGCTTGAATAAGTTCCATTCTCTATGCTATAGATAGAATGTGCCGGTCGGTTTTTAATAGGCTCTCGAAATTGGAGCAATACTTAGATTACAATCTTACTTGTAACCGATTAGTTTTAAAGTGTCGATACAACCAACCAGTTACCTATTGGTAGGCAATGCAAAATTTACTTATTAAATAATTGTAGCCAGCGGAAGGTCTAGTAGTGATAAAAAAATTAAGTCCCGAATCACATGCCCGGAAAATTGAGCATTATCATCGCTCAATTAAGCGCGGACATGCAATTTCGAGCGTTTTTAAGTTCGCCATAGAAAATCATCTTCAACACCCTGTTCGCGTCGTTTTATGCCCGACATGGCGTATCCTGAGCGAGGCCCTGCTTAACATCTATCCCACCAACGACGGCTCGAAACAAAGGCGGCAACCGTTAAATCCACTCAGGTTTTCAACTAATGACTTTTTTATAATCATGCCTACCACCTACAAGCCCGACATCAATGGATTCATAAACTATGCAACCATACAGTTGCTGCCGGTGCAAGGCGACTCCGGTGTCGATACTATGAACGACCGGCTAACCTTGTATTGAACGGTTCAATTAACCACATGTGCAGTCAACTATGAAAAAGCAAAAATTTGCCTCTATGCCGATGTTCGAAAAGCTGCGCCGCTTGCAGGCGATCACAGTAGGCATAGCCTTGTTATTTACCTTATTTGTCACCGTTGTGTTGGACATCTGGGAACAGAGCTCACACAAGCGATCAGAGGCCTACTCTCTGGGTAACGTGATCGGTTCCAATATGACTGCGTCGCTGCTATTCAACGATAACAAGTCGGCTCAGGATACCCTTAATTCACTGCGGGGAAGACAGGATGTGCTGGCTGCACAGCTGTACAATCAGAAAGGAGTGCTGTTTGCCGAATTTAACAAACTAAGCACAGCCCTGACCCAGAAGCATGTCACCCTGACCCCCACAATGCAACAGCAGAGCAGTATGAGCTGGGATCAACTGGTGGTTACACTACCGGTTATTCATGAGATTGACGCCATTGGCGCCTTGCGTCTGACCATTAGCATGCATGACCTGTGGTGGGAGATACTGCTGCAAGTTACCTGGATTTCTCTGGTGATGCTGGCCGCCTACGCGATTTCATTGAAATATGGCCGACGCCTTACCGCGCTGATCGTTTCCCCCTTGATGCAGCTGTCAAACTTGGCGAACGAAGTATCGCGCGAGCACAATTATCAACTGCGTGCCATCGGCGAAGGCGTTGATGAAATTGGCCAACTGGTGCGCAGCTTTAATCTGATGATCAAACAGGCGCAACGACGCGATTTTGCGCTCGTGCTGCAACAACAGACCTTGGAACAAGAGGTTGAACGGCGCACGGCGGAATTACGCAATTCCATGGAAGAAGCGCAGGCAGCCAATGTTGCTAAATCGCAGTTTCTCGCCAACATGAGCCATGAAATCCGCACTCCCATGAATGGCGTGCTGGGCATGGCCGAGCTGCTATTGGGAACGGAACTCAACCCGGTGCAGCAGAACTATACAGAAACCCTGTATCGCTCTGCGGACTCGCTGCTGTCCATCATCAATGACATACTCGACTTTTCCAAGATTGAAGCGGGTAGGATGGAGCTGGAAGAACTGGATTTTCACCTGGAGAATCTGCTGGAACAAACGCTTGTGCAATTCCAGGAGCGGGCTCACGGCAAAGGTATTGCTCTGGAATACGAACTGGATAACAGCGTTCCTCTGGAAGTAAGAGGCGATCCGTATCGCCTGCGCCAAATTCTGACCAACCTGCTCGCCAACGCGATCAAGTTTACCGATCAGGGTGGCGTTCAACTCTTGGCCCGCCTCGATCTGGACAATCATGATTGTCATCAGGGAGTTGCCCTGTGCTTTTGTGTACGCGATACCGGCATCGGCATACCAGCCAAAACCTTGTCGCAATTGTTCAAACCTTTCTGTCAAGCGGATGGCTCGACCACGCGCAAATACGGCGGCACCGGATTGGGACTGATCATCAGCAAGGATTTGGCTGAGTTAATGGGTGGGACTATCGAAGTAAGCAGTGAGCCGGGTTCGGGATCGGAGTTCCGTCTCAAAATATGTTTGCAGCCGGCGCTGATGCCGGTACTGTCCGCAGAGGAGCACTCCGAACTGACCGGCAAGCGAGTGCTGATCGTTGATGACAATCTTACCAACACCCACATACTCAAGGGGCAGACGCTGGGATTCGGCATGATACCGTGCGTGGCTGAAGACGGTGCGCGCGCCCTGGAGCTTCTGGAGCTAAGCATACAACAGGGCCAATTGTTTAACGTGGCGCTGATGGACATGAAAATGCTCGGCATGTCCGGCTCGGAGTTGACCGGGCGCATCCGTGCAGATAAGCGTTTCGACGCAATGCGGGTGATTATTTTGACTTCCAGCGCCTTTGAAGGCGAACAAGCCAGCATGCGCGCAAGCAGTTGCGATCTGTATCTGTCTAAACCCTTGCGCAAAAGAGTGTTGTATCACGCCCTGCTGAACCTATTTGCAGCCGCTCCCGACAGCGCCACGGAAGCGGCATGCCTGGGCCTGCATATTCTGATGGCGGAAGACAATTCGGTAAATCAGGAGGTTGGTCGCGCGGTGTTGGAAAAGCTCGGATGCACGGTAATCATGGCCAATAACGGTATTGAGGCGCTGAAATATCGGCGGCTGGAAGACTTCGATCTGATTTTGATGGACTGCATGATGCCGGACATGGATGGCTACGAGAGCACGAGGCTTATCCGCGAGGAAGAGGTGAGACTGGGCCAAAAACGCATCCCTATCGTCGCCCTGACCGCTAACGCCCTTGAAGGCGACAGAGAGAGCTGCCTGGCTACGGGCATGGATGATTATCTGTCCAAACCTTTCCGGATAGAGGCGCTGCAAGCAACACTCAAACGGCTTACCGGCGTATCGAATATTACCCATCAACCTGAAAAACCGCCCCCTGTAGACGAAAAGCAAGTAAACCGGGCGCCTTTGGGGATGTTGCGCAAGATGGGCGAGGCAAGCCTGGTGCAGAAAGTGCTGCAACTATTTTTTGCAAATACGCCCTTACAGCTGGAAAAAATAAAAACCGGCCTACTGGCGAACGATAGTGAGGCGGTACGCCATGCCGCCCACAGCCTGAAGTCTGCCGCCGCCAATGTGGGGGCGGTACAGCTATCCGAACTTGCCCGCATCCTCGAAAATGCCGCCCGGGACGGCTTGTCCGGAACCGATGCGACAACCTTGACTGCGCTAGAACTCGCCTACCGCGACGCGGTAAGCCTATTGCAGCAGGAAATGGAGGCGGTATGAGCAATGCACGGCAAAAACCGCGTCAGCTGATTTTAGCAATAGACGACGATGACTCGATCCACCTCATGCTGAAGGACATACTCTCACGCGAAGGTTTCGAGGTATTGGGCGCGACCGGAGCTCAGGCAGGTCTGAAAATGATCCTTGAACATCGGCCCGATCTGGTTCTGCTCGATGTCATGATGCCGGATATTGACGGCTTTGCCTGCCTTGGGGCTCTGCGCGCCCTACCCGGCAGCCGCTTACTGCCCATCGTCATGCTGACAGGATCCGATGACATAGAATCCATCCACCGTTCTTTCAGCCTGGGCGCGACGGATTTCATCTCCAAGCCGCTCAACTGGCCGACCTTGCCTTACCGTCTGCGTTACATGATACGCGCCAGCGAGACCTTGGAGAATCTGGCGCACAGTGAAGCGGTGTTGCGCAACGCCCAAAAGATCGCCCATCTGGGCAATTGGGATTGGGAGGCCGACACCGACTATATAACATGGTCCAAAGAGGCATTAAACGTGCTCGGTGTGTCGGAGGCAAATGTTCACAGTCATCAGCTCGATCTGTTTAAATCGGTTCACCCTTCCGATGTGTTGCGCTTGCATCAGGCGTTGGAACTCTGCACAAAACAAGGCCGGGCATTCTCATTGGAAATTAGGCTGGTGTATGCAGATGAAACACTACATGTAGCCCATATCCAGGGAGAAGCCGAGATGCTGCAAGGGCGAATCGGGAAAGCGCACGGCACGGTGCAGGATATCACCGAACGGCGCCAGATCGAAGATCAAGTGCGTCACCTTTCCTACTATGATCCGCTAACCGATTTGCCCAACCGCACCCTGTTCAAGGAGGTCATGGGGCAGGCCATCAGTTATTGTGATCGCTATGAGCTTTTCTTGGTGGGTCTTTTTGTGGGCATCGACCGTTTCAAGCGCATCAACGAAACACTGGGCGCGGCAATTGGCGATCGCATTCTGCAAATGTTTGCAGAACGCTTGGTGCATGCAGTGCGGGACAGTGACTATATGGCCGTCGCCAGGGATTTTGACGGCACACAAACAACGGTTTCCAGGCTAGGTGACAGCGAGTTCACCGTGATGCTCAATTATATTCGAGATTCCTGCGACAGCGTCAAGGTGGCTAACCGTATTTTCAAAGAGATGGCGCCCCCTTTCGAAGTAGAAGGCAACGAAATCTATCTGGCGGTCAATATCGGCATCTCCGTCTATCCCGAAGATGGATCGAACGTGGATACCTTCATCAAAAACGGCGAGTTCGCGATGAACCACGCACGCGAACAGGGACAGAATACTCATCAGTTTTTCAGTAAACCGCTCAATATCGCGGCATTTCAAAGACTCTCCATGGAAAACAGCTTGCGCCATGCGGTCGAGCGTAATGAACTGGTGCTGCATTATCAACCCAAGATTGATTTGCAACGTAACCAAGTGGTGGGCATGGAAGCGCTGGTGCGCTGGCAGCATCCGGAGTTAGGTTTGGTACCCCCTGACCAGTTCATTCCTATCGCTGAAGATTCCGGGATAATTGGCCCAATCGGCGCTTGGGTGCTGGCTACTGCCTGTCGCCAGTCGCGTATCTGGCAGCTGGAAGGCTTGCCGCCGCTGGTAATAGCGGTCAATGTTTCTTCTTTTCAGTTCCGCCACAAGGATTTTTTGCTGAACGTCCGCGAGATATTGGACAGCACAGGACTCGCGGCAGAATACCTCAAGCTGGAGCTGACCGAGAGCATCCTGATGGAAGACGTTTTTGATGCCATGACCATCCTCCGAAAGATGCGCGCATTGGGCGTACAGATTAGTATCGACGATTTCGGCACGGGCTATTCCTCGCTGTCGTACCTAAAAAAACTGCCCATTTCGGAACTAAAAATCGACGGTTCATTTGTGCGGGATATCCCCCACAACGAAGACGACAAGGCAATCACTTTAGCCATCATCACCCTGGCCAAAAGCCTGTCGCTGGAAGTCGTCGCGGAAGGCGTGGAAAATGAGCAGCAAGTTGCCTTTCTCCGTCGGCATGCCTGCGACAGTGTACAAGGGTACTTCTACAGCAGGCCGCTACCGCCTGAGGAGTTCGGTCTATATGTTCGGAATCACATAACCAAACAGGTGCAGCATGAAAGTATTGGTAATTGACGATGACAACATGACGCAACTGCTGATTCAGGAAACGCTGTCTCCCCATGGCTTCGAGGTCATAAAGGCGGAAAATGGCTTAGCAGGTGTTGCGCTGGCGATTGAGCAGTCCCCGGATCTTGTGCTGCTCGACATCATCATGCCCGGTATGGACGGATTTGCCTGCCTTGAAGCTCTATTTGAGCAACTACCGGGTTGCTGCGTGACGGTGCCGGTCATCATGCTCACCGGAGTGGAAGATTGCGACTCTATCGAGCGCCTTTTTGCGATGGGCGCGTCGGATTTCATCAGCAAACCCATCGCTTGGCCCTTGCTGGTGCAGCGTTTGCGATTAGTGATGCGCTCCCATAAGTTAAACCATGAACTGCGGATTAGAGAGGAGCGCCAGCGCTTATCGATGCTCGCCGCTCACCAGGGTTTTTTTGACCTCGATATCAGGACAGGGCGGGCGATAGTCAATAATGAATATGCAAATATGCTGGGCTACGATGCTGCGACATTTGAGGAAACCGATATTGCCTGGCTGGATCGACTGCATCCGGATGACCGGGAAACCGTGGAAAAGGCCTATCGTTCGTATCTGGCGGGGGAACTACCGGAATACCGGGGAGAATTCCGGCAGGCCTGCGCTGATGGGTCATGGAAATGGATTTTGTCTGTAGGCAACATCGTCGAACGCGACTCGGATGGCGCACCCTTGCGCATGTTAGGCATGCATACGGATATAGACTACTTGAAACAGGCTGAAGAAAGTCTGAGACTGCTGGCGAAAGTTTTTGAGAGCAGTGGTGAAAGCATTATGCTGTGTGATGCCGACAATAAAATTGTCGCTGTCAATAAGTCCTTTACCCGAACTAGCGGATATCTTCCCGGCGATGTGATCGGCAAAGATCCCAAACTGCTCGCTTCAGGTCGCCATGACTCAGCGTTTTATGAGCGCATGAAGCAGACGCTCAATGAAAACGGCTATTGGCAAGACGAGATATGGAACCGGCGCAAGAACGGCGAAATAATCCCGGAGTTGCTCGGCATCTCGACGGTGTGCGATGCACAGAGCCGGTTGACCCATTATATTGCAGTGTTTTCCGACATCAGCGAACGCAAGGCGGCGGCGGCCAAGATCGAATATCTGGCGCACCACGATGCCTTGACCCAATTGCCCAACCGCACCCTGATGCGGGATCGCTTCGAGCAGGCCGTTGCGCACGCGGCTCGTAACAACTCATTAATGGCATTGCTTTTTCTTGATCTCGACCGGTTTAAACAAATCAACGATACTCTGGGACACGATACCGGCGATCACCTGTTGCAGGCTATCTCAACCCGGCTGATCAAGTGTTTGCGCGAGGTCGACATCATCTGTCGCCAAGGCTGGATGAGTTTATTATCGTCCTGACCGAATTGAAGGATAACGACACGGCTATGCAGATCTCCCACAAAATCCTGCAACAACTCAATGAACCCTTTACTATCGACGGCATGCAAATCAGCACTTCGTTCAGTATCGGCATCAGCATTTACCCTGTGGACAGCATGAATTTCGACGGGCTGCTCAGCAAAGCAGATACCGCCATGTATATCGCCAAAAAACAGGGGCGCAATACCTTTCGATTTTTTTCCACTGATATGAACATCGCCTCGATCGAGCGCATGAACATGGAAAATGGCCTGCGCCACGCTCTCGAAAAAGGTCAACTAAGCCTGCTTTACCAGCCGCAGTATTCCACCCATGGCCAACAACTGATAGGAGCCGAAGCTTTATTGCGCTGGGAAAAATCTCCTGGAGAATTTGTGCTTCCTAGTCAATTTCTGCCGATAGCCGAGGATATCGGCCTGATCGTGCCGATAGGCGACTGGGTGCTGCACGAGGCTTGCCGCAAGAATCGGCAATGGTACGACGCGGGTTTAAAATTAACCATCAACGTCAATGTGTCTGCCGTACAGTTCAAACAGGGAAATATGGTGGGATCGGTGCGCTCGGCGCTGGCATCATCCGGCCTCAAGCCTCGCTACCTGGAACTTGAACTCACTGAAATGACTTTGATGGCGGATATCGAGCTGGTCGTTACAGTGATGGTAGAACTCAGTAAACTCGGGGTGAAGTTTGCCATCGATGATTTTGGCGCCGGTTATTCCTCTCTTAGTTGCATTGATGGCTTTACGATAAACAAGCTCAAGATCGGCCAGTCATTCGTCAGTTCGCTTTCCCAAGGACGGCAGAAAGATAGAGCCATTATTCAGGCGATTATCCAGTTGGGGCGGACATTGAACCTACAAGTTCTGGCCGAAGGTGTTGAAACTGAAGATCAACTTGATCAGCTGCAGCAACTCGGCTGTAAAAATGTGCAGGGTTATTACCTGAATCCTCCTCTTTCTGTAACGGAGTTTGATCGGGAGGTGCAGACCGTGTTGGCAACTCGCAATCAAAAAAAAACCAGCCTTTCCGGTAAATAAATACCTTTCAAGTAAACTCTGCTGGAAATTCAGTTCGCCCAAATTAAGCTTAGCGCTACAAACCCTAAATGACATAAGCATCTTGCCGATAAAAACTCTCTTTCATCCACTGGTTGTGGCAGATTGCCAGCGTACAACCTAATCATCAAATGGAGCGTATTATGCACGTCGAAAAACGAACAGCCGGACGCTTTTCCGCCTCTTATCTCGTCGATCTTGATCCGGGCACGGGCGTAACGCGCAACCTCAGCACTACAGGGGTTTGCTTTACCACGGATAAGGCCATTGAAGCGAATATAATGCTGCGCTGCTTCATTCCTATGCAAAACAATGAAAACAATCTAATCCGACTTCGCTGTGAGGGCCGAGTGGTGCGCGTAAACAAATCCGCAGCGGGTTGGGATATTGCCGTTAACTTCACGACATTCGAATGGTGAAAGTAGGCTGGATGTCCGAACAGGCTTCCCATCCCATTTAAAACGGGGTAAGCAGCAAGGCTTAACCGTTCGCCTTAAGCTTGTCGAAGGCTTAACCGTTCGCCCTTGAATTATGACGCCACTATCGCCCACCCCTTGCTGATGGTTTATTCAGCGGCCAAATCAAACCGGGCAAAGACCGAGAAAACCACGGCGCTTACACTAAAAGCGACGACCGCCGGATTTATAGTCGCTTATGCGGATCATCCTGATTTATCGACCACCTCTACGATCGAGCTTGGCACCATTCCCGGCTTAATTGCCAAGTAATGATGTATTGATGAGCAGCGCGTTTTTCTTACCGGCCATTCTGACGGAGGCACTGCCGCGATGGCCTTGGCCTTCATGGCCGGCACCAAACATATACCCAAAGCGATTGCACCCAGCGCCGCAGGCATCGATTATCAGGATTTGCACAACCGCAAATGTCCGGAGCCGATTCCGGTGATAGTCATGCACAGCGTGAATGACCATCTGTTCCCTAAATACGGTCTACAGTCTTCCGGCTGGTGGGCGGCCTGCAATCGGTGCGAGCCTATACCCAAAAAAATCGGCAATGGTTGCATGGCCTATTCCGGCTGCGCCAAAGGCGTCAAAACCTGGTATTGCGAAGGCGACAAACTCCATGCGCAATGGCCGGGCATTAATGATACCTTGATCGATTCTTTGGTTTCGGTGGGTCGTTAAAAGTTATATGAGTATCCCAATTTAATAAGATTTAACCCTGACACTTAATAGGCTAGTACTTAGGGAACAGGAAATAACTCAAATACCATTTATCGTGTTCTATAGTAGGATACAAGTTCCGGGAACGCCAAGCCCCAGCTTGGCGCGACA
>JAYTLW010000286.1:0-3153 GCA_043729025.1 Methylobacter sp.
GCCCCGGCCCGACCGGAATAAGATTATTTTTTGCCCACTGAATAAAGTCGGCAACAATCATGAAATAACCGGGAAAACCCATCTGGGTGATCATTTTCAGCTCGAAATCCAGGCGCTCATAGTAAACTTTTCGGTTTTCCTGATCCGTACCCTTGCCCATCGCCGGATAGCGCAGTAAACGCTGTTCCAGACCCGTCAAAGACTCTGAAGCCATAAACTCGCCCAGATTCATACCCTCAGGCACAGGGAAATCCGGCAGGAAATTTTCACCCAGCGTCAGTTTTAAATTGCAGCGTTTGGCAATTTCTACGGTGTTTTCCAAGGCCTCGGGTATATCGGCAAACAGCGCTTGCATTTCATCGGTGCTACGTAAATATTGCTGTTCGGTGTAATCCTTGGGCCGACGGTTATCATCCAGCACTCGCCCCTGGTTGATGCATACCCGGACTTCATGAGCGGCAAAGTCCTGCCGATAAATAAACCGCACATCATTGGTCGCCACCACCGGCAAGCCGGTCGCCAACGCCAACTCAACGGCGGCGGCGATGTAGCGCTCCTCTTCGGGTTTCCCGACCCGTTGCAATTCCAGATAAAAACTTTGCTCGAACAAACCGCCCCAAAACGTGGCCAAGCGTTTGGCGGCATCAAAGTTTTCGGCTAACAGCGCCTTGCCTATATCACCGTTCATCGCGCCGGACAACGCAATCAGCCCCTTATGGTTAGCGACTATCCATTCCTGCCTGAGCATCGGCACACCCTGATGCTGACCTTCCTGATAAGCCTTTGAAATCAACTCGGTCAGGGTGATGTAACCTGTGTGATTGTTGACCAGCAAGGTCAAGTGATAGGGTGTCGCGGGGTCTTCGGGATTAAAAATCAACACGTCGGAACCGGCTATCGGCTTGATGCCTTGGCCTAATGACGCTTTATAAAATTTGACCAACGAGAACAGGTTTGCATGCTCGGTGACCGCAACCGCAGGCATATTCAGCTCGGCCAGACGCTTGACCAAGGGCTTGATTTTGACGATCCCGTCTACCAAAGAGAATTCGGAGTGGAGTCTTAAGTGAACAAAGGCTGGTTGCATGGGGATTAAGGATTAATTCAAGTTGTCGGGTATTTTACCCCGTCAGCAGAATTTGGTGTGCTCAACATAACGACCGGCATAAAACACTTACTACGCTACACCCGCTTGGTGTTACTACTTATTGATTATAGGTCTTGATTTGTCTATCATGAAATTGCTGATGCAAAACCGGGTTTTTTAGATGTAAAACGTTTTAAATTGGAGGAAGCTACCATGAAACTAACCTGGATACTCGTTGCCGATAGCGCTCGCGCCCGTATTTTTACCGCCGATACGCCTTCTTCGCCTTTAGAGGAAATCGAAGGCTTTTCTCACGCGGAAGGTCGTTTACACGACCGGGATCTGACCACTGATCTGCCGGGAAGAATCAAAAGCGCCGGTGGAGGCGGACACGCTTTTGAGCAGGCTACCGATCCGAAACAACACGAAGCCGACAATTTTGCGCTAAGCGTTGCCCAATATCTGGAAGATGCGCATAACGTACATCGGTTTGAACAATTACTGATTGTTGCCGCCCCCGCTTTTCTTGGCTTGCTGCGCAACCATCTGCAAGCTCCGATTAAAAAACTGGTTTGCTTTGAACTTGATAAAGATATTACCACGTTGAGCGCCGCCCATGTCCGTCAATACCTACCCGAATATTTACCGAATCTCTGAAAAGTATACAGGTTCTGCGCGCAGGCGCAGAACCGGAAAGACTTTCACTCGTTTAGTCGGCACATAATACTTACTCACAAAATCTGTGGATAACTCTGTGCATTGATTGTTTTGTTTATCGCTTAGCTGCGGTTTTTATTGGCATTTTGTTAAATTGTACAAAAACCCACCAAATCAATAATTTTATCAACTATCAATAAGTTACGAATGGTTTTCGGATTTTAAATGGTTTATTCGCAGACCAGGCCAAGTCATTGATTGTTGCTGAGTACAAATAAAAAATGTTCCATCAACAACTAATGCCTTGCACTGTTTTTCGCAACCAAAAACAGTGCAACTCCTCAGCTGCCGCGTTAACCGATTGAATTAAAGAGGTTATAATGGACATTGAGCAAAAACGACGACAGCATTATTCCGATGTTCTTGAGCATCTGAAGACTTATTTTCCGTCTCCCATATCCGATCCCATCATGGATGGCTATTTCGTCCATTCCATTTCACGCTTTTTGGATCAGGTGGACAGCCTAAAATCCGCCAAGCCGTTGCTGGGTAATGGTGTCAAGAATAATCATTACGAGGCAAGCCAACAGGCGGTATTTCCGGAGAATATAAGCTCTGTTGAGGAAATGACCGGGTTGTTGGCCGATTATTGTCAGGGAATGACGATCTGGTCCCATCCAAACGCGCAGGTTAATGTAATACCTCCGCCCACCATCTCAAGCATCACGGCGGTTATTGCGGCCGCGATTTATAACCCCAATATTATTACGGACGAATATTCCGGGCGTTTCACGGAAGCTGAAATCCAGTCTATTGCGATGCTTTCCGATTTGATTGGCTATGACCCTCAGCAGTCGGGTGGCTTGTTTACCTTTGGCGGTACCGGCACTATTCTTTATGGCTGTAAACTGGGCATCGAAAAACTACTGGGCGGGAGGGGGATGCAAGAAGGCATTCGCGAAGATTTCAAAATCTTCTCATCGGATGTGTCTCATTATTCGCGCCTGAATATTGCAGCGTGGCTGGGTTTGGGCATGAAAAACCTGATCGCCATCCCTTCAACCTCAAACAATGAGATGTCGTTATCGGCATTGGAAGATGCTCTGCGTACAGCGTTGGGCCGTGGGGATAAAGTAGCCGTGATCATTGCGACGCTCGGCACGACGGATGCCTTCGGGATCGATGATTTAGCCGCCATCGTTCATTTACGCGACAGCCTGGTGGACGAATACGGACTGGACTATGTTCCTCACGTCCACGCGGATGCCGTGATCGGTTGGGCATGGGCGGTGTTTCGGGATTACGATTTTGAAGATAACCCGTTGGGTTTTCATGCCCGCACCTTGCGTTCATTAACGGATTCGCTGGAGCGTATTGACAGTTTGCAAATGGCCGACAGCATTGGCATT
>JAYTLW010000287.1:0-1906 GCA_043729025.1 Methylobacter sp.
GCCAAATCCAGCAAAGTTGCCTGTATGGCAGCCAAGGCTTTTTTCCCTGGCCCTAAAGGATTTTCATTAGAGGCAAGCTTTATAATATGCGTTAAACCCAACTCGCGCTCAAGCTCGGAAATCGGCTTGCCAGGTGTATAAGGGATGAGCTTTTGCACGCCGGACACGGCAAGGCTGTATAGTTTATCGCTGTTGTTCATGGCTTGCAGTTGGACGAAAGTATGAGAAGAATTATGTAGCTACTCAGTAGTAAAAATAATATGCCACAGATTCACAAAGTAAGCTTATGACCTATTCAGAAGTAAAAAAGCCCCTACTATAACCTGTCAATCTGTGGCGACAAAATCAGCGTCTATAGCACGGCTTTAGGATATGAACCCAGCAGCTTGAGCATATTAACGTTGTCTTTTAATATAGCCAAAGCCTGACTGACATCGTCATCTTCGCTGTGACCATCAATATCGATAAAAAACACATAATCCCATAATCCCTGGCGTGACGGCCTGGATTCGATATGCACCATGCCGATGTTAAATCGTGCGAAAGGCTCAAGTATCCTGTGCAACGCACCCGGTTGATTGCCTGTGGTAACCATCAGCGAGGTTTTATCGTTACCTGTGGAAGACGATATTTGCTGTCCGATAATGATAAAACGGGTGGTATTGTTGGGTTCGTCTTCGATATGTTTGGCGATAACATTTAATTGATAAATTTCAGCGGCTACGATGCCGGCAATGGCTACAGCCTGTTTATTGATAGACGCTAAGCGTGCGGCCTCGGTGTTACTGCTGACGGCAATACGCTGGGCTTGAGGCAAATGTTTGTCCAGCCATTGCCGACACTGCGCCAGGGACTGCTGATGAGAAAACACCTCGGTCACTTGCTCCAGACTATTCACTAGGCCCATCAAGTTTTGATGCACCCTGATTTCAACCTCACCGCATATTTTTAGCGACGAGGTCAGAAACCTATCCAGCGTATGACTGATGATACCTTCGGTAGAGTTTTCGACCGGCACCACGCCAAACTGGCAGTTGCCGTTTTCCACCGCATTGAAAATATCATTGATGGTAGCCGCAGGCACGGTTTTAACGGCAGAGCCGAAATGTTTAACCGCAGCCTGCTGGGTAAAAGTACCTTCCGGCCCTAAATAAGCCACGTCCAACGGCTTTTCCAACGCCAAACATGCCGACATCAATTCCCTGAAAAAATGAGCCACCGTATCATTGGATAAAGGCCCCTGATTGAGGTCTTTGATGCGCCGCAATACCAAGGACTCGCGATCCGGGCGGTAGAATGTTCCTTGTTCGCCCTGGGCAATCTTGGTTGCAGCAACGTCCATTGCACAAGAGGCGCGTTGATTAATCAATAGCAGAATCTGCTTGTCGATGGCATCAATTTTGTATCTTAATTCAGCAAGCGGAGTGACGGATGACATGGCGGCCTGATTTAATTATTTAGATTTTCAATTATTACTAAAAACCGCAGTTTGTCCACGAAAAACACGAAAGACACGAAAGAAATAAGCATGTTGCGTTACACAGTCATTCACCCTTTGGGTGACGATTTACAACTTGATAACTCTTTGAATATTTTTCGTGCTTTTCGTGGACGAAATTATTTTTCTAAATTAATGAGTGCGTTCAAATTCGGCCATAAAATCAATCAAGGCCTGCACACCGGCTTCCGGCATCGCGTTATAAATACTGGCCCGCATGCCGCCCACCGAACGGTGGCCTTTTAACTCAAACAAGCCATTGGCTTCTGCCGCCGCCAAAAACGGCTTATCCAAATTTTCGTCAGACAGAATAAACGGCACATTCATCCGTGAACGGGAGGCTATTTCTACCGGATTGGCATATAAAGTCGATTGATCGATGGTCTGATACAATTTCGCCGCTTTGGC
>JAYTLW010000288.1:0-2755 GCA_043729025.1 Methylobacter sp.
CTTCCGGGCTTTTTCCGGATTCCCTTGACTCCAGGCAACCTCATTCGGGCGCATCAACTGATCGTCATGTTGTACGTGATCGATCCAGTCCAGTCCAAAGCAGGCAAATGAGTGATCGACAAAATCCTTGAGTGAATTCGTTTCCCCCGTAGCGATCACGAAATCGTCCGCATGGTCAGCTAGATGAGCCAGTGTTTTCATGGCAATTATTTTACCCTTAAAACCGCTGTAGACACTATAAATACTGGGTTTATAGTCATTTTTTTAAGCCAAAAAACAGCTCAAATCAGGTGTGTAAATAGTCGGGTAGCTGAGCCGATAACCGTCGCCAATCGACCCCGGCAATCAGCCATTCCCACTGCGCTTGAGTGATAGAAAAGCAGCTTTCTCCCGACGCGGGCCAAATGAAATGCCCCTGATGTAATCGGCGCTGACACAGCCACACGCCGTTGCCATCCCAAAGTTGCACTTTGATGCGATTACCGGCGGCGTTGCGAAACACAAAGGCCGATCCAGCACAGGACTGCCCCAGGGTTTGCTGTACCCGTGTCGACAGCCCATCAATTCCCCGACGAAGATCTACGGGAGCTACGCTTAACCAAATTTGTCGGGGGTTAAGCGATCAAGCCAGGCATTGCAGCAACTCAGCCAGCCAACGGGGTGACACCGCCGTGGACAACTCAAGCTGAGCGCCCTGTGCGAGTCGAAGCATTATTTTTGCAGGGGCGGCAGCGGCTGGCGTTGACTGTGCCACGTGTATGGGAATAACTTCGAGGGGCGGGTTCTTAATTCATGGCTAATTCGAGCTGAACCCACCGCGAGAAGGTTTTTGGATTGAGGTCTTGCTGGCGACAATAATCCGCCTGGCTCAACCCGCTTTCACGCCATGCTTTCACGTGACGTCGGCATTGTGCGTTTATTTTCATTACTTATCCTCACTAAAAAATATGAGGATGTCAAAATCCTGAGCTACGCGCTAGGTGGATGGAACGGAGCGATACTATGCACAATGCAAGCCCCACTTTGTTTTCAACTGCAACCGCCTTCACGGCAATAAAAAAGGCTTAGACAATTAATGTCTAAGCCTTTTTTATTGCGTAGGCCGCCAGTTAAGGCCTACATCATAATCCGCTGTTACTTACAGCTTATCGGCATTTTTGCCCAGATATTCCGCCACACCGGCAGGACTTGCGTTCATGCCTGAATCGCCCTTATGCCAGCCGGCCGGGCATACTTCGCCATGCTCTTCGAAGAACTGCAAGGCATCGACCATACGCAACAATTCATCCATATCGCGCCCCAAAGGCAAATCATTAACAACCTGATGACGAACCGTGCCGGCGCGGTCGATCAGGAAAGTGCCTCGGTAAGCCACGGCAGGCGCATCCGCTTCAACATCGTAATCTTTGCAAATAGAGTGAGACATATCCGCAGCCATGGTGTAACGAACCGGGCCTATGCCGCCTTTATTGATAGGGGTATTGCGCCAGGCGTTATGAGTGAAATGGGAGTCTATAGACACGGCAATCACTTCGACATTACGGCTTTTAAAGGCGTCCATGCGGTGATCCAAAGCGATCAACTCACTTGGACACACAAAAGTGAAATCTAATGGGTAGAAAAATACTACCGCATATTTGCCGCTAGTGGCCTCTGAAAAACTGAATGAATCAACTATCTGACCATCGCCCAATACGGCAGGAACTGTAAAATCAGGCGCTTGTTTACCGACTAATACGCTCATCGACTATCTCCAAATAAAGTGTGAAAAAAACTGTTAACTTAAGGTTAGCCACTGAAAGCAATGACTTATTTAAATTGTACATTAATTTGCTCAGGAATTGGAGGACGTTGTAATTTTTAGCTTGCTTTAATTTTAATTTTATCCATAATTTGTCATCAATAGCTTACGACGATGTCAGCAATATTGTTTATTTAAGGCTATTTTAAGCTTGTCGGCCTAACTTGGCTGTTATTTTCACTTAAGTTCGTTCGTTTGATGAGGTTCTTATCATGGCAAAAAATAAACATATTACCGAGCCCGATGTATTCGGTTTTCAGGTGCGCATCGTGAGGCGCGGCAAAGAAAGCAGCCGTTACTTTTCACATAAATTGTGGGGTAACAAAGGCAAGTCTTTGAAGGCCGCAATTACGTGGCGCGATCAAATGCTGGTCGTTTTGAAAGGCAGCAAAACCCGGTTTCTTAAGCCGCCCAAAAATAAAACCACCACCGGCGTCACCGGCGTGTCCAGAACCATTAAATACGATCATCGTAAAGATAAAAGCTATCTTTGCTATACCGTTTTTTGGGTCAATAATTGCAAATCCAGAAATAAAACTTTCCAGGTGGGCAATATAGATAAAGTAACCGCAGATGATGAGTTGCATGCATTCCGAACCGCCAAGCTGTTTAGGAGTTGTTATGAATTTTCAATTGATAACGACCTTGAATTTTATGATAGTAAATTTGTCGGCTGGAAGAAAACACGCTTGTATGAGAACGAAAGTTTAAATGCAGTAGCGCTGAACTAAGCATATATTTCCTGCTAATGGTATGTAAAGACCCTCAAGGTAAAGGCCTAAAGGTCTGCGTAACAGGGTCTAAAGCTTAGTCTAGGCAGATGCTTGCATCTCCGATCCCTAAGCTACGCCGAATATACCTTGCGATTTTTGAACTAACCCTCGACATAGGCTTAGTCGCCCTGGTGATGCTCGCGTATTACCGAGCCGCTAACACTCCGACACATGCACCACG
>JAYTLW010000289.1:0-12820 GCA_043729025.1 Methylobacter sp.
GCTTCTGCGGCTTTAACCAATCGAGAGGTCGAATACAGTTTGGGGTTACGGGATAAAATAGCAATTTTCATAAAGACTTAAGTTCTCGATTTAATACACCTAGGTAATAGTATATTTTGACACGAAATAAGCCGGGATGCTTTAGAAATGGGGTGCAAGGCAGGGTAGGGCATTAAAACCGCATTAAAAACAAGATGACATGTCCATTAAACGATGCCCCGATGGCTGCTTAACCTTAGCTCTTGTTTTTAAGATCCAGAGCTGCGCCGTGCAGGGCTTTGGCAAGGGTAGGGTGGGCGTGTATGGTTCTGATCAGGTCTTCGCTGCTGGCGGAGAACTCCATGGCCAGCACGGCTTCGGCAATCATTTCGGAGGCTTGCGCACCGATGATGTGAATGCCAAGTATGGCGTCGGACTCTGCGTGCGCGATGATTTTAACCATGCCTTCAGTTTTGGAAGACGCTTGAGCGCGGACAGTTGCGTTTAACGAAAAAACGCCGATGTTGATGGTTTCGCCCATGGCTCTTAAGGCTTGCTCAGTTTGACCTACCCAGGCTATCTCCGGTTCGGTAAAAATAACGCTGGGCAGCAGGTCATAGTTGATAGGATTGTGGATGCCGGCGATTTGTTCGGCAACAAACAGGCCTTCTTCTATGCCTTTATGGGCAATCATCGGGCCGAGCAAGGTCAGGTCGCCTATGGCGTAAATACCGGGCAGGTTGGTGCGGCAGTTCTCATCGACATGGACGTAGCCGTTTTCGTCGAGCAGTAAATTGGCTTCAGCGGCGACCAGATTTTCGGTGTTGGGTTTTCGGCCGGATGCAACAATGAGTTTGTCGACACGCAACGCATGGGTGCCGTCACTATCCTGATATTCTACGGTGACTTTTTTACTGCCTTTTTTGGCTGAAATGACCCGGGCGCCCAAGCGCAGTTCCAGTCCCTGTTCGGTGTAGATACGATAGGCCTCTCGCGCAATTTGCTGATCGGTCAGGCTTAAAAATGTTTCCTGCGCTTCCAGCAGAATAGTTTCAGCGCCGAGTCTGTGCCAGATGCAGGCTAATTCAAGGCCGATAACGCCTGCACCGATGATAGCCAAGCGCTTGGGCACTGCGTCGAGATTTAAAGCCATCGTAGAATCGATAATAAATTCATTATCAATCGGCGCGCAGGATAAATCGATCGGAGAAGATCCTGTGGCCAGAATAATATATTTTGCTTCAAGTATGGATGCAGCCGATTGATCGGTCGGGGTGATTTCCACCCGCCGTTCATTGAGCAGCCGAGCCTCTGCCTGAATACAGTCGATGTTGTGCTCGGCAAACAAGTCGGCTATTTGTCGGCTGAGCGTGTCAATAATATTGTTTTTGCGCTGCATCATCAGCGCAATATCCACGGTAATCGTCTCTGCTTGGATGCCGTGTTCTTGTAGGTTGTAGCGCAGCGAGTGATAAATTTTTGCCGATTCCAGCAATGCGATAGACGCAACGCAACCGGCGTTCAGGTAAGTGCCGCCCAAGCTGCTCCGGCCTGTTTTATCGCACCAGTTATCGATGCAGGCGGTTTTCAAGCCGAGCTGGGCGCAGCGAATGGCGCTGGAGTATCCTGCCGGCCCCGCGCCGATAACGATAACGTCATAGGGCTGTTTGGATGGAGCGCCGCGTGCAATTGCCGGTCGTATTTGTTTTTTTGACATGATTTATATGTTGAGCAACAGGTGAGCGGGCGCTTCCAGGCATTCTTTGATGGTGACTAAAAATTGCACGGCTTCGCGACCGTCAACCAAACGGTGGTCATACGACAAAGCCAGATACATGATCGGCTTGATAACAATCTGCCCGTTTTCAACAACAGGCCGCTCCTTGATGGCATGCATGCCCAGGATAGCGCACTGCGGCGGATTGAGTATCGGCGTGGATAGCATGGAACCGAAAATACCGCCGTTGGTAATGGTGAACGTGCCGCCTTTTAAGTCATCATAGGTCAAAGTGCCTGCCCTGGTTTTGGCGCCGAAATCGGCGATGCTTTGTTCGATGCCGGCAAAATCGAGTTGATCCGCATCGCGCAATACCGGCACAATCAGACCGCGCTCGGTGCTGACCGCAATGCCAATGTCATAGTAGCCGTGATAAATAATGTCGTTATCATCGATGGAGGCGTTGATCGCAGGGAAGCGTTTTAAAGCTTCGATGGAGGCCTTGACAAAAAAAGACATAAAGCCCAGTTTAACATGATGCTTTTGTTCAAAGCGTTCTTTGTATTGGTTGCGAAGATCGATCACGTTTTGCATATTGACCTCATTAAACGTGGTCAACATGGCCGCATTTTGCTGTGCCTGTAACAGGCGTTCAGCCACTTTGGCTCTTAGTCGGGTCATCGCGACACGCTGTTCCGGTCGCAGATTTAAAACTGCCTTGTTTTCGGCTTCCCCTTTTACCGAAGTGGGACTTTCTGTCCCACCCTTTGTCAAAGAGGAAGTTCCTGTTCCGGCTGTTTCTGCGCCCCCCTTTGAAAAAGGGGGGCTTGGGGGGGGGGGGGTGGCGACCGGCGCTATCAGTTGCGCTTCTTGTAGGGTATTTTTGTGCAGATAGTCCAGTACATCGACTTTAGTAAGGCGTCCGTCTTTTCCAGAACCCTTGATAACAGAAGGATCCAGTGCATTTTCAGCAATTAACCGCCGCACCGAAGGGCTTAGCGGTATGTCCGATTCATCGTGTCCGGATTTAGGAAGGGGCGGCGCCGATTCCTCCGGGCCTTTCTCAAAGGCTTGGGCTTCCAGCAAAGCCAGAACCTCGCCGCCGACCACGATGGCGCCGTCATTCTTGAGTATTTTGCTAAGTATGCCGGATTCCGGAGCAGGAACTTCAAGCACCACTTTGTCCGTTTCAAGGTCGACTAGATTTTCGTTCTTAATGACCCTGTCCCCGGGCTGCTTATGCCAAGTGATCAGCGTTGCATCGGATACGGATTCGGGTAGGTGGGGAACTAGGACTTCAATGCTCATGTTATTTTCCTGAAGGTTTGCCGTAAAGGGCCGATTCAACGACGGCTTTTTGTTGCTCGATATGGACGCGAAAATTGCCGACAGCAGGCGCTGCCGATGCCTCTCGACCGGCATAGACCATGCTGATTTTGGGGCCTAGATTGTCGGTAAAGTGATGCTTGGACTGATACCAGACGCCTTGATTTTGGGGTTCTTCCTGACACCAGATGAATTCTTTGAGCTGCGGGTAAAGGCTTAACTCCGCTTTAAATAACTCGTCGGGGAATGGGTAGAGTTGTTCTATTCTGGCAATGGCGACATGCTTAAGACCGTCCTGACGCCGTTTTTCCAGCAGGTCGTAATAGACTTTGCCTGCGCACATGATTAGCCGAGTCACTTTTTTGGGATTGATGTCGTCCTGCTCGCCAATCAGGGGCAGGAATTGACCGTCGGTTAAGTCTTCCAGTGTGGAAACTGCAAGTTTATGCCGCAGCAAGCTCTTGGGGCTCATGACTATCAACGGTTTTCGGTAGGCGCGCAGCATTTGGCGGCGCAGCAAGTGGAATATCTGTGCAGGCGTAGTCGGGCTGCAAACCTGCATATTATGTTCGGCACACAGTTGCAGATAGCGTTCCAGCCGGGCGGAGGAGTGCTCCGGCCCCTGGCCTTCAAAGCCGTGCGGAAGCAGCATCACCAGATTGCACAAGCGCCCCCATTTGGTTTCGCCGGAACTGATGAATTGATCGATAACCACTTGCGCGCCATTGGCGAAATCGCCGAATTGCGCTTCCCAGATAACCAGGGTATTCGGCATCGTCGTGCTGTAACCGTATTCGAAACCTAATACGCCCGCTTCGGAAAGCAGGGAATCGAAAATTTGCGCATTGCCTTGATCTTTGTCCAAATGCTTAATTGGCGTATAGGTTTTATTATTGAGTTGATTATGCAAAACAGCATGGCGATGCACAAAAGTGCCGCGACCGACATCCTGCCCGGTTAAACGAACATGGTATTTATCCATCAATAAAGTCGCATAGGCCATGTTTTCGGCAAAACCCCAATCCAGGGGCATGGCGCCCGCCGCCATTTTACGCCGGTTATCCATGACTTTGGCGACTCTCGGGTGCAAGTCAAAACCGGTAGGCAGTCGTTGCATTCTGTCGTTACAAAAACGCAGATGATCCATGGAAACCGAAGTGTTGCAGACTGACTTCCAGTCGGTATCCAGGAATTTATTCCATTGATTGGTGTACGGGTAGGGGCCATCGGCCAGGATAGGCCTGGAAACAACTTCACCGGCTTCGAGCAGTTTTTGGTAATTGTTCTCCAAATCTGTAGCTTGTTCATGGGTAATTAGCCCGGATTTAATGAGCTTTTCGGCATAAAGCTTTCGCGTGGTCTTGAGCTTGCGGATTTTTTTATACATCAAGGGCTGGGTGGTCGATGGCTCATCGGCTTCATTATGCCCAAGCCTGCGATAGCAAATAAGGTCGATGACGACATCTTTGTTAAAGGCCATGCGGTAATCCAATGCCAGTTTAGTGACGAAGATAACGGCTTCGGGATCATCGCCGTTGACATGAAAAACCGGCGCCTGGATCATGCTGGCCACATCGGTGCAATACAGTGTAGAGCGCGCATCCAGCGGGTTGCTGGTGGTAAAGCCGATTTGGTTGTTGATGACGATATGCACGGTTCCGCCGGTGTAAAAGGCGCGGGTTTGCGACATGTTCAGGGTTTCCATGATGATGCCTTGCCCGGAAAAGGCTGCGTCGCCATGGATCAATATCGGGATTATCGTGTTGATGCCGTTTTTTCCTGCCCTGTCTTGGCGCGCCTTAACCGAACCTTCGACGACCGGGTTGATGATCTCCAGATGCGACGGATTGAATGCCAGCGTTAAATGAACCGGGCCGCCTGGCGTACTCAGGTCGGATGAAAAGCCCATATGATATTTGACATCGCCGGTGCCGACGCCCGGCGAGAGCGGCGAAGTGCCGGCGAATTCATTAAACAGGCTGGATGGACTTTTGCCCAGAATGTTGACCAGCACATTGAGCCGTCCTCGATGCGCCATGCCGATCACGATTTCGTTAACGCCTTTGGCGCCGAAGCCTTGAATTAATTCATCCAGAATCGGAATCAGCGATTCGCCGCCTTCCAGGGAAAAACGTTTTTGGCCGACAAATCGATTGTGTAAATGGCTTTCTATGCCTTCGGCGGCGGTCAATAATTGCAGTAGCCAGTGCTTTTTATCGGAATCCAGTTCCAGGTTGGATTTGGAGCTTTCCAGACGGTTTATTATCCAACGCCTGATATGAGTGTCGACTATGTGCATGTATTCAGAGCCGATACTGCCGCAGTAAATTTCGTTCAGGTTGGCAATAATGTCGCGTAAAGGCAGTCGGTCTACACCGTAAATTGAACCGGTGTCGAACAGGGTATCCATATCAGGCTCGGAAAGGCCGTAATAAACGGGATCCATATCGGGAGGGGGCGGCATGGTTCTTCCCAAAGGATTATTGGCGGCAACCTGATGTCCACGTACTCGATAATGGTTGATAAGCCGGGCTACAGCCGATTGTTTTTTGACGCTTTCTTCGGTAAAACCTTGTAATTTCGCCAGTCTGCCTTGAGATTTAAGCGCAAGTTGCGCAAAGCGTTCAACGACGGGGCTGTGAGGCGTCTCAAAATCAGCGCCGTTGTGAATTTCGCCGAATTCTTTTTGCCAGCTGGACTCAACAGAGCTGGGGTCTTCCAGGAATCGTTCATATAAATTTTCAACAAAGCCGGCGTTGCTGCCGTAGAGGGAAGAAGAATCTTGAAAAAGTTTAAGCAAATTACTCATTATGAATGTCCAATTTAATCTGCAAGGATTTTTGTCTTAGGCTGAACTCTTAGGTAGTATATTAGCAATATTTAGCTCATTTGCTGACTAAAATATCTAAGCCAAGCCAACTGTAAGATGAATTTACCTAAAGTATGATGTTATGACAGACAAAAAAAATATTGTAATTAAAGTTAGTTATCCGAGGTCTGAAATAGCGACAGAGGGCTTAAGTCCCAAGATGATAACAGAATGGAACATTAAAAGAATATTGCTAGCCGCAGGCGCTCTGGTTTTGATTTTAGCTGCGCTGATATATGGTATTAACAATGATACGCAAAAGACCGATTTAGATAATGTTGCTGTAATAGTTCATGCAACAGAAAATCAGGCAACGCCAGAATATGAGATTAAAACAGCCGAGATAAAAAACTTAACTCCGGTAAGTCCGCCAGTTGCCAAAACCGACTCATCGGTGAAAAAACTGCCCCAAAAAAAATCGGCTGGTATTATCGTTAAAGAGATTATAAAAAAGCTACCCCATACAAAAGTTGTTAAAGAGCATAAGTATCCGCATTATGTGCAAAGATCATTATTAACTTACAGAATTATTAATAAAGAACCTATAAATGAAATACAAAATACTGTAAAGGTTAGCCGGAATAATCCGACATGGGTTTATTTTTTCACAGAATTAAAAGCCATGAAAGGTGCTAAGGTTTACCATGAGTGGTTAAAAAATGGTGTGCTTGTTTCCAGGCAGGAGTTAGTTATATCCGGCGATAGATGGCGCACATCAAGCCGTAAGTTATTGTCCTTTTCCGAGAAAGGAAACTGGACAGTAAGGCTGGTTGATAAAAGCGCCCGATTATTAAATAAAAAAAACTTTAATGTTGAATAATTTTATGTGCTATATATTTATATGATTATTTAATAATATATTTTAAATTTGTTTTTTATTTTAAGGATTAAAAATGACCGAATATCAAAATCTTTCTGAACGTGAATTGCAAGCTGTTATTGAAAATGCAGAAAAAGCATTAAAAGATAAACAGGCTAATAAACGTAAAGAAGTTATAGCGCAGATTAAAGAATTGGCCGCCTCTATAGACATTATCGTAGACATACATGAACCTGAGAAACGAGTCCCGCGTAAGGGTACAAAAGTGGCTATAAAATACCGGCATCCCGACGATCTTAACAAAACATGGACAGGTCGCGGGGTGGCGCCAAAATGGATGCAGGAATTGCTGAGTGCAGGGCATAAGCGATCTGAATTTGAAGTATAAGTTTAAGATATAACCAAGTAATACGCATATCACTGCCATCAAACTCATACTCTGGGCGCGATTTATTCGCGCTCTCTTAAGCTGCCACGTGAATAAATTTGCGTCCACAAGTTTGTTAATCCTGCATATCTAATTCCCTGAAGTTGCATGTCTGTGCTTTCAAGCCTGAAATTAGGCGTCAATATTTTGGTTATCCCTTTTCCTGCTCATGAAACGACAGTAAAAATTACAGAAAATATTTGTGATTATGCTATAGTGATCTTAATGAGAATGATTATTGATAACTCTTGAGGCGCTTGGTTTTTATGTATTTTATTGCACTGTTGAATTTATGATAATAAGCTTAAAAAACCTTGCCGTGGGTGATTTGGGAAAGATTGTCGGCTTTGTGCAATCGGGCAAGGCTTATCGCAAACGCTTGCTGGCTATGGGCTTGACTCCGGGCACCGAGTTTAGTATTACCCGTTTTGCACCTATGGGGGATCCGGTTGAGATTAAATTGCGCGGATTTGCATTAACATTGCGTAAGGATGAAGCGGCGATATTGTTGATAGAGAAACTCTGATGAAAACAGATTTTACAGTTGGCGTTGTCGGCAACCCAAATTGCGGCAAGACGACGCTATTTAATGCACTGACCGGCGCCAAACAGCATGTGGGCAACTGGCCCGGCGTTACGGTCGAAAAAAAAACCGGTAGATATAGCTTCGATCATAAACATATCGAATTAGTTGATTTACCCGGCACCTATTCTTTGGAATCTGCCGACGATCAGGTTTCTTTGGATGAGAAAGTCGCCCGTGATTATGTCGCCTCCCGACAGGCCGATCTGATCATTAACATTGTCGATGCTTCCAATTTAGAAAGAAATCTGTATTTAAGCTCGCAACTGATCGAAATGCGGGTACCGATGATGTTGGTGCTGAATATGATGGATGTCGTTAAACAGCGCGGCATTAAAATTGATGTAGCTTTTCTCGAGCGGCTGTTGGGTTGCCCGGTTGTTCCTATTACCGCTTCGACCAAGAGCGGCATCGCCGCATTAAAAGCGGCAATCAACGCCGCCGCCGTCACCCAGCCGATACCGACGGCAACAATAAACTATGCCCCGGAGCTAGAGCAAGCCATCGCTGACCTTTCGCCATTGCTGGTTGAGACCGCGCAGCTGCACGGGTGTAACCTACGCTGGTTGGCCGTGCGCTTGCTGGAAGACGATACGCTGGCCAAGCAGATAGTGGGAGCGACACCAGTCGCTCAAGGGCGAATAGATTCGCCTCTACAAACAGTTGCACAATTACAGCGCCGGGTGGAAAGCGAAACCGATGATGAAATAGACATACTTGCGGCAGATGCCCGCTACGGATTCGTCAATGAATTAACCGGTGGCGCAGTGTGCAAGCTAACTGAAGTGACTCGCCACACGACCGTCATAATCGACAATATCGTCTTGAATCGTTATTTAGGCATCCCGGTTTTTTTGCTGGTCATGTATGCGATGTTCATGTTTACCATCAATATCGGCAGCGCTTTCGTTGATTTTTTCGAACAATCGGTAGGCGCTTTATTGATTGACGGCCTAAGTCTCGCGCTCAGCGAGTATAACTGGCCGCAATGGCTGGTGGTATTGATCACCCACGGCGCAGGCGGCGGCATCCAGGTGGTTGCCACTTTTATCCCTATCGTTGGCTTTCTGTTTATGGTTCTGTCGGCGCTGGAAGATTCCGGATACATGGCCAGAGCGGCTTTTGTGATGGACAGATTCATGCGCATGATCGGCTTGCCCGGTAAATCCTTCGTGCCGATGATCGTCGGTTTCGGCTGCAATGTGCCTGCGATTATGGCGACGCGGACGCTTGAAAATCGGCGTGACCGGATCTTGACCAATCTGATGAACCCGTTCATGTCCTGCGGGGCCAGATTGCCTGTTTACGCTTTATTTGCCGCCGCATTTTTCCCGGTCGGCGGACAGAATCTGGTATTCGGCTTGTATTTATTGGGCATCGCGGTAGCGGTGCTGACCGGATTAATCATGCGCCATACTTTGTTTAAAGGCGAATCAGCTCCCTTTATTATGGAGTTGCCCGCTTACCACCTGCCGACGCTGCGCGGCGTTTTTACCAGAACCTGGGATCGTCTCAAGTCGTTTTTGTTCAATGCCGGCAAAGTCATTGTACCGATGGTCTTAGTGCTGAATTTTCTTAATGCTTTGGGCACAGATGGTTCATTCGGTCAGGAAAACAGCAATAAATCGGTATTAAGTGAGATCGGTCGCAGCTTGACCCCTATTTTTAAGCCGATGGGCATAGAAAAAGACAACTGGCCTGCCACGGTAGGTATTTTTACCGGCGTATTAGCCAAAGAAGCGGTGGTGGGAACCCTGGACGCTTTATACAGCCAGTTTGGGGAGACTGATGCGAGCGCTACCGATAAGCCGCCGTTCAATCTTGAGCAGGCTTTAATTAACGCTTGTTTGACCGTGCCTAAAAACCTGCAAGCAGTTGCAGATAATCTGTTAGATCCCTTGGGTTTGAACATCGGCAGCATCGATGATATGGCGACGGCGGCCAACGAGCAGGAAGTCAATACCAACACCTTCGCCGCTATGCAGAACAGTTTTGACGGTAAAGCCGGGGCTTTCGCCTATCTGTTGTTTATTTTATTGTATGCGCCTTGCGTCGCGGCAACTGCGGCCATTTACCGTGAAACCAACGCAAATTGGACTTTTTTTGTGGTGTTCTGGACGACCGGTATTGCCTATATGACCGCAACCCTATTTTATCAGGCGATGACCTATAGTCGGCATCCTGACTACTCGTTGGCTTGGATCACGGGCTTAATTTTTGCGTTTTTAGCGGTATTATTCGGACTGTGGTTGCTCGGTAAAAATGCCGACGCGATCAGTGTAAAACCGAATCGGGAGACTTTAAGTGATCCTGTCTGATTTAAGAGTTTATTTAAGGCAACAGCGCCGGATTGCCCTGGCTGATTTAGTGCTGCATTTTAATATGGATGCAGACGCCCTGCGGGGTATGTTGAACCTTTGGATCAGCAAAGGCAAGGTACGCAAACTGCCCTTGAGTGCTTCCTGCGGCACCAGTTGCTGTCAGTGCGATGCAACTTTGACAGAGATTTATGAATGGCTTGAGTAGTGCGCGGCGCACACCTTAAACCTACAGCGTTGTTAATCGCCACATTCTTAATTGTCGCTGCAAAACATCCGGCGGATATTAATCCAGCCATTCGATAATATGGTCTTCCAAGTCATCAATTTCCGATTCTTTCATCGCATAACTGCTGATTGAAACGCCTGCGTCTTTAACGCTTTCCGAGCTTCCGGATACTAGCGGATGCCAGATTGGAAGTTCTTCGCCATCGCTTAATAACCGGTAAGCGCAGGTTGTAGGTAGCCAGTTGTATTCGGCAAAGTCGTGTTGTTTTAAGTCCAGACATTCGGGCACTAAGTGGGTGCGTTCGCTGTAACGGGTGCATCGGCATGTGCCCAGGTCGATCAGGTTGCAGACCACGCTGGTAAAATAGATGTCGCCGGTGTCTTCGTCTTCCAGCTTATGCAGGCAGCACTTGCCGCAGTTATCGCATAAGGACTCCCATTCCTCGGTGGTCATTTCAGATAGTTTTTTGGTTTTCCAAAAGCTCATAAACCAGGCGCCCCATGAATTAGTCTGAAGTTATAATTGCTCATAAACTAAGCAGCTCCCATACCGGTTTGATGTGTGCAGGCAAAGGTGCGAGCCTGCCTAACTCTAGCCATGGGTTGGCCGGACTGTGGAAATCGGAACCGACTGAACCGGCCAGTTTAAAAAGTGTTGCGTAATTGGCAGCGGTTTTTATTTCGTCGCCGTTATACCGGCCTGTTACGACTTCTATGCCCTGGCCTCCGGCTTCCTTGAACGTCGATAACAGGCGTTTCATCCAGCTGGCAGTCAGCTTGTAACGTAAAGGATGCGCTAATACCGCAACGCCGCCTGATCCAGTGATCCAGTTTACCGCCAGTTCCAAGTCAGCCCATGTCGTAGGCACAAAAGCGGGTTTGCCTGCGCCAAGGTAGCGGTCGAAAGCTTCCTGTTGGGAAGTTACGTGGAACTGAGACATCAGGAAATCGGCGAAATGGGTGCGGGTGATCATGCCGTCTCCTGCGGCTTTTTGGACGACTGCCAACGCACCTGGGATGCGTTTTTTCTCCAGTTTATCGGCGATTTTTTCGGCGCGTACCCTACGCATGGTTTGCAGGTTGCGGGTGGCCTCAGCAAGCGGCGTATAGGCAGGATTAATCCCCAGCCCGACGATGTGAAAACATTTATTCTGCCAACTGGTTGACAGCTCAATGCCGGGTATTAATTTAAGGCCTGTTGCCGTCGCAGCTGCTTGTGCCTCGATGATCCCGGAGACGGTATCGTGATCGGTTAAAGCTAGCGATGTAACGCCGTGTTCATGGGCGCGTTGCACTAATTCGGTGGGCGATAATACGCCGTCGGAGGCGGTAGAGTGGCAGTGTAAATCGTAGTTTTCAGGCATAATTATTTAGGCGAAGGGCGAAGGGGGAAAGACGAAAGGGGGGGCAGCGTGTTTTTTGCCTTTCGCCTTGTGTCTTTCATCTGCCTCACTGATATTCCCCATAAAGTTTTGCATAAAGGCCATTTTGGCTGAGTAAGGTTTCATGCCGTCCATGTTCGCAGATTTTACCTTGTTCAAAAACATAAACATGATCGGCCTGTTTAACGGCGCTCAGCCGATGGGCAATAATAATGGTGGTTCGGCCTTTTAAAAATGCTGTCATTGCCTGATGCAAATTGTGCTCTGTTTCGCTGTCCAGCGCCGAGGTCGCTTCATCCAGTATAACCACTTTAGGGTCGGCGACGATCATTCTGGCAATGGCTATGCGTTGCCTTTGCCCGCCGGAAAGCCTCATGCCCAGTCGACCGACGATGGTGTCCAGCCCCTGAGGCAGATCCTGAACGGCTTCTTTTAATTGCGCGATAGCCAGTGCATTCCATAATACGGCATCGGTAGCCGGTTTGCCCAGGGTCAGGTTGGCGCGGATGGTGTCGTTAAACAGGACGGGGTGTTGCAGTACGGTGACGACATTTTCCCTGACCACTTCCAGGCCGATGCGGTCGATGGGGACTTCGTCGAAATAAATTTGGCCGTGGTCGGGCGGATAGAGGCCGATCAGGGTTTGTATCAAGGTTGATTTCCCGCCGCCGCTGGCGCCAACCAACGCAACTTTTTCGCCGGCTTTAATTTTTAACTGGATGCCGTCGAGGATTTTGTCACGCCGGGCTGTCCTGCCCGGCACCCTGCGGGTAAATGCCAATTCGCTCCCGGCGAATTGGTCATCGCTGTAGCTAAAATGCAGATTATCTACACGTAGGGAGACGGTTTTTTTATTTAAGAAGGGATTTTCAAGATGGGGATAATGCGGTTCCTGTTTTAGCGCATTAAGGCGGTTGATGCGGATTAATGCGGCCTTGGCGGCATAAAAGGCATATTGTATGCTCAGGATTTCCTGTACCGGCGCCATCATAAACCAGAGATAACCGAACACCGCCAGCATTTGTCCTATACTGAGATCGGAATAAAACACCATCAGCATGGCGCTGGCGCGGAATATGTCGAAGCCGAACAGGAACACCAGAAAACTCAAGCGTGATGCGGCATCGCTTTTCCAGGCGAAAACGGTTGAAAAATCCCTAACAGATCGGGC